>JANMHA010000288.1:0-44884 GCA_031374925.1 Pirellula sp. | reverse complement strand
CCAATCGACTTACCGGATTGCCATATTTGTAGGTGTAGTCTTGCAAGTAGCATTCGCCAGCTTGATCGCAGATTGAGCAATCGAGCGGGTGGTTTAGCAACAGCAATTCAAGCGTCATCTGCTGCGCCGTTTTGACCTTTGCCGAGTCCGTGCGAATGACCGTTCCTTCTTTGATCGGAGTCTGGCAGCCAGGTACCAGTTTGGGTCCCATGACCACACTGCCGTCGGGCTTCTTTTCACCGACTTCGACCAAGCACATGCGACAGGAGGCGACGACAGACAGAGCCTCGTGCCAGCAGTAATGCGGAATTTCGACGCCGGCCTTACGAGCCGCGAGAATGCAATTGTCCTTAGCATCTGCATCGACTTCGATGTCGTTGACGATTACCTTTGCCACTTGTGTCGTTTCCGGAATGGTGTGGAGTGTGGAGTGTAGACTGTAAGTAGAACAATTGTCTCAATTGTTCGGTACTGTATTGTTCGGTACTGTTTTCGGAGCAGTTGGCGACAACGGCTCGATAAGGTTGATTTCTAGTGGGTGCCGGCCAGGGATCGGCTTTCGCTTTTGCGACCGCTCTTGATGTACTCTTCGAATTCAGGACGAAACTTGTTGATCGCAGTCTTAATAGGCCAAGCGGCACCGTCGGCCAAACCGCAGATCGTGGTCCCAGGAATGGTGCCTATCGAAGAGGATATTTCAAGCAATACGTCGATGTCGCTAAGCTTGCCTCGGCCATCACGAATGCGTTCGAGAATCTTGGTCGACCAAGCGGTCCCTTCGCGACAGGGTGTGCATTGGCCACAGGACTCATGTGCAAAAAATCGGCATGCGTTGTACAGTACGTCGACCATGCTCGTGTGGTCGTCGATCACGATAACGGCTGCAGTACCAAGCCCTAAGCAACCGACTCTTCCTGGGCCAGCAAAATCGAGCGGTGTGTCGAGTTCTTTTTCGCTCATGAAGCCCATGCTGATTCCGCCGGGAACAACTGCTTTGGCTTTGCGATCCTTCCAAACGCCGCCGCCGTGCTTGTCGATCAAGTCGCGAGCGGAAATGCCCATCGGCAATTCGACCAGACCCGGTTTATTAACGTGACCGCTGATGCAATAGAGCTTGGGCCCGTACGACCCAGCATCGCGAGTGTTGTTGGGATCCCTCGGAATGCCCATCGACATGAACCAGTCAGCGCCTCGATTGAGAATGTGCGGAATGCAGGCCATGGTCTCTACGTTGTTCACCACCGTTGGCCTACGAAACGCACCCTCAATCGCTGGAAACGGAGGCTTGATCCGTGGCCAAGCTCGTTTGCCCTCAAGACTCTCAATGAGCCCTGTCTCTTCGCCGCAAATATAAGCGCAGGCGCCGCGATGCAAGTGTATGTCCAAGTCGTAACCAGAGCCAAGAATATTCTTTCCCAGCAAGTTATTGTCATACATTTCATCGATCGCGTCTTTGAGCACGCGATAGCAGCGACCGTATTCATACCTGAGGTAAAAGTAGGCAGTGGTCGTTCGCGTCGCAAAACTGCTGATGACGATCCCCTCGAGGACTTGATGCGGATCTTGTTCGATCAGCACACGATTGTTGAACGTACCCGGTTCGCTTTCGTCACCGTTGATGCAAAGATACACAGGTCCGTTCAAGTCCTTAGGCAGGAAAGTCCACTTGAGACCCGTTGGAAAACCAGCTCCTCCGCGGCCACGCAAGCCTGACGCCTTAACCACGTCAATGACTTCCGTGTTCTTCATCGCCAACGCCTTGGCAAGGGCATGATACCCACCGTCTGCGCGGTAGGTTGCCAACTTATGGCTATTCGGCTTGCCTTGCCTTGCCAGCAGAATTGGCTTGAATTCTTCGTTTCTCATGCTTGACCTCGCACCTGTTTTTCGACATCATCCGCGGTGACACAAAGGTTCAGCTCATCATCGATCAACATGCAAGGAGCACCATCGCAGGCACCCAAGCATTCGGCTAACTCCAAAGTCACTTCGCCATCCGGCGTTGTTTGCCCAGGCTGGATTCCCCAGCGTTCGCACAATTCGGCCAGCAATTCCTCGCCGCCTCGCAACATGCATGGGAGGGACCGACATATCCAAACGCGTTTCTTTCCAAGTGGGTCTTCTTCGGTTCGGAAGAAGCCATAGAACGAAAGGGTGTCGTTGATCTGAGCGGGCGACAATTCCAGAATATCCGCGATTTCCTTAATTGCCTTGCGGCTGACACATCCCTTCTCTTCTTGGACGACGTGCAAGGCAGGGAGGGTGACAGCTTGTTTGCTAGGGTAGCGACCAAGGTGCTCCTCGATTACTTTCTTTGCATTGCTACTCAATTCGCTCATCGATCCAACTCCGCAGCGATGATGTTAAGACTTCCGAGAACCGCAACGACGTCGCTTAACATGCAGCCTCGAATCAGTTTCGAAAATAACGCAAAATGCATTAGGGAGGGTGGCCGGGTTCGAGCGCGATACGCTCGGAATGTCCCGTCGCCAACAATGTAATAGCCGAGTTCGCCGTTTGGCGATTCCGTGGCCGCATACACCGATTCCTTCGGTGCTTGCATCTGGCGATTTGGCATGATGCTTTCGAAATGGTGGATCAGCCCCTCGATGCTTCGGTACACTTCCTTTTTGTCCGGCATTCCAGTTTTGCCATTATCGCTTGCGAAGATCGGTCCTTGCGGCAACTTGTCGAGCGCTTGCTCGATGATCTTGATGCTCTCAAGCATCTCCATCATGCGAACTTGGAAGCGTGCGTAGCAATCGCCACCTTGGCTGGCACAAACGTCGAAATCAAAGTCGTCATAAGCAAGATAAGGCTCGTCGCGACGAAGATCGCGAACAACCCCGCTGGCTCGTGCGACAGGACCGGTCGCACCTCCGGCAATGGCTTCTTCCCGCGAGAGGATACCAACATCCCGCATGCGTTCCACGAAGATCCGGTTCTTCATGACCAATCCGCTGAAATCGCGATAGACCTTTGGGAATTTCCTAACAAAGTCCTTGACCATCGCGACCCAATCGTCGGTCACGTCGTACAGCAAGCCACCGACTCGCGTATAGGACGTATGAAATCGCTGGCCTGACGCCCTCTCACAAATCTCGTAGATGGTTTCTCGCTCATTAAACGCATACATGAAGGCAGTTGCACCACCCAGGTCAAGAACACAGGCTCCTAAACAGAGCAAGTGATCGTGCAATCGCATCAACTCGGCGAATATTGTCCGAATGTACGTGCAACGGGGTGTCAGTTCTATCCCAAGCAACTTCTCGACAGCATGATGCCAAGCGATTTCGTTGGCCATCGGCGAGATGTAATTCATGCGGTCGACGATGGTTACATATTGGTTGAAGTCCAACACTTCGCCGAGCTTTTCGAAGCCACTGTGCAGAAATCCTATATCAGGCTCTGCATCCATCACCATTTCGCCATCGAGCTGCAACACCAAACGCAGTGTCGTATGCGTGGCTGGGTGTTGCGGTCCAAAATTGAGTGTCCAGAGACCTTCGCGTTTATTTGCGTCCAAGTCTGGACTATCGAGCAGTTCCAACGGCATGCTAAAAAACTCCGCTTAGCTTTCTGCTCTTGTAATGACTGGGAAATTATGACGCTCGCCGCGGCCCTTGACAGGATAGTCTTTTCGCAATGGAAAGGACTGAAACTCTTCCGGCAGGAGCAGTCGCTTGAAATTGGGATGGCCTGCGAAGATGATACCGTACATGTCGTACACTTCACGCTCCGGCCAGTTCGCACCAAACCATACAGAGGTGGCTGACGGTATCGTCAAGTCAGGTTCGTTTAGATAGGTCTTTGCGATCAAGCGAAGCCCCGAGTCTACATTGAGCAAACAGTAGACGACTTCGAAACGATCGTTCACGTTACCGTACTCAAGCAAATCGACGGCAGTCAAATCGGTCAATTGATCGAAGCCCACCGCCTTGAACGCTTTCAAGCACTTCAAGAGCTCAGCTGCTGGACAAATCACGCGAGTTTGGCTTCGGAACTCGGACCACTCGAGCGAGATACCCGGCAACATATCAGCTATTCGCAGCCTTACGGCTTCGATTTCGCTTCGTTTAGGATCGGTGGATTGGTTTACCATGTTCAGTCCCAGCTAATTGGATGAAAGCTCTTTAATGTTGCGTCGAGTTTCTAGTGCACCGGATCGTATTTTTGATCTTCCAGCTTAAACCCATTGCGTTCTCGAATTCGCACCAACTCGTCCTCATCGAAACGAGATGGACCCTCGGGAAGAATCCGTAATTTGAACTCGCGTGCGTTAACCGTGCCACCGGACTGGATCTTTTCCTGCAGGTCGATAATCGAGCGAATCAGTTGCTCAGGTCTGGGTGGGCAGCCAGGGACATATACGTCAACTGGTATGAACCTATCGACCCCTTGAACCACAGCATAGGTATCAAAAACGCCACCCGTGCAAGCACAGGCACCCATCGAGATACACCATTTTGGCTCGGGCATCTGCAACCAAATGCGCTGAAGCACCGGAAGCATCTTCATCACAACGCGTCCAGCCACGATCATCAAATCGCATTGCCGCGGCGAGAATCGCATGACTTCACTACCGAAACGGGACAAATCATGCTTGCTCGCTGCCGTGCTCATCAATTCAATACCGCAACAAGCGGTTGCAAATGGCATAGGCCAAAGACTGTTGGCACGGGCCCATGAGGCAGCCGCGTCCAGCTGGGTTAGGAAAATGTTATCGCCAAGCTGTTTGTTTATTTGTGTCGCCAATCAAAGACTCCTTTGCGATATGCAACCACGTAGGCAAGCGCTAAGGTCGCTATCAATACGAGTAGGACCGCTAAAACTGCGGGACGAAAGGCTAAAGGAACACCGTCAGGTGCTTGAAGCGATACGGCCCAGGGATAGATGAAAAGAAGTTCAACGTCGAAAACCAAGAACAGGATAGCTATCAAATAGAATTTGATGTCGAAGGGTTTTCTCGCGTCACCGATCGGATCCATACCGGACTCATAGGGTGAGCCTTTTACGCGAGTTCGCTTGCGTGGTGCCACGATGTGAGGAAGCACCAAGGAGACAGCAGCAAAGCCGACGACCGCTACTAAATAAATAAGGATGGGTAAGTAATTTGACACGGCCAAATCCTAAGGACAACGACTTTGTGAAAAATTTCACAAGCAATTAACAGTATTGTAGAGAGCACGGGTTTTTTGTCATCGGCAGTTTGCAAAGAATTTTGAGCGTTCCTAAGTGAATTGCAAGAAGTTGAATCGATGCGCCCTCGTGCCCACTGAGCGTATGGCAATCAAATGGGCTCAAGAGCCTTCTAGCGGATCGTTGCATGGCATTGGCTGCAAGCGGGTGCGATAGATAAGCGAATTGTTAAGTGGGTACAAAACGCGGGGGACCACGTCACCAGTTGGCTTTGGCAATTAGGGCAGGCTAATTGAACCACTCATGATCACGGATGGCACACTAATAAAAGCAAGTGACTTGACGACGTCCTGCCAAACTTTCGACATAAGTGTTCGATCCGTGTCCTTTAGTGGTTGTGTCAATGGGGCTAAGTTGACGACGTAAAGCAAGGACCACACTGCAAAGCAGCGACACGAGAAGGGCACAAAACTGGTTCGCTATATTCATTACAATGTTCGCTATATTCATTACAATAATGAACCACCACGTGGCTGACGCTGCTAGTTTCCCGTCACGCTCTAGCAACAAGAATAGAATCGGAACATGTCAATGACTTACGATGTGATTGTTCTCGGTTTAGGTGGCGTTGGAAGCGCTGCGGCGTTTGCGATCGCCAAACAAGGGCATCAAATCCTCGGCATTGACCAGTATTCGCCGCCGCACAACCGCGGTAGCTCCCACGGTGAAACCCGAATCATTCGCAAGTCGTATTTTGAACATCCATCGTACGTTCCGCTTCTTTGTCGGGCTTATGATCTTTGGCGAGAATTAGAATCACGGACAGGCTCACAATTGTATCACGCGACCGGCCTACTCGAGATTGGACCGGCTGACGGTGTCGTCGTTCCTGGCGTTCTGACAAGCGCGGCTCAATTTGGCTTGCCAATTGAGCGACTGACTATGGCGGAAGCAATGGTTCGCTACCCCTGGCTGCGGGGCGATGATTCTTGGTCGGTGGTCCTGGAAAAAGATGCGGGTTATCTCAACGTGGAAGCGTGTGTCCAAGCACATCTCCGTTGCGCTGCGGATCTAGGAGCGGAGTTGATTATGAATCAGAAGGTAGTCGGTTGGGAGACGGATGGAAAGGGCGTATCGGTGCGCACGCGAAATCAAGTCTATCGAGCTGAAAAGCTGATCCTTGCTGCTGGCCCATGGGCAGGCGAATTGCTCAGCCAGTTCCGTATCCCGCTAACAGTGTTGCACAAACACCTTTATTGGTACGAGACAAACGACCATGCGTATTGCGAGGCCGATGGCTTTCCCTGTTTCTTTTACGAGACGCCGACCGGGCATTTTTACGGATTCCCAAAGCGCGATGCTTTTGGCTTGAAGATCGCCAGGCACAGCGGTGGCGAAACTGCCAATTTTGAAATCGATGGAGTTCACCAACGAAATTCTGGAGATCAGTCGGCGGTCGAAACATTCCTGGGAGCCAATTTGCCACAGGTCAGTCGTCGCATGACTCGTTGGGCCGGGTGCTACTACACCATGACGCCGGACGAAAATTTCATCATCGATACCCTCCCGAGCTGTCCACAGGTCACGATCATAGCAGGCCTATCTGGACACGGCTTTAAATTTACAAGCGTGTTGGGGGAGCTTGCTGCGGACTTAGCAACCAATCAGCGATTGTCTCCGAATCTAGGATTCTTGCAGTTGTCGAGGTTCGTGAAACCAACAAGCTCGACTCTTTAGCTCGTTAGGAATTTGCATTCGCCTATCAGGTACTTCTGTTTTTTGTTTTGGCGAAAGGCTATCGCAAACACGACGCCTACAGCGAGAGCCAGGATGGAGTCTTCTTTCGTCGCCAACTCCGGTGATTCAGCTGATTGAGAATCAGTCTCGATCATTCTGGATGCGTTGGACACCTGAGTTCCGCCCGCACCCTGTACCATATTGGTCGAACCGATAAACAATTGCAAGATTTCAAAAGGGTTGTTGGCCCCCCCCGAAACAGTAGATTGTGAACGTCTTTGGGAATTGACTGCATCGCTGGCACAGATCTCAATCATGCCTTTGGGCACTGGAAGTTTTTTCGATGAGCCTAAAATCCCTGTTCGCAAACGATCGGCTTCGGCCGTTTGCACCAATTGCAAATCACTGAAAGTTTCAAATCTATTTCCATGATTCTTTTCGCGAGAACTCCCCGTTGCGGCCGATCGATCCGCGGCTTCACGCATCGAAAAGGTTAGCATTCCGTTGTGTGCAGAATTAGTGGTATCCGTCTTTTTTGTTAACGCCAAGTTCTTGGGTTGCAACGACTGGGTGGAGGTGGAGGCAATCAATTCTAGAGCCAAGTACGATTGCGATTGCAAAACAGTTTTTTGAGACGAATTCAATCCGGCTTCGCCCCCAACTTTGGCAGGTGAAGACTCCATGAGCGGAACGGGGCTTGAATTTCGTGTGGGATGTGCGGCAACGAATTCGCGAGGTGAACTTGCCGCTGCCCTAGGCGTTTGAGTGCGTGGCTCCGGCCGTGGCGCATCGATATTCAAACTAGGCACGTCAACACTCGATCTAGATACGTCGGGACTGGATCTAGCCAATGCCGCACTGGAGACTGCGAGGCTCGTGCCGAAAGAAAGAACCGTTTGAGATGGAGGATTGATACTTACGCTTTGACTTGATTCGCCTTCGGCAGGCGCCCGCATTCCCATATTGATTCTCAATCGAACTGGTTCCGTTCGATGTTGTGTTGGCGAAGGATTCAACGGGTGTTGCGCGACCACATATTGTACGACCGCATACGCAGGAAAAGTTGTCACAATCGAGACACTGCGTATTTCAATACGCGTTGCAAAATCGCGAATCGGCACGGGTTCGTACGCGACAGACGCGAAAGGATGCATATCGCTATTCATCGCAATACGATGATCCAATTGCTCAAAAGCTAGTTGGCGTTTCCTTTTGGGATGGAACATTCATTTGCCTCTTGGGTAATTGAAAGGCCTATTCGACCTCCATCGTAGGAACTGCGATGTTGTTCATTCTAGGTGCTACACGGATCGAAAACTACAGCGAGGATAAATTTGCTTGAATTTGGCTCAACACCACCGACTCGTTTGAGTGCCCTGGCAAAAGCCTACAAACTCGTCGTTGGTATTCGCTAGCTTTTTGAAACGCCTCCGAAGCACCTAGTTTGTATCCTTGTTTTTTCAATAACACACCCAGGTTATTCCATATGCCAGCCGCCCGCTGCGAAGCCCCTGCGTCGTTGATATCGGAATCGGCTGACGTGCCTGCAATAGCGATGGCACGTCGAAATAGGGCATCTGCCTCGCCATAACGGTCGAGCGATGAAAAGGCCATTCCAAGATTATTCAAAGTGATCGATAGCTCACGGCGGGGTGCCAATGGCGACGAGACCAGAGTGATAACATGGTCGAAGTGTACAATGGCTTGCTCGTAAGACTCGATCGCCTCTCGAGATCTTCCGTTGCGCCAAAGGACGGATGCCGAGTTGCTATAGGCTAATGCCAGTCGCTTGATGGCGTCTGGCGTTTCGGATGCAGCCACAACTCTTTGTCGCAACGCTAATCCTTGGGCTGCAGCCCTCTCGGCTGGACCGTTACGTCCCGCCTCCCCGAGCATGACCGAGAGGTTAATCAAGGCGTCTGCAAGGTAGCCATCCGTGATTTCATATTCGCAATCGATCATGGACAACTGAGTACTTTCCATTTTCTGCAAGATGGCAATCGATTCGGAACTCTCTGCGATGGCTCGCTCGAGGTCGCGTTCGCGAAATGCGACAATCGCTTGGGTGTGGTGCGAAAGTGCCTGGGCTCGCGCTCGCCCCCCCGCCTCTTCAATAGAGTCCGCGACCTTGTTTGCTTCTACAAGCAACGGTTTGCTGAAGGCTTGATCACCTTGTTCGCTTCGCAACGCAACCCAGTCGTTGATCGCTCGGTTCAGAGTCAAAGCGAGGGCGGCGTTGGGTTTGTCCCGATTGGCTTTGCGAAGCGCGGCGACGGCATCACGATATGCAAGATCCGCCTCGTCTACGCTTCCGATGGTCCGCGTCAGTTGCGCGATTTTGAGTTTCGTCTGAGCAACATCGCTAGCAAGTCGTGGATCGGTGTTCGCGGAAGCGATAAATGATTGATAATAGCGCAGTGTCTCGGCCAAAACCTCCCGCCGTATGGCTTCTGTTCCGGGAAGTTCGCTCAGTTCTGTGAACAGAAACCCAAACGTATCTACCGCTTTGCGTGCCTGACGATAGTTAGAATCGCTGGATCGGAACGCTTTGGCAGTGAGTTCTTTCTCCAATGTTATTTGAACATTGGAAATACTCTCAACCATGATTACAAAAAGGGCCATGAGCAACGCCACGGCAAGTCGACCGGAGTGCAAGCGTGCCCAGTTCTTTGCACGTTCGCCAATGCTCACCGCGTTGGCTACAATGGGCTGGCCATTTGAGAATCGAATAAGATCCTCTGCAACCAAAGCGGCAGATTGATACCGATCCGCGCGATCTGGTCGCATGGCTCTTCGGATGATTGTTTCTAAATCACGCGGCAACGCGCTGTTGTAGGCGATGGGTCGAAAAGGCTCGGAGGATTGCATGCGCCGCAAAATTTCGGCGCGATCCATTCCACTGTACGGGGCATGGCCTGCAAACAGTTCGTACAACGTCGCTCCCAAACTATATATATCGGAACGAAAATCGACGCGTTCGCGTTTGCCAGAAGCTTGTTCGGGGCTCATGTATTGGAATGTGCCAATGATGTCGCCAGTGTAAGTCAAATTTAGCCCATCCTCTACATGGGCCAGACCGAAATCGGTAATCCAAATATGTCCGGTCGAATCCATCAATAGATTCGATGGTTTAATATCTCGATGAACAACTCCCATCTTGTGTGCTGAATGCAATGCGTCAGCCACCTTCGCCATTTCTAGGGCCAAACTCCGATAGTACTCTCCCGACTTTGAAAAGGCATCCAGACCGCCTAAGTTACTTGGCACGATACGGTTCGCATTCGGATTGCGACGAAAGGCTATGTCAATGGTGTGAGAAAGGGAAGCTCCGTCGATGAGCTTCATCGTGTAATAATGTCTGCCGTTTTCGCAACCGATGTGGTGTACCGGGACAATGCTAGGATGATTCAAGGATTCCGCTGCCCGTGCTTCTCGACGAAAGCGTTCTATACATCCTTGATCGCGAACTCCTTGCGATTCGAGAAATTTGATGGCCACCTCGCTCCCGGTCGATTGCAACTTGGCTGCGTAAACAACCCCCATGGCACCGCGTCCAAGCTCTCGACCAATCTCGAACCCGCCAACGTTTTTTGGATGGGCCCAAGTCGGAATAGTTGCAGAACTACTCTCCGCTAAATCGTCCGATGCTCCGTGCACTCGATTTAACAACCGTATGCTCTCTAGCGAGGAACGCAGAGCCCTTGCAATCTCAGGATACTCCGCCAGAATCGACTCCACAGACGGATTACCTCCATTCTCCAGTTCGACTAAATACTCGTCGAGGATGGCGACCACTTTGTCTTGCATGGCCTGGTCTAATTGATCGATCCAGTCTGTCTCGGAGGGATCGACGAGCGTGAATACTTTGGAATCTTGATTTCGTGGGTGATTCAAGACGGACTCCCCGCAAAATAAACCGTTCGAAGTCGATTGATGGCTCTTAGCCACAGCAGCCTGACCGCTTGCGGCGACCGATTCATGTGGGACGCGATCTCATCAAATCGCATTCCGCCAAAGTTGCGCAGAGCGATCACCTTTTGATAGTCCTCGGAAAGTGTGGCAACATAATCAGCGATTCGTAGAGCTTCTTCTTCGCCCGACACAATCTGACTCGGGGACGCTTGTTTGTGCGCAAGAAAATCCCCCATTCCGGCGCAGCTGGATTCCAGAGAGGAGCGAATAGCATCGATAGAAACTTCGCGGCGCACATCCCGCTTCTCAGCTTTCACATTGTGCTCAATGGCACGCAGCAAACAGCGTGAGAGGACCATTCTAAGCCACGAAGCAAACTCAGCCTGAGTCGTTCCTTGAAAGTCGACTAGATCGCGATGTGCGGCCAGCATAGCGTCCTGTACGATATCAGACGGACTGACCCGTTTCCCAACCGGTCGCCCCATCTGAGAAGCTGCAAGCACACGCATGTAGTTGCGGTAAGGTTCCAAAAGGTCCCCCACTGCTTCGGTCGCTCCGTTGCGTGCCATCGCAATTTTCGAAGCAAAGTCTGTCATGGATCACCCAAGATGCTCACCCGAAAAATCGCCATCTCGCCGAAATGCGATAAAGCTCACCGAAGCCTATGGACCAACGAAAACGATTGGTTCGATGCTCTAGTATACTCCAGTCCTGGGTCGGGTCCATCGGTTTCGTTGGCGTGAATGGCGGGGTAGGTGCAGGAGTGCGCAGAATCGGCGGAGTTGTCGTTGGGGGAATAGTTGTCGGATTCGAACTCGTCGCAGGGCTTGCCGGAGCGTAGATCGACAGAATTGCATCCACATCGTCGCGATCTAAAGCGGTGAAGGATTCGTTGGGCGATACCGTTGGGGCCAGGATGGCTGTGCTGTGGGTGCTGTGGTCGAGGCCTAACGCATGGCCAATTTCGTGGACTGCAACACGGACCAAATCGAATGCGGACGATCCTTTGGCGTTTCCGATCTCCCAATTTTCTGAACTATCAAACTCAATGTCCCCGGCAATGCGTGAAGAGTTTACGTCTGCTGGAAAATAGGCTTGCGCCAACGTCCCTCCTGCCCCATCGATTTTCCCAAACGAAATATCCAGCTGCTTTGCCAATCCCGGAGTTTTCGATTCGGTAAAATGGACACTTGCAATCTGGGACCACGCAGCCAAAGCTGTTTTGATGGCCGTCGTAACTTCGGCTTTGCTCAGTCCAGTCGGCGCATTGGAGATAAAATAGGTCAAGTCAGCAGCACCTTTGCCCGGCCCATCCCAGCCCACACTCGCGACCGCCATGCATCGCCGTTCATCCAACGTTTCGAAGCCGAATGTTCTATTTGCAATTGTTTTTTTCGCCATCTTTCGCCCTCTGCAAAATTGGGAACGCTTCGATTGTTTTTATTGTCGCCTTTCGCTCCGCGAAAGTACGCTTCGTCAACGCACTTTCGCGGAGCGAAAGGCAACACAGTGGACGAGCGAGGCCCTTCGCTCGTTGAGTTCCGTACCAAACCTGAGCGCGGGTCTCGCTCAGCTACCCGCGTGACACGCTAACGACGTCCCCTGACCGCAGACATTCGATCGTGATTCGGACAATGTATTCGAACCGTCGCCAAGCTTCGCATAGACGTTGCGGCCGATCGTCGTTCCGACCGTTAGCTCAAGATTGTCTTTGCCGCTGCCACCGGAATAGCTGAGGCTCCCTTTTATACTTCCTGATGCAAGAATCAATGAGTTGTCACCTGCACCAAGATTCGCCACGACCCGATCCACGTTGGCGCCATCAAGTTTGAGTGTGACGAGATTATTCGCGGTCCCACTTGCGTCCAGTGCAATGGTGATGGCCTTAACGCCGTCAAAGGTCCCAATCGAAACTCCGTTGTCCCTCACGTCGAATTGTGCATTGGAATTGGCCACGATCTCCACGGCACCATCGGCGTCGCCGGAAACTTTGAGCAAACCGCTTTCAACCACAGAAGCAACCGCTAACAACTGTCGGGATTCGAGTCGTTCAAGTGAATCACGTAGTTGGCGATTGGGTGAAATTTTAGCCATTTTCGGGTCCCAGCTGGAGAGTGGATTTGTTCGTACGAGGAAAGCAAGGTCGCGTGTTGCTGTCCGCTACGGTACTGGGACGAAAAAACTGGCAACTGTTTCAGTGAAAAGAAAAAATTTGTGGCGGATCCTACCAGCATCCGGACCGCCGCTTGCACCGTCGGCCATGGCAGAAGCCTATTTTCTGTATATTATAGGGTCACCGATACCTCCCCTGCATAAAACTGGCTCCTCTTTCTGGCATAGTGACTGAAATGCAAAACGTCCTCACTTCGAATTTGTCATGGATAAGCAGCGCGAAATTTCGTTTTTGCTTTCGATTGTTTTTCTGGATAATGCTGGCGATGGAAGTCGCAGTGCAAACCACCGGACATGCCGAAGAGTCATTTCATGCCGGGGCAGCCACGATCGATATTACTCCGACGGAATTTCCTGCCATCATTGCGGGTGGGTTCCTTGAATCGCAATCCTTCAAGATCAATGATCCCCTTTTCGTTCGTTCGATCGTACTCGATGACGGAAAAACCAAAATTGCGTTTGCCATCGTTGACACCTGCATGATGCCCATGGCATTGATTGACGAAGCCAAGTTGCTTGCGAGTCGTGGTTCCAGCATCCCAGTCGATCACATGATGGTTTCTGCGACGCACACTCACTCAGCCCCAGCCGCAATGGCTTGCTTAGGGACACGACAAGACAAGGGCTACGCCAGCGGATTGCCCAGGAAAATCGCCGATGCTATCGTTGCGGCTAACAGCCAATTGCAGCCAGCTAGAATTGGCTGGGCTTCGATCGACGATTGGGAGCACACACACAATCGCAGATGGATTCGCAAACCAGATAAGATGATCGTAGATCCCTTCGGAGTCGCAAACGGCCTTGCCCACATGCATCCGGGTTACTTAAGTCCCGATGTAATTGGACCGTCGGGGCCGGTCGATCCGACGCTGTCCGTTGTCTCGATGCAAACCAAGGATGGCCGTCCTCTGGCCGTACTCGCTAACTACTCGCAACACTACTTTGGAGCGGGTGCCGTATCGTCCGACTACTATGGGCTTTTTTGCAAGCACGTGGCCTCCATCCTCAACCAACCTGGCGATGGAAATGGACCTTTTGTGTGCGCACTCTCGCAAGGTACCAGCGGGGATCTGATGTGGATGGACTATGGATCGCCCTCGAAAACCGTGAGCATTTCCAACTACGCGGAATCGGTGGCCCGCTATGCCGAGAAGGCCTTGGCCAAGATCGAATACCGGGACTCGGTACCACTAGGAATCGTCGAAAAGAAACTCACCCTTGGTTATCGAGTGCCGGACGAAAAGCGATTGGAATGGGCACGGCCTATCGCTGCTAAAATCGAGAATGAGCTGCCCAAAAGTATTCCTGAAGTCTACGCAATGGAAGCTCTTATTCTGCACGAGAGGCAGCAGACCGAACTAAAATTGCAAGCCATCCGCATAGGTGACTTGACCATCGCAACTTTACCAAATGAAGTGTATGCACTCACCGGACTAAAGTTGCGTGGACGCACTCCGTCGCCCTCACACTTTAATATAGAATTAGCAAATGGCGCCGACGGATACATTCCAACTCCTGAACAACATACGTTAGGGGGCTATACGACTTGGCCGGCCCGAACAGCAGGCTTAGAAATAGCAGCCGAACCCAAGATCGTCGATTCCTTGGTCGGTGCGCTCGAGGAGGTCACTGGCCAGCCACGTCGCGTCATGGCGGATGAACACGGCCCTTATGCATTGGCCATTCTTGATGCTAAACCCGCAGCCTACTGGCGGTTAAACGATGAAGATGGAAACTCACCGCGCGACGCGACCAAAGGTAGTTACTCAGCCAAACTAAGTCCTGGATTTGCTTGGCACTTACCAGGACCTGGCAGCGGCAGTGGCATCGGCGCTCAAGAAAAACTAACACCATCCAAGTTTTCAGGCCCCAACCAAATCAACCGGGCGTTGCATTTGGCTGGAGGCAGCTTGACGGCCGATACCGATCAGCTCAATAGAATGTATACGCTCGCGTTTTGGTTTTGGTTGGGCGAACCGAGCGGCGCGAGCCAGCGAAGCGGAAATCTCTACGTCGGCCCGTCTGGCGAAACCCTGGTTGCGAAGCAGGAGGCCGACCATCAAGTTCAACTCGAATTGAATGGCGTAGCATCCAAGACCAAATGCCGAGCCGATGATTGGAATTTTGTCGTGGTCATCCGCTTTGGGTCCAGTGTACGCGTGCATGTCAATGGTTCGGAGGATCACTCAATCCAGGCGAGCGTCTCCGAAGTATCCGAATCTCGCAAGCTAGAGTTTGGCAGAAACCTCCAAGGCAAACTCGATGAGATCGCTGTATTCAGTCGTGCGTTGACCACATCCGAGATAGGAACATTCTGGAAAACATCCGGAGTCCCAGAGCAGCGTCTCCGCGCAGAAATACGACGCAAACGCGAAGAAGCGATTCTTGCCTCACAAGCCAAGCCGCCGATTTTCCCGGCAGATTACGCGGCCTCAATCGCAGCGCTCAGGCCAATACTAACTCACCCGTTGAATTCCGTCTCTAACGACCTGCCACTTTCCGGTAATGTCTCTTTTAGTCCCAATGCATTTGCCAGTTTGCGTTCGGGTCGCATGGCCGGCAAGTCGGAAAAACTGCGAGATGCATATAGCTTTTCGATGTGGTTTCGCAATGAGCTGCCAAATGAAGCACGGCCCGTCACCGCCTACCTCTTTTCTCGCGGTCCCAACGGCGATGCACAAGCGCCAGGAGACCATTTGGGAGTATCCGGAAACTATCGGGCTGGTCCGATCGGTCGATTGATGTTCTTCAATGGTAACGCTCGCGATCAAGTTGTTATTGGACCAAGCTTGGTCCCGCCGCAATCCTGGAACCACGTTGTTGCGATTCGCGATGGTGCGCGTGTTCGTGTATTCCTCAATGGCCAACCGGAACCGGAAATCGATGCAGAGATCGACTCCACCCTTCAGGGAAGCCAGGAGTTTTTCCTGGGTGCACGCAGCGATCAATTTTCTCCTCTACAAGGAAACATCGCTTACTTCAGTTTGTTTGATCGGGCCTTGAGCGATGCGGAAGCCAAGCAACTTCACGAATCGTCCGGGCAACCTGTTGGTGTATCCAACTTAATTGCGATGGACCCACCAAGTCCTGCCTCCGGCCCATTGACCCCCGAAGAGTCTCTGGCGAGTATCCATGTGCCGACTGGATTTCGGGTCGAATTGGTGGCATCGGAACCGCAAGTCATCGATCCAGTAGCCTTCGACTGGGATGCGTCAGGTAGACTTTGGGTGGTGGAGATGTCGGACTATCCGTTAGGCATGGATGGGCGCGGCAAAGCCGGTGGACGTATTCGAGTGCTGGAGGATCGCGACGGAGACGGACGTTACGAAACAAGCCATCTGTTTGCCGACGAACTCAATTTCCCTACGGGCATTCTCACATGGCGAGATGGAATTCTAGTTACGGCGGCCCCGCAACTACTGTACTTACGTGATACGGACAATGATGGGGTAGCCGACCAACGTGAAGTCTTGTTCGAGGGATTCAACCAAGGCAATCAGCAACTTCGTTTGAATCATTTGCGGTGGGGACTGGACAATTGGGTGTACTGCGCCAACGGAGGTCATCACCCTAATCATGGCTTGGATACGCAAGTCAAATCCAACCGCAATGGCCAATCTTATAAGATCGGCAGTCACGATTTTCGTTTTAAGCCTGATACCGGCGAATTGGAACTAGAGCTAGGGCCTTCTCAATTTGGTCGCAATCGCGATGCATGGGGGCATTGGTTTGGAACACAAAACGCAAATCCACTTTGGCATTATGTGCTCGCGGACCGATATTTGGCACGGAATCCATTCGTGCCGACGGTGAGTCCCATCCAACACGTCGTTCGAGCGGGTAGTCCGCCAGTGTATCCAGCGAGTGCACCCGAAAAGCGATTCCATAGTTTTGAACAATCCGGGCGATTCACATCCGCCTGCAGTGGCATGATTTATGGCGACACTTTGCTGTTTGGAAAAAGTGATAAGTCACACGCATTTACCTGCGAGCCGTTTCACAACCTCGTACAGCACAACATTCTCGCGGAAGCAGGAGTCAGCTTCGAATCAGCCCGGCCAACCAACGAGGGAGAATTTGATTTCTTCGCAAGCGAAGATCGATGGTGTCGGCCGGTAATGGTTCGCACCGGGCCTGATGGTGGCCTTTGGATCGCGGACATGTATCGCTACATGATCGAGCATCCCGATTGGTTGCCGGCGGAAGGGAAAGCGGAATTATTGCCGCATTATCGATTGGGAGATGACCTGGGCAGAATCTACCGAGTTGTGCCAGATCGAAAGATTGCGAAGTCCATTCCAAAGCACAGTTTGGCGATGGAAAAAGCCGACCTACAGCAATTGGTGGCGTCCCTAGATTCTACGAATGATTGGCAACGAGACAAAGCACAACAGATGCTCGTTTGGAAGCAAGATTCCAAAGCAGCAGCAATGCTGGAGAAACTTTATTTTACCAGTGCGCTTCCGCAAACGCGAGTGCAAGCGCTTTATACGTTGGAAGGACTCGGATTGCTTTCCAGCTCGATGGTCCTTGCGGCCTTAAATGACTCGCAACCGCGGGTTCGCGAGCTTGCGATACGCTTGGCTGAAAATCATTCCAATTCAAATGTCGTCGACGCGGTTTCCAAATTGTCACAAGACCTAGATATGAAAGTTTGTTTGCAAGTCGCATTGTCGCTTGGTCAATGGCCGGACCGTTGCGCTGGCGAAGCACTCGTGGAGCTTGCTTCCCGTTTCGGTGGCGACCCCTTCATGAACTCCGCCATCATGAGTTCTGCCATCATGCACTCCGAGGTATTTGTTTCAGGTTTAGTGAAGCTCGGCCCTCAAACTCTCTCAGCTTTTCGCGATCCACTATTAAGACAATCCGTGGGCCGCAATGATCAAGCGACAATTGCGACGCTGTTGAAGAATGTCCTCGTTGCGGATGACAACGACCACTACGCTGCTCTCGACGATATGCTGTTCGCACTGCAAAGCGTCGGGGCCGACGTACATGCGATGTCCCTTGAATCTCCGTATGGTGCTATCGCACCTTGGGTCGCAAAACTTGACACGGTGCTCGACTCGCGCTCGCAGATCGCCAAGAACGAGTCCAAGAACGACGAAGACCGTATTGCCGCCGCGAGAATGCTCTGTAGAGTCCCAAAACACCACGAATTAGGTGTCAACCTATTGGCTCAAATGCTTAGGCCACAGGTAGATTCTGAATTGCAAAAGTCGGCGATAATGGCGATCGCACAAAGCGGTATCGAATTAGTTCCTGTTCTGCTAACGACCGCTTGGCCGGAATTGAGTCCCGATCTCCGAACTGTCGCGATCGATGCGTTTCTATCGAGAGAATCCTGGACATCGAGTCTGCTCGATCGAATCGATAAGAGTCAGATTGCAGCCAGGAGTGTATCGCTTACCCAACGAGCTCGATTGCTTCAACATCCGGTTGCGAAAATCGCGCAACAGGCCAAGCTGACATTTAGCGTTGCCCAGAATTCGACCCGAACGGAAGTTTTGAAAAACTATCGACGGTCGCTAGAATTGCCCGCAACTGCAAGCCAAGGTCAACTTGTCTACACACGCTTGTGTGCTAACTGCCATCGCCGCGGTGATGTCGGACAAAATGTTGGACCTGATCTAGCCACAGTGGTGAACCATTCCAAAGAGAAACTGCTGACGAATATATTAGATCCCAATGCCGACATTCAGCCTGGATACCAATCGTATACCTGCTTACTCGAGAGTGGAGAGATTCTGGCAGGTTTGTTGGTTGGCGAAACAACCAATAGCGTCACGATCAAGCAAGCCAATGGTATCTCGCGGAGCATTGCACGTCGTGAAATCGAACGCCTGCAAAGTTCCAATTTGTCCTTCATGCCAGAGGGATTGGAGTCCTCCATGACCCAGCAAGAATTGGCAGACGTCCTCGCTTTTCTGCAACAACCGATTCCAGCGAGTTGAGTGTCCATGGTCGCCCTTCGCCTCCGTGGTCTTTCGATTGAGCTTCGACAGCAAGCTCTTCTGCTTAGGTGATTTAGGCAAGCTGGGGCAGAGAGGTAGGATTGTCTCGTGCGGGAAGCGTCGCTTCGTCGATAACGCACAAAAGTAGCTGTGGTTCGGCGGCAATTCGTTCCATGGCTTACGACGTACCCATACAAAAGCTATCAAAAAAACCGCCGTTAAAACGAAAAGGATTTCGTGTCCATGAAGTATTCCATTTCACTTCGACATTCTTCGCGAGCTTGCGCTTTGATTGCTGCAATGCTTGCCGCCAAAACATCCGTTGCTGCGCCACCTGACGATTCAAAAACGGTGATCCCAGCCTCTGGATCTGGGTCGGTGTACGTTGAGGAAGCGCCTTCATCGGCCAGCTACGGCGAATATAAGTACTACTCCGACACCTCCGTCCCAATCGTGGAAGGAACGCCAAATGAAATGGCCAGTCGGGGCGAGCTGGA
The DNA here is from genome assembly GCA_031374925.1 of Pirellula sp. Taxonomy (GTDB): domain Bacteria; phylum Planctomycetota; class Planctomycetia; order Pirellulales; family Pirellulaceae; genus JBKCUI01. The sequence continues at coordinate 25,473 of JANMHA010000288.1, read as the reverse complement.
TGCCACCAAGGAAGCGGAAGCGGCCAAAAAGAAAACGGTTGCTGAAAAGAAGAAGAAAGATGAGCTGAAAAAGAAAGTAGCTACGGCTTACAAAGATCCATTCTATCTCAATGACTTCAGTTACCTAAGCAACCCCAACTACCAAGGCTACAACCTCGGCGAAGGACTCAAGCAACTCCCGATTGGTGACAATGGCAAGCTGGATATCGGAGGTCAATATCGATTACGATATCATAACGAACACAATATGCGTGGTGCCGGATTAACGGGACGCGACGACGATTTCTTGTTGGACCGAACTCGAATTTTCGCGAACTACAAGATTAACAAACGGGCCCGTGTTTTCGCTGAGTTTTTGGACGCAGGCAGTTCGTACGAAACCTTTGCTCCACGACAGATCGAAGTTCAGCACTTCGACGCGCAGAACCTGTTTGGTGACTTGCTCCTAATAGATTCCGACCTGGGCAAGCTGACAGGCCGTGCTGGCCGTCAAGAATTGCTGTTTGGTTCACAGAGGCTTTTGTCGCCGCTTGACTGGGCCAACAATCGGCGCAGATTCGATGGCGGAAGACTGACTTGGAGCAATGAAGATAGAACTACCGATCTCTTGTTAGTTCGACCCGAAAATATCAACTTCAATAGGTTTGATTCGCCAAACCAAAACCAAGCTTTGTGGGGTGTTTATAACTCGAACAAGATGTTTGAAAACGGGCCGATCGATACCTACTACCTTGGCTTCGAAGACACTTCCACCAACTTGCATGTGCATACCCTGGGTACGGCTATCAAGGGTGAAGCGGATGGCGTGCTGTGGGACAACGAATTGGGTTATCAATTTGGTAGAAACCCCGATGGTTCGGACATTTCGGCCTACTCCTTGACCTTTGGTCTGGGTGCGAAGGCGACGGGGACGATGAAGCCTACGATTTGGATGTACTACGACTGGGCAAGCGGTGACGATTCCATCAACAACGGTTGGAACCAATTGTTTCCGCTCGGCCACAAATACCTCGGATTCATGGACTTGTTCGGACGCCGGAATATTCACGATGTGAATAGCATTTTGACCTTTAACCCGACCGACCGATTCACGGTTTTAGCATGGTACCACTACCTGTTCTTGGCAAATGGAGCTCAAGGTCCTTACAACGTGACGAATACCTCGTTCAATCCTGGCGGAACCGTGGGTAGCCGCGACCTAGGACATGAGATTGACTTGCTCGGTACCTACAAGGTCAATGCCCGTAGCGATTTGGTCCTTGGCTACTCCCACTTTTTTGCCGGCAAGTACTACGATACGAGCCTTACTTCAACAGGCGGGGCGCTGTTCAAGGGTGACGCCGACTTCTTCTACACGCAGTGGCACTACAACTTCTAAAACGAAGTTGTTCAAGGTGTACGACGCACTCCGTGGCCCGACTTCGGTGCCGCGGAGCGACAGCGCAACAGATGTTGATTGAGTTTCGCCAGCACTTCTTCTATCTCCCGCGATTTAACCTTCGACGCCGCGTCGTGGAGTTCAGCACCGAGTGTTGCCATTGCAGATAGGCCTGAGTTGCCAGCGCTGCCGATTAATCGATGCGCCGCGAATGCAATTCCACCAAAGTCTTTCTTGGTGAGCATTTCCTGGATCGAAATGATCTCGCCAGATAGGCCGTCTAAAAAGTGCCTAGCCAGTTTTTGTCTCAACAATTCGAAATTGGGTTCAGCAAGTCCAGCCAGTTCATCCTCACGTACCTGACAGCCTTGGTTCGCAGCATCAATTGCGTGTTTCAGCTGAATCAGTGATACCGGTTTGTACAACACGTTTGCAAAGGGAGCCAAAGGCCCATCCCCGTTCGGCTTCAAATGGATTTCGGCTGTCACTAAGATGACCTTGGTTGACTTCTTGGACAAGTCTTTTCCTAGGATCTTCGGAAAGTCTAGACCGTCCCCATCGTGCAGTTGCCTATCCATAAGAACGATGTCGAAATGATGTCTGCGAACTCTCCGTACGGACTCTTTTAGGCTAGAGACAGACATTGTTCTGTAACCAAGCAGTTTTAAATACGACTGCATCACGAGCAAGTTGGCTCGCGAGTCGTCGACAATCAACGCGGTTGGCTTGGATGCCATAGCTATTGCCAATTTGACAGGCAATGGTTTCACGGAATTTTCATGTGAGGCAATAGATTTTTTGCTCTCCGGTCCAAGCTGAATTGGCAGCACGACAGTAAATCGACTGCCTATACCAACCGCACTTATCAAGCTAATGGAACCATTGAGTTTAGTTACCATGGCTTGCGTGATCGATAGACCTAACCCCATTCCACGACCAAACGCGTTTGAAACATCTGTGTGATTACCTCGGTTGAAGCTTTCGAAAACGTGGTCTTGGTCCTCCTGGGATATGCCAACACCAGTGTCTTCGACCACCATCCGCAAATACACTTGACTTGCTTCGGTGTGCGTGTCTACATTGCAACGGACATGACCGTGAGTTGTATAGCGAATCGCATTTTGCAACAGATTTGTCAAGACTTGACGCATTCTGTCTGCGTCCACGGTCACAGCCGTCGGTAATGCATCGGCCAGTGTCAAATGGAACCGAAGCCCCTTTTGGATAGCCATTGGCTTCATCACTTCCGCGATACTAGTGATCAGGCCGTGAATGTTAACATTCACGGGGTGCAGAACGATTTCTCTTCCCTGCTCGATGCTCGCAACATCCAAAAGGTCATCTACGAGGGACAATAGCGAAGCCGCGGCTTCATTGGCCAAACGAATTTGAGTTCGTTGAATGCGTGGCAATTTGCTTTGCTCTACCAATCCCAACATACCGAGGATGGCATGGAGTGGCGTCCGAAGCTCATGACTAACCCTTGCCAAAAAATCCGTCTTGGCCATATTGGCCTTCTCGGCCGTCACTTTTTCCTTCTCTAATTCGTCGGAAATTGCATGCAGTTGGGTTAGAGATCGACTAAGTGACGCGACCGCAGGCGAAAAGACAAAAAGCCCCTCACCCAGAAGTACCAGCATCGTTGCGAACAACAAGACCCTCTCAATCCATCGCAAGCGGTTGACACGATCTCTGGCCTCCTGCTCTATTCGCGTAACGATTTCGTCCATTCCAGCCAGAAATGCATCGCTATGAAAACTCAATTCCTTGCGGGCATCCGATTCAAGAACTGCTTCACCAGCGGTCGAATATCTCACCAACACAGAATCAATGGTCTTTCGCAATGCTCCAAAGTGGGGAGTCAAGTTGCTGAAAAGCATCGAAACCGATTCGCTGTTCTTGCCCGGCAGTTGCAATACCTCGGATCCGTACTGAAGCCCTTCATGGTTTTTGGTCCAGGTGTCAAAGTCTCTTTCAATGATAGTGGCCAATTCGGCCTGCAAAGAAATTGCAGAAGTGTTAACTGGTTGCTCAGACGGATTCCTGTGGGATGGTCCCCCAAGGTAAGCCAATTCGAATGTCAGTCGCGTCAATCGCTGACTGAGCATGCGTTGACGCCCAGCAATGTTGACAATGCGAGAGTCCCCTTCGAGTTGAACGATAGCTTGTTGTACAACAAGCTGCCCAAGAATCGTCAGTAACGCAATCGTCCCTAGAGCGGCCATGTAGAGCGTGGTTAGCCGCCTGGGCAAAGCCGCAGTTTGGGGAGGGGAAAACTCACTCATGCTCGTTGCCCGGACTCCATTCGTCCGACGAGTCCTTCCCTGAATTTTCCTTCCCAGAGTCTGTCAGAAGTCCACCATTCATCTTTCTACGCAGACTTGTTCTCGTGATTCCAAGCAACTTAGCCGCTTTCACACGATTGCCTTTGGTGTGCTGCAAGACTAGGTTCAAAAGTTGCGATTCTAGACGCTCGACGGCTTGCTCGTATAACCGTTCCGTACCAAGTGCGACTTGCTCATCAACAAATGCTTGTAAGTCCCATGACATCCCAGCTTCGAACTTGTTCGAGGATTTCTCTTGGACTGACACTGGAGGTGTTTTGGAGTTCGGTGCAATGGCATTGGGGCGCGAATCGGTTGGGGAACCTATTTGAAGAAATCGCATCAGGGCATCGCTGGCTAGAATGGCGCCTCGCGACTCGGTCAAGACGCCTTGCAACACGCTCTTCAACTCCGCGACATTGCCTGGCCAATCATATTCCTTCAACAACTGCAAGGCTGCGATGCTGACCCTCGGCGGACCTTGCCCCTGTTGCGCCGAAGACACATGGGCTATGCGTTGGATGAAGTGAGAGACCAGCAGTTCCAAATCCTCTTGACGATCTCGCAATGCGGGAACGTGGATGACATAGGGGCTCAGAAAATAAAAAAGGTCGTTACGGATTCTGCCTGACTGGATCAATTCGCGAATTGGAGATGACGTTGTTAGGATGACGCGTGTATCTGCCGCAACCCCATCAAGCGAATTGCTCTGAAAAAATCGCAAAAGTCGGGATTGGCTGGCCACCGACAAGTTGTCGACGTCGTCAATCATCAACGTACCACCGCTGCATTCTAGCAGGGCAGGTTGTCTACTCGCCGACGGTTTGATCGACAGTAGCTCTGGATCGATGGTATTGGAATGAACTCCTCCGAATAATTGAATTTGCAAGCGTGAGTCTTCGAACTCGTTGCATGAGATTTTACGAAAACCGCTTGAAGCGTGGCTTCCATTTTGGTGGATAGCTCGCGCGATCATTTCCTTGCCCGTGCCAACCTCTCCTTCGATTAAGATAGGAGATCTAAGATTGGAAAGACGCCCGATATTCTTGTAAACCTCTTGCATGCCCCGGCATCGGCCAACGAGTACATCGCTTTCGGATTCCTGACTGGATGCTGTGTCCACCAAGACAGGTATTCGTGTCAAGCGACGGTACTCGATGGCCTCGGCAACGCGTTGGCGAAGTAGCTTGAAATCGATGGGTTTTGAAAGGTATTCCAAGGCCCCACGCTTGATCGCTTCAATTGCCGTCTTGGAACCCGCGTGAGCCGTAATGTAGAGGATCGGCAACAAGCGATCGTGGGCCATGAACTCGGAGATGTGGTCGATGCCTTCACCATCCGGAAGCAAATGATCCAGCAACACGACATCGATGCGTTGCTGCGCAGCAAGCCTTAAACCTTCAACGAGCGTCATCGCGGAAAGGATGGTCGTTGACTCGTTCGCCACCAAATCATGGACCAATGTATGCATTCCAAGATCGTCGTCAACGACGAGCACTCGCGCGCGGTCTCCCTTGGTTATTGACATCATGCCTCTGTATGGATGGCTGACAAGTCGTAGAAAAGGCTGCTGGTCTGTCAACACATGACCAGAACAGGCTGTCAGCCTGTTCTACTTCGAAGAACGGAAGCGGCTGGGAGAGGCATCCGCAAAACGGGCAGCGATAACGGCCGACCAATCCGTTCTTATGACCATGACTATAGTCCAACCTGCATCCGAGCGAAACCCAAAGATGAGCACAAAATGCTCATTTGGCTCTTGTCGGACCCTTCATGGAATGTTGGTTAGTTGTGCGAATGCCCGCGGTCGATCGACCTTGTTGCCTTCAAAGCTAGCACCCGAAATTTTTTTAAGCGAGTTACGGAATGGCTTAAGGGCAGCCAGAGCGACACAGTGTACGGTTCGTAGGCGGACCGGTTTTCGTTCGCCATCTAGATCGGTGAAATCTCCTGGTGGCCGCTAATCTCTTTGGCCCCCAAGATGCTTTCATAGGAGCCTTGTCGCGTTTGGCACTTTTCGATCCATCCCCCATGCGAACTCAATTCTCGGTCTCAGTTTTTTGTTGGAAGACTCCTAATGCACCTCGGTACCCTCAAAACAACCCGTCGAAAAATCCTGGCCTCCGCCCTAACATGCGGTACGATCACTAGCGTATCTCAGTTCCCCGCCTTCATTCCTCCGGTCTATGCCTCGGATGCACCTGAGCGGGCGAAAGTCAATTTCGGCTTCATCGCGTTAACCGACTGCTCTCCGTTGGCAATTGCCTACGAAAAGGGCTTTTTCAAGAAGTACGGGATCATCTCCGAACCCGTTAAGCCTGCCAACTGGGCTGCCGTTCGCGACTCTCTCATCAAAGGAGATATCGATTGCACGCACATGCTCCTTGGGATGCCGATCGCAAGCACCATTGGGCTTGGCGGTACAAAGCCTGTGCCTATGGTCGTTCCCTGGATACTCAATCGCAATGGTCAAGCGATCACTCTGAAGACAGATTGGAAGGGCAAAGTCGCTGGAGATCCAAAAGCCTTGAAACCACTTGTCGATGCTTCGAACAAGAAAGGGGTTAAGCCGACTTTTGCCATGACTTTCCCGCCTGGGACGCATGCGATGTGGCTCCGGTACTACCTAGCGGCCGGTGGTATAAACCCCGACAGGGACGTTGAATTGATTACCATTCCACCTCCCCAGATGGTCCAAAACATGAAGGTTGGGAAAATGGATGGCTTCTGTGTCGGCGAACCCTGGAACGCACGAGCGATTGCCGAAAAAGTCGGTTTCACTTCCGTTGCTACTCAAGAAATTTGGAAAGATCACCCAGAAAAGGTTTGCGCTTTCACAGCCGCATTTGCGGACAAGAACCCAAAGACCGTCAAGGCGGTGCTCAAGGCGGTTCACGAAGCTAGCGTATGGCTTGACGATCTCAAAAACCGATCCGAGCAGTGCGATATTGTCGCGCGAGATACATACATCAAATGCAATAAAGACCAGATTCTGGGTCGACTGATGGGGAAACTCGATTACGGCGATGGCCGAAAAAAAGAGGACACCAACTACATGATTTTCAGCTCTCGCAATTGCAACTATCCGCAATTGGCCTACGCCAAGTGGTGGGTGACTCAGTTGCGACGTTGGGGCATGGTCGAGGGAATACCGGAATACGAAGGGATCGCAAAGAAGGTGATGCAACCAAGTATTTACGAAGAAGCCATGAAAGAGATTGACTATTCGCATGGCGGAGCCGACAGCACACCATGGACCATGATGGACGGTGTCACCTTCGATCCAACGTCGGACATGGAGGCCTACGCGAAGGGCTTCACCATCAAGAACATCAAAGGTTAACAAGAACATCAAAGGTTAAAGAGTGGCGTGGCGGTCCCCGCCTAGGCTGTGAATTTATTATTGTCGCCTTTCGCTCCGCGAAAGTGCGCCTCGTTAACACACTTTTGCGGAGCAAAAGGCGACAAAGTTCTGCACGTTGCGAATAAATTCACAGCCTAGCCGTGAACCTCGTTGCGAAGCCTAATCGTTTGAAAAACAACGGGAGAGCGAGGCTCCTGCCGAGCTGGCGTCGCAGAGGTTCGGCAGGAGCCTCACCCGCCTCACCCTCACCACTCCCCACTCCCCACTCACCACTCACCACTCACCACTCACCACTCACCACTCACCACTCACCACTCCAAAACGCCAGGCGGCACCCATGAATTCCACCCAACTAAAAAAGATGTTCGTTGACAGTGTTGCCTTGCCATCCATCGGCATTGCGATTTGCCTGTTACTGTGGTGTTTTTTGTCGTGGGCAACATGGGACGAGAGCACGAGTTCGAGCGATTTTCCGTCGCCAATCACCACTTGGTCAGATAGCGCGAAATACTTCGTGACCCCTTTTTCGCACAACGATTCGGAGGGGTTTGATGGTATTGGGCTTGAGATCTGGCGGTCGCTGAAACTTGTTGCAATGGGTTATGGAATGGCCATCCTGGCCGCGGTTCCTATCGGTTTCTTGTTGGGAGGTAGTTATCGGTTCTCACGCATGTTCGATCCGATTTTTCAAATCCTGCGCCCGATCTCGCCCCTGGCTTGGTTCCCGCTGGCTGGACTCATCGTAATCGCCATTCGACGTCACAACAAGGAAATCGATGCGACACAATTGCAGTGCATCTTCACGATTGCGATGTGTTCCGTTTGGCCAACCATTCTCAACACCGCAGTCGGAGTCCGAGCCATTCCTCAAGACTACCTCAACGTCGCAAAAGTCCTGCGACTGTCTTCTTTGAAATTGTTCTCTCGCATCCTGCTACCAGCCACCATCCCGTACATGTTTACTGGCTTTCGATTGAGCCTCGGTATCGCCTGGCTAGTGATCGTGGCTGCTGAGATGCTATCCGGTAAAAGTGGAATCGGTGCCTTCGTCAACAATCAATACCAATCTGGCACTTACGGACCCATGATCGCCGCCGTGATCGTGATCGGACTCGTCGGCTTTATTTTGGATCGACTGATGAACGTCATCGAAAAGAACGCAACTCTCATTCTTAGCTGTCCGTCGCTGGTCATTAGGTTTTTTCAAAACGTACGTTCCCAATCGTCTCCCTCATTTTCGAATGAAACAGTCCCTGCATTGATTCAGAAGGAGTCCTGCGATGCCCCTGCTTGAATTGCGTAACGTATCCAAAGGGTACGGCAAAGGTCCAATGCGAACCGAAGTGATCAAGGACATGAATTTGTCGGTTGAGGAAGGTGAGTTCGTCGCCATCGTTGGCTACTCTGGAACCGGCAAGACGACTTTGATATCTACTTTGGCGGGCCTAAAAACACCGGACTCTGGCCAGGTGCTGATGCGGGGCGAGTCGGTAAAACAACCTGGTCCAGATCGAGGTGTGGTCTTTCAAAACTACTCGCTCCTCCCTTGGTTGTCGGTTCTAGACAATATCCAGTTCGCAGTTCAGCAGATCCTCCCGAACTTGTCCCATGCTGAACAAATAGCGCACTGTGAAAAGTACATCGCCATGGTCAAGCTATCGCATGCTATGGATAAAAAACCGAGCGAACTCTCCGGTGGTATGCGTCAACGCGTTTCGCTAGCGCGAACTCTAGCCACGCAGCCAAAGGTTTTGCTCATGGACGAACCGCTCTCCGCGCTGGATGCCTTGACGCGTGCCACCTTGCAGAACGAGATCGTTAGTATTTGGGAGAGAGATCGTCGAACCGTGGTTTTGATCACCAACGATGTCGATGAAGCCATTCTCATGGCGGACCGGGTGATTCCATTGCTACCGAGGAATCGCCAAGGCTCAACGTTGGGCGAGCCATTTGTCGTCGAAATCGAACGGCCACGAACACGTGAATCGGTTGCTCACCACCCCTCTTTCAAGCCATTGAAAAAGGCCATCATCCAATTGCTTCTGGGCGCTCGTCGAGAATCACAAGAACTTGTCGCCGTATCGTAATCCGAAAGTCCTATGACTACCAACGTTTCCATGCAAAAAAAGTACCTTGAGTGCTGGCGACTTCGTAAGGAATTCAAAACGGACAAAGGCTTGTTCGTGGCGGTTCGCGATTTCACGTTGAACATGGCTGAAGGGGAGTTTGTCTCGATTATTGGGCATAGTGGCTGCGGCAAAAGCACTGTCCTCTCGATGGTGGCTGGTTTGCATGAACTTGACGGAGGCGGCATGGTGCTCGACAACCATGAGATCGTCGGCGCGGGTCCCGATCGCGCCGTGGTCTTTCAATCTCCCAATCTGCTTCCTTGGCTGACGGCTCTCGAAAACGTCACTCTTGGCTTGGAACAAGTCCAACCGAAAGCATCCGACGCAGAGCGAGTTTCGTTAGCCCATGGCTGGTTGAAGCGAGTTGGGCTTGGCAAGGCAGGAAACAAGAAGCCTGCCGAACTAAGCCAAGGAATGCAACAACGGGTTGGCATCGCGAGAGCGTTTGCCTTGAGACCCAAGGTACTGCTCTTAGATGAGCCTTTTGGAATGCTGGATTCGCTAACTCGCATCGAGTTGCAAGATATTCTCCTCGATGTTTGGAGCACTCATCAAACCACCACGTTGATGGTCACCCACGACGTGGATGAAGCGGTCATGCTCAGCGATCGAATCGTCATGATGACCAATGGACCCGCTGCTACCATCGGCGATATCCTCTCGATTCCCTTATTGCGACCGCGCTGGCGAGAATCGATTATGGAAACAACCGAGTACATGCACTACCGCGATGAAGTCATCCGATTCCTAGAACACCCAGCCGAGAAAGCGGCTTAGGTCCATCGTACACACCCATGTCCATCCAACTTTTACCCACCGACGCAGCATTGGTTCAGCCAACTCTGCTCGAACTGCTCCTACACGAGCAAGGCGAATTGAGCGCGGTCGAGCGTTTTTCGGATTGGCATGAGTCCCACTCGAACGCGTCGACTACCTATCACGCGTTGATGCCAACGACAGCCCTTCAACGCGGTCAGCAGTACGCGTTTGAAGTGGACTTAGACGCTTGCAGTGGCTGCAAAGCATGCGTGGTGGCTTGTCACACATTGAACGGACTTGAGGAAACCGAAACGTGGCGAAAAGTAGGGACGCTGTCCAGCCAACGCAACGCGACGTTACCCATTATCCAACACGTGACTACCGCGTGCCACCATTGCGTTGATCCAGCTTGTCTGAATGGCTGCCCAGTTCAAGCCTACGAAAAAGATCTCGTCACCGGCATTGTTCGGCATCTCGATGACCAATGCTTCGGCTGCAAGTACTGCACCATGATGTGCCCTTACGAAGTGCCGCAGTACAGCAGTACCCTCGGCATCGTTCGCAAATGCGATATGTGCTCGCAACGACTGGGTGTCGGCCAAGCACCTGCCTGCGTCCAAGCTTGCCCGAACCAAGCCATCCGAATCGCAATCGTCGACGTTGCAACGGTTGTCGCGGAGACAACAAGTTTTAAGAGCAGCCCCCGGCTTGTCCCGACCGCTCCCAGCAGTCACCTAACCATGCCAACGACCAAGTACCGAACGGTGCAACCTCGTAAAGCGACCACCGCACTCCTTTCCAATGAAGCGATCGTCGACCACGCGCACGAGGGACATCTACCTCTCGTAGCCATGATCGTTTTGACACAAACAAGCGTTGGTATGTGGATGGTTCTGGCTGCTCTCAGTTTCCAATCGACGAACCCTTCCCATTCTTTCGCTGCGGCGTTCGCCACCACCATTGGATTCCTAGGCGTTCATGCTGCACTGCTGCACCTGGGTCGGCCATGGCTTGCCTTTCGAGCCTTCCTTGGTTGGAGAACCAGTTGGTTGAGCAGAGAAGCTATCGGGTTCGGACTTTTTATGGGTGCGGCCGTTACCGCCACCGGAGTTCCACTGGTTTTGCCCTCACAACCATTATTGCATAGCCTAACCGCCGGTTCCGCGGCAGTCATCGGTGTCCTGTCGGTTATGTGCACAGGCATGATCTACGTCGCCACAGGCCGAGAGCTTTGGGGACACATAAGAACCGGTTTTGATTTCGTGTTCTCGCTGATCGGGCTTGGATGCATTGGGGCCTTTGCCTGCGTCGAGGGGTTTACTAGTATTCTCCCAGCCATAGGTGTCCTATGCAGCATTGCTGCCAGCACACCGAAGCTAGTCGACTATTTTCAAAGCAAGTCCACAGCCACCGAATGGGACAATTTTTCATCGCGGAGCGGCCGCATCTTGCACAAAGAACTTGCTGGTCCATGGGCAGACCTTTGGATACTTCACTTGATTGCGCTGGTTGCGTCGGTATCCCTGTGCCTCATCGAATGGGGCGAAGCCATGCCGCTAGTGGCCTCGGTCATCTTGGGCGTGAGTCTCTTGGCGCAGTCGATCCATCGGTGGCTTTACTTTGCGTCGATTGTCTACCGACGCATGCCGGGTGCCAGCACATGATTCCAACGCTGTTCCAAAAAACAGGCCCATTGACTGAACAGTTGCTGCTTGAACCGAAAACGTTTGGTCTTGGCCCCTTGCCCATCGCAATGATTCCAGATTCGACGACGAATATGGTATGCGGCTACTGCTCCACTGGATGTGGACTCAAAATTCATATTCGAGATGGCCAAGCGATCAGCTTGACACCTACTGCCAACTATCCAGTCAATCTAGGAATGGCATGTCCTAAAGGCTGGGAGGCGTTGCGCGTCTTGCAGTCCGACGACCGGGCGACCACACCCATCGTTCGCAATCGAGCGGATGGCACAGTGCGAGATACGTCATGGCCAGAAGCCGTGAAAATGTTCTGCGATCGATTCAAGGTTGTCCAAAGCAAAAATGGCAACGACTCCGTGGCATTCATCAGCACAGGCCAAATCCCAACCGAAGAGATGGCCTTCCTGGGAGCACTGGCTAAGTTTGGCATGGGAATGCTGCATGGAGACGGGAATACGCGTCAATGCATGGCAACCTCGGTGGTCGCCTACAAGGAGTCGTTTGGCTTCGACGCTCCTCCCTTCAGCTATTCCGACCTCGAACAATCCGATGCACTAGTGTTCCTAGGTGCAAATCCTTGCATCGGACACCCAATTCTCTGGCAGCGTGTCCTGAGGAATCCAAATAGTCCAGCCCTGATCGTGATCGATCCACGCAAGACCGAGACGGCCATGGCCGCGACCGAGCACTTAGCGATCAAGCCCAAAAGCGACATGAGTCTGTTGTACGGCTTAGCCAAACTGCTCATCGACTTGGGTGCAGTGGACACGCCTTTTGTCCAGAACCACACTAGCGGTTTCGATGCGTTTCGGTTGCATTTGCAAAACTTCTCGATCGAACGGGTTTGCGACGAGACCGGCATCTCCGCCGAGCAACTGACTCGCGTTGCGAAAACCATTGCTGGAGCAAAAAGCGCTTCGTTTTGGTGGACGATGGGTGTCAACCAGTCGTATCAAGGAGTTCGAACCGCTCAAGCGATCATCAATTTGGCTTTGATGACCGGCAACATGGGCAAGCCAGGAACCGGTGCGAACAGCATCACCGGTCAATGCAATGCCATGGGCTCACGCCTCTTTAGCAATACGACCAACTTGATGGGGCACCACGATTTCGCAAACCCGATGCATCGAGAAAAAGTGGCTTCCGCATTGAACATCCCAGTGGGGAGAATACCTACGCAAAACAGTTGGGCCTACGACCAAATCGTCAGTGGCATCGAATCGGGCAGAATTCGAGGGCTTTGGATCATTGCCACCAATACCGCTCACTCCTGGATTCAAAGCACACGCGCACGAGAACTGCTCTCCAAGCTAGATTTTCTGGTTGTCCAGGATATGTACACAACCACTCATACCGCTCAACTAGCGGACCTCGTATTGCCTGCGGCTGGCTGGGGCGAAAAGGAAGGGACGTTTATCAATAGCGAACGACGAATCGGCGTGATCAAACGGGTCTCAAAGGCACCTGGGCAAGCGTTGTCCGACTTTTCTATTTTTCGCCTCATTGCAGACGCTTGGGGTTGCGGTGACCTCTTTCCGAACTGGAAGAAAGCCGAAGACGTTTTCCAATCGATGAAAGCCTTGTCCCGCGGTCAACCTTGCGATATCAGCGGCATCGAGGACTACGCGATGCTTGATCGACAAGGCGGCATCCAATGGCCTTGGACCATGGAACAGGCAAAACAAGTAGGTGCGCCCGAGCAAGAGCGAAGGCTCTTTGAAGACGGCCTCTTTTTTCATGAGGACGGACGAGCCAAATTCATTTTCGCAGAACCCGAACCTATGCCGGAACCAACATGTTCGGAATACCCATTTGTATTGCTAACAGGACGTGGTTCTGTCAGCCAGTGGCATACCGAAACTCGGACTTCCAAGAGCCCCGTGCTGCGTTCGCTCTATCCGGCTGAACCCTATGTTGAGATTCATCCAGCCGATGCGGAGCGATTGGCTATTCAAGCCGGCCAGAGAGTCATCGTACGAAGCCGGCGCGGTGAAGTGGTGGTTCTTGCATCCGTAACCTCAACGGTCCAACAATGCCAGCTTTTCATGCCGATGCACGACGCCAAGACAAATCTATTAACGCTCGAACATGTGGATCCTTATTCTCGTCAACCTTCCTACAAGGACTGCGCTGTGGATATCCGACCTTGGAAAGAGCAGAACTGAGGTTCGCCATCATGAACAAACCAGAATCCTTTTCACAAGAACAGCAAGCTTACTTGCAAGGTTTATTGCTCGGCAACGACGTTGCGCGAAAAATTCGCAACCTGCCAGTCCTAAGCGGATCGGGAATTGGTCTTCCCAAAGTTGCGTCCATTGTAACGCCCAACGGGACTACCATGCAGATCGGAGGGCATGGCCATGCCTCAAGCCCGCATCTGCCAACGATTCATCTAGACGCTCAACAGCGATTTGAATCCGCTGGCAAATCGCTTGTGGCTGAGGAAAAAGCTAAGCGTGGCAAGAGTGGGCTCGGCATGTGGTCTGAAATCGGTGAACGAGCCGCCAAAGGGGAATTCCCGAAAGGGACCGATGTATTCATGACCAAGTACCATGGCTTGTTTTACGTTGCGCCTGCTGAGAACGCGTTCATGTGCCGGATGCGTTTGCCTGGCGGCGTGTTGCGGTCGGACCAGCTAAGTGGCTTGGCCGACATAGCGGATCAATTTGCAGGGGGGTATGCCGACGTGACGACCCGGGCGAATTTACAATTGCGTGAAATTCAAGCGGGCGATGCTTTGAATGTTTTGATGGGACTACGCGACTTAGGAATCGTCACACAGGGGTCCGGCGCCGACAACATTCGCAACGTGACCGCCAGCACCTTGAGCGGGATCGATGATATGGAATTGATCGAAACGTTGCCGCTAGCACGCGAACTGCACTATCACATTCTGCACAAGCCCGAGTTGTACGGTTTGCCTCGCAAATTCAATATAGCTTTTGACGGTTCAGGCCGCATCAGCTCGTTGGCCGAAACCAATGATATCAGTTGGCACGCGGTCGAAGTTTCCGAATCAAACGATGGTTTGGCGGCCGGCGTTTACTTCTTTCTCGGCTTAGGTGGGATTACTGGCCACGGCGACTTTGCTCACCCTACGGGTGTCTTGGCCAAGCCGGAGGAGTGCGTCGCCATTAGCGAATCGATCTTGCGGGTGTTCATCAGGCACGGTGATCGAACAGATCGGACGAAGGCAAGACTGAAATACTTACTCGACGCTTGGGGCTTTGAGAGGTTCTTGGCGGAAGTTGAAACAGACTTAGAGTGGCCGTTAAGAAAGGTCTCTCGTGATCGCTACGTTCAACCGAACAACATTGATCGCTGGGCGCACGTGGATGTGCATCCGCAAAAGCAACCCGGACTCAGTTATGTCGGAGTTGTGTTGCCGGTCGGTCGGGTTACGAGCCTGCAATGTCGCGGACTGGCCAAGATTGCGTCGCGTTTCGGTAGTGGTTCGATTCGCTTAACCGTCTGGCAAAATCTCATCATTCCGGACATTTCCGCGGAAGACATTCAGGCTGTTCAGCGGGCTATCGAAGAACTCGAGCTGGATTGGCGGGCTTCAAGTTTCCGAGCAGGCCTAGTCGCATGCACGGGGAGTGCCGGTTGCAAGTTCGCCGCGGCCGATACGAAGAAACACGCCATGATCCTGGCCGAATACCTCGAGGATCGTTTCGACTTCGACCAACCGATCAACATTCACTTTACCGGCTGCCACCATAGTTGCGCGCAACATGCAATCGGTGACATCGGTTTGATCGCTACCAAAGTGGAGGTAGGTGAAGAAATGGTCGAAGGGTACCACGTCTTGGTAGGTGGTCGTACCGGAATCGACTTCGCAATTGGAAAGAAGCTTTTTGAGTCCGTTTTGATCAGCGAACTACCAGCCGCTATCGAATCGATTCTCGACTATTACCTGAAGAACAAGAAAGAGCGAGAGTCTTTCACCGACTTTGCGCAGCGATGCGAATTGTTTGCGAAGCGAACTGAATTGCTTAACTCACGCAGCGGCGAGTCGATTCACAGGCCACAGTCACACTCCCACCGAGAGGGTCGAGCGAAGCGAGAGGAGGGTGAAGTGCGAGAAGCAGTTGTATAGTGCCGTTCACCCACCCTTGCCGTTGGCCGACCCTCCGTGGGGAGGGTAACTTCCGTTGAGAATCCCCGAGAAATAAACCGGACTGTCTCCAAACCCGAGATGGAGGTAAATCCCCCGTGAACTACAAAATCGTCCCAGAATCTGCCCCGTTCAACGTGGAGCAGCGTGCTTGGCTCAATGGCTTCCTGGCCGGAGTTCTTGGCGTCCTTGACCAGCAATCCGCCCAGGGTGGGAGTTCAGCAGCGTTGGCCGCCGCCGCTACGCAGTTGTCTCCCTCCTTGGGTGCTGGATTGCAAGCCGAGCAAGCCATAGAGGAGTCATTTCCTTGGCACGACCCGTCTTTATCTTTGACCGATCGAATGGAACTCGCGCAAGGGATGCCCAAGAAACAGCGACTCATGGCGGCCATGGCCCAGTTGAATTGCGGCTCGTGCGGATACTTGTGCAAGTCGTATTCGGAAGCGATCGCGAACGGCAGCGAAAAGAACTTAACACTTTGCTCGCCTGGAGGTCGCGATACGGCCAAGGCATTGAGGGGCTTGGTCAAAGAGTCTGCGACGCTGGCTAATGCGAATGGCGATGGCCTTGCCAAGCCGGTCAAGTCCACGCCGACAGCTACTGGTACGCGAGAAAACCCGGTTCGCGTTCAGCTCATTTCAAGCGACAAGCTTAACGGTCCTGGTTCCGCCAAGGACACTCGGCATGTAGCTTTCGACTTAGCAGATACAGGCTTGAGCTACCGAGTGGGCGATGCCTTAGGTCTTTGGCCAACCAACTGTGACGAATTGGTTGCGAGAGTCATTAAAGCAGCAAAGCTCGATTCGTCGGACACGGTTTCATCCATTGGACACGATGGCCAAAGGCAAAGCGTTCCGATCACGGAATCGCTTTCAGGGACATGCCTTCGCACGATAACGTCCGAGTTGTTGGAGGTTGCAATGGAAAATGCGCGCACTCGACCGAAGCAAAACGGGACGGTCGCGCAAGACTCGGACTTAATCGCAAAGCTTGAGGCCTTTGGAGACTCGGAGTTGCTTTTCGATTGGGATGTGCTTGAGTTCTTGGAAGCCTTTACGATGCTGCGATTGACGGGCCAGCAGATAGTCGATGCCTTAAATGCACATCGACCACGCCTGTATTCGATTGCCAGCAGTCAAGCGTTGCATCCTAACCAAGTGCATTTGACGGTGGGACGGGTGGTGAGCGAAGTGCGGAATCGCCATCGCAAGGGGGTTGCGTCGACAATGTTGGCCGATCGATTGCCACCGAGTTCAACGTTGTGTGCCTTTATCCAGCCTTCGCATGGCTTTACGATTCCAGCGGATTCCAATGCACCGATGATCATGGTCGGTCCAGGTACGGGCATAGCTCCATTCATAGCTTTCTTGCAACAACGACAAGTGGACAAAGCCAAGGGTCATAATTGGCTCTTCTTTGGAGATCAGAAGAGGGCCAGTGACTTTCTTTACCAGGAGCAATTGGAATCTTGGCGAAAGGGTGGATTGCTTACGAAGTTGGATTTGGCCTTCAGTCGAGACGATTCGAGCAAAGTTTACGTACAGCATCGCATGTTGGAGCAGGGAGCCGAGTTGTTCGCATGGCTAGAGTCCGGAGGCTATTTCTTTGTCTGCGGCGACGCGTCGAAAATGGCTGTCGATGTGGACAAAGCACTTCAGGAGGTGATTGCGGTTCACGGCAAAAAGTCACCGGCCGAAGCAAAACAGTACTTAGCTGTCATGATCAACTCCAAACGCTACGTCCGGGATGTCTACTAACCGTAGCGGATGCTGCTACCATCCGCACCGACGCTAGCAGCGTCGGCCCCTTTGTTCAACTCTTAAGGTGGAAGTAGCAGTGGATGTGGGGCTCACCGCGAAAGTACCATACCATTTCGGGGCCTTCGATCTGCCACGTATCCCAGACCTTGTCGGAACCTATATCGTACTTACCGTCGTACCATGAGACGTGTAGCCGATCGACGATGTCTTTCTTTTCGATGGTTTCTATGGTGGCGTTAACATCGCCCTGGCGGAACATAGCCATCATGCCTCTCATGGTCTCCACAAACAATTTCTTTTGATCTGCGCTCAATTCTGAACAGCTCAAACCCCGTCCGTCCGTCGTCTTCTTCACCACGGCATCTGGGCTCTCGCTGCGAGGCTCCGTGGAAAGCAATCCCTTTGCCTGCTGCCTACCATCCAAGGCTTGCACGAACCGATTGAATTTCTTACCCTGGTACCAATATGGATTGCCGGGGTGATCTTTGGTCTCGCGAAAGTTTTCATTCATGCGGTCAACTGGGTGTGGGTAGTGTCCATAAAAAATTGGAGCCCCGCCAAACCCCATTCCCTTGTCCGTGTGCGCATTGCAACGTCGAGTGACATGGTGGCCGGTAAAAATGAACTCAAAGTCCTTATCGTCCGGCGTACCAAAAAAGCCCACAGCGGGAGAGTTCTTCTCGTCCCCATATTGGTCAATCAGTACTTGTTTGTTGACTGCGTCCTGGTGCTCGACGCTATGCATTGAGTCGAAGATTTTTCTTATCAATTCTTGCTGCTCCGAATTAAACGTGTTCGGAATACGATATTCGGGATGGATGTACCACCAATTGCTGACGAATTGGCGTCTGGGGTGATCCATTGGCAAACAGATATTCTGCTTCTGCAATTCACTGAGACTTTTGTAAAGTTGCATCGGCATGGAGTCCGCTCTCGCATCGTCTGCGAACGCAGGTACGAGGAGTTTATCGAGCTGTGTCATAGCCAGAAAACCCGTGGACGCACCTGCCGTTTGGATCCAATTACGACGAGTCAATTTATTCATTTTTCACCCTTTCCTAGACATTTGGAGCGGAACCGCAACCTCCCATCATCTCATGATGGGCCGAACTAATCAACAAGGGCACGAAAGACTCAGATCAGTTCCCGCAGGATTTTGCTGTCATCTTCGACCAAGTATTGTGGGCGGCCATTGTGATCGGTGATTGTTGTCTGATCGACGTTTATTCCCAAATGGTGAAACAGTGTTGCATAGACTTCACCATAGGTCACTGGCCTCGAGGTTACTTCGCCTGCGATGCGATCCGTAGCTCCAATTACCTGACCGTGCCGCATTTTTCCGCCAGCGAGCAATGCGCAGTTAACCTGCGGCCAATGATCGCGACCGACAATACTGCTGATCTTGGGCGTTCGTCCAAATTCTCCCCAGACAATCACGGCACAGTCATCGGCTAGACCGCGTTGATCTAGATCTTCCACCAGCGCGCTCACGCATTGGTCGAATACAGGGAATTCTTCCTTCTCTCGCACAAAGATTGAGTTATCGGCGCGCCCCTCAGTATTTGTGCCACCGTGCCAGTCCCATTTGCTGTAATTTAGCGTTACCACACGAACTCCCGCTTCTATCAGGCGGCGAGCCGCTAATAGGCTTTGTGGCACACGCGGTGCCCCGTTGCTATCGATGAAAATGGTTGGATCACCCGCACCGTACCGTTCAACAACTTTGGGATCTTCTTTTGAAAGATCCAGGGCTTCTGCAAGCCGTGACGAATTGAGCAGTCCGATCGCTTGTGCCGTGAAAGTGTCGATGGCGGTCATGTTCATGGTCGCGTCAATGTCGCGTCTCATTTTGTCAAGACTTCGCAGGAGTGATACCCGATCACCCAACCGCTCCAGCGAGATGCCATTGAACACCATGTCATGTTTCGTTGGCCCCATCGGTCGAAACGAATCATGTGCTGTTCCGAGGAAACCGGGGCCTGGCTCGTTGTAAGGACCGTGTGAGCATTGATAACACAGGCTTACGAAGGGTAGTGTCGTCGGTGTACTAGCGCCCAGAACTTTGGAGACTATCGAACCGAACTGCGGCCAACCACCGGAAGGCTTAGGCTTCTTTGGATCGTGTCCGTTGAAGACCTGCACCGCATCATGATCCGCTTGGTTGCCAACTAGCGACCGAATGATCGTCAGTTTGTCACCCATTTTTGCGAGTCGCGGAAAGGCCTCGCAGATGTCCATTCCGGGAACATTGGTTGCAATCGGTTTCCAGGGACCGGCGAATTCTCTGGGAGCGTGGGGTTTCAAATCGAACATATCCTGATGCGGCGGACCACCGACCAGATAAATCATGATGACCGACTTGGGGTTATTCGTTATCCCGGCCTCGCCCTCGGCTTTCAACAAAGAGGGCAAAGTCCAGCCGCCCCCAGTCCCGAGCGCAGCCAACGTGCCGATATTCAGCAAACTTCGCCTCGAGAAACTTTCCGAGATTCGGACGTTTCGTTGATGTAACGGGTATCTCGGCATAAGGCAAGCTCTAGCAAGGGTCGGATGGGCTGTCCATAAGAACATACCTAATTGTTAACACGAATTGCGACAAGAATCCATCGCATTACCTCGAATCCTTATAACCGTCCCCTTTTATTTAAGATGGCGGTCAGTCGGCCAAGACACGCGTCGCATCGGAGCTTTGTCAAACCCAAGCTTTCGGGTTGTCCGTTCGCTTCTAGTGTCCACCATGCGTTCAGTCCTGTGGAACACGCGCCATGATAACATCCTTAATTCCGCATGCCAGTTCCTCGTGGCGGAAGCTGCCAGCATCCGCGCCGACGCAAGCAGCGAACCGACGCAAGCAGCGTCGGCCACGAGACCATGATTGTCACGAGACCATGATTGTCACTTGACGATGTCGGCTACTGGCACGGTGCGAACTCGGACATTGGTGAATTCATCCGTTTCCTCTACCTTTCCTTTGCGAGTGTCTTTGTCGTTCAGCCAGATCGGCGTCGTGTTACCGTCGGCGTGACGAAGGCGGAGGTTGTCGAGGTAAACGGTGTAGGTGCCAGGTTTGCCGCCGCTGAATACGAGGCCGTGTTTGCCGAGCGGACCAGGAGCGTTGCTGCAGAGGCCGATAGTGCGATGCTCCCACAGGCCTGCGGGATCCTGCAGTCCAGGGCCGTTGGCTTGCTCGCGGCCATGTTGGTCGATGCCGACCCCTTTCTTGAAGAGGAGCTGTGCGGCTTTGTTTTCATTGCCGCGCATGGGTGCGTAGAACGGATGCCGCTTCGGAGTATTGCGGGAGAAGGCAATGTCGAACTCGATCCAGTCCGTAGCAGATTGTCTCCCGGCCCAATTGGCAAACGGGAGGATGAGGCGGTCGCTGGGCTTGGCATTGTCGGTGACCGTGACGGTGACTTCGAGCACTTCGCCTTCGGGTGCAGGTTTGGTGTTTAGCTTCGCGGGCCCGGGCTGATGCGTGAGAGCGGCGGTCAACGAGTCGGCCCACGTATCCATTTTGGCCGTCAGAGACCTCACAACTTCGAGATGCGTATCGGCGACGTTGGTGGTTTCGCGCTCGTCCGTCTTCATGTCGTAAAGTTCGAAGCGGTCGAAGAAACGGTGCAGTTTCCAATCTGTCGTTCGGAGCGAGTCTTCATCGCGCCAGACCCAGTAGTAGCTGTCCACGGGGCTAGCCTGGCGGTCGCGTAGTGCGGGCCAGATGTTTTTGCCGTCGAGCGGTCGAGTCTCGGGCATCGAGGATCCGGTCATGGCCATGAGCGTGGGGAACATGTCGAGCGCGCCGCAAAGGCCGGTCCATGTCGTGCCGCCTGTGAGGCCACCTTGGGGCCAATGAATGACTGTGGGCAATCGTACGCCGCCTTCATAGACGCTATGCTTGGCTCCGCGAAGAGGCAGGCTGCTACCTGCCTCCATCGCGCCGTTGTCACTGGTAAGGACGACAATCGTGTTGTCTCGCATGCCACGCTGGTCGAGTTCAGCAAGGATGGCGGCGACATTGTTGTCCAGCGCGTTCAGCATGGCAGCGTGATGATGTTTCTCCTCAGCGCCGGTTTCGGCTTTAGCGGAGGGAAGGCTAGCAGCAAACTTGGAGTCGACCTTGCTGAGATCGGCTGGCTTGGCCTGAAGCGGTGCGTGTGCGATGTGGAAGGGCACATAGCAGAAAAAGGGTAGCTCACGATTCTCGGCGATGAACTCGATGGCATGTCGAGTGACGAGATCGTCGGTGTAGCCTTCATCCTGTGGGCGAAAATCGGTATTGTGCCACCAACTCACTGGGCCTCTTCCCTGTGCGGTCCGCCGTGTGAAGTAGTCGGCCCCACCGCCGTAATAAATCCAGGCTTCATCAAAGCCGTGCGCGTTGGCTCCGTGTCCTGGCGTAAACTTCTTGTTCGGCGCGTCCTTGAATGCCTCGGCAAAGGCGGCGCGAAAAGCTGGTGAGTCCGGGTCGTCGCCGTTGTGCCATTTGCCAAAGACGCCAGTGCGGTACCCGTTCGCCTTGAAGCCTTCGGCGATGGTCGTTTCTTCTTTCGCTAGCTCACCGCCGACCTCCGGCCCCGTGCCGACGCGAAATGGATGCCTCCCCGTGAGCAACATTGCGCGCGTCGGCGAGCAGACGCACCAGCCCATGAACTGCGTTAGTTCGACCCCTTGCTTATACAAGCGGTCGATATTCGGCGTCGCCACGCCTCCGCCGTGAGCACTGATGTCCCCCCAGCCGAGATCGTCTGCCATGATATAAACGACGTTGGGCTTGGATACGTCGGCCATTGCTGAAGTAGTGAAGAAGAAACTCAGAACGATAATGTAAATTAGGATTTGTTTCATGGCTGAGGCTCTCCGATGGTCTGAAGTTGCATTGACAATTCCTTCACAATTGCGGGATGCTCGCTGGCGACGTTATGAAGCTCTTCGGGATCGCTGTCGTGGTCGTAGAGTTCGGTTTGATCGTCGTTCCATCGCGTGAAACGCCAGCGGGCGGTGCGGATGCTCTGGCCATAGAGCTTCGGTCCTCGCCTTACGAGCGTGAAGGCGGCGTCTTTTACGCTGCCCTCGGGCGATTTCAATACGGAGCACAAACTCATGCCCGCAATTTCATGCGGAATCTTTAGGCTGCAAACATCGGCGACTGTGGGATAGAGATCGACGAATTCGACCAACGAACGGCTGGTCTGGCCCCCTTTCATGCCAGGCGCGGCGATAACGAACGGAGCACGGCAAGAGCGCTCGAAAAGCGTGTTCTTGTTCCACCAATTCCGTTCGCCGGTGTGGTAGCCATGATCGCCGACGAAAATGACCAACGTCTTATCCCAGAGCTTGTTCTTGTCGAGTGCATCGAGCACGCGACCAAGTTGCGCATCCATAAAACTCGTTCCGGCACAGTAGGCACGGAACAACTCTCGCCATTCTTGCTCGGTGAATTTTGCGAACACTTCACCATACGCCCCGAAGCCCACGACATCCTTGCGAACTGGTGAGATGTTAGCCGGATCACGCCAGATTTCAAGCGACTTAAGCGGGTATAAATCAAAGTACTTCTTTGGCGCGATAAAGGGATCATGCGGCTTCATGAAGCCACAACCAATGAACCACGGCGCGCCGCCGAGCTTTTCGATCATCGCCACCGTGGCCGTCGCGATTTGGCCGTCTGGTTGGTCATCGTCGGTGCCCTCAGCAGCGCCCCATTGGCACCAATTGAGGGCACCATCGGTCACGTTACGACCGGCGATCATCTTGCGACCGAGTTGGGTTGCCTCAAATGCTTGTGCCGTGTGCCACGAGCGGCCCGCGTCCATCCACAATGCTTTTTGTTCCGTATCCTTGCCGCCGCCGAGGTGATAGAGCTTGCCAAATGCATGCGTCTGCCAACCAGCGTCTTTACAAAGCTGCGGCATGGTGATGACGTCTGGCATTTTCTGGCGGAGTCGCGTGTCGTTGCCGACGATGCCCGTTTGTTCTGCTCGTAGCCCGACCATCATGGAGCTGCGACTCGGATTGCAGACCGGGTATTGAACATAGGCTCGCTCGAAAGTGGTTCCACGAGCACGCAGCCGATCGAGGTTCGGCGTCTTGACGACTTCGCGGGTGAAAGCGCCACCATAGTCTCGCAAGTCATCGACCATGATCAGCAGGACGTTCGGGTGATCCGCTCGCAGTGTTCCCTCGTGTAATCCTATGCAGAAAAGGGAGAAGAGTAGGAGTCGAACCGTAAGAGTTCCCTGATTCATGGCTTACTTGTCCTTGTCGTCCGTCTTGATGTATTCCTTGGGCAACGTGGCGACCCAGGCATCGACTTTGGCCGAGAGTTTCTTTACAATGTCGGGGTGCTTCGAAACGAGGTTATGTTTCTCGCTCGGATCGTTGACGATGTCGTAGAGCGCGAGTTCGGCTCCGTTCTTGCGTGTCGGGTGGATTAGCTTCCACTGGCTTTCGCGGATACCGGCGTCACTGTTTGCGGAACTGGTTTTCCACAGCAGTGGTTTGGTGCGAACATGCTCACCTTTCCCCAGCCAGGCAACAGAGGCATCTTCGCCATCGAAGTTGTTCTCGCTGATCTTTATTCCGGCGATGGCACACAGGGTCGGCAGGAAGTCGGCACCGCTGATGACGGATTTGTCGTCCACGTGATTCGCGGGCACATGGCCCGGCCATCGCACGATCCAAGGCACGCGGACGCCCCCTTCAAACATCCCGTGCTTGCCACCGCGATAAATGCCGCTGTAGCCCATGGCATTAAGTCTCGAGTTGTCTGAGTCATCTTTATTGCCGCCATCCTTTTTGCCGTCGGTGCGGATGGGGGCCGCACCCTGATCGCTCGAAAAGACCACGATGGTGCTCCCGCGCAGGCCGAGTTCATCCAGCCTTTTCAAAAGCCGACCGACGTCCTCATCCAGGGAGTGAATGTCTGCAAGGTAAGCCCGCATGTGCTCGCTCACGTCGCCACCTAGGGCTTTGCAAGCGGCGAATTTTTCCTGCATCGGCTCAGCGAACCTCGACTCGTCCACAGTCACATACTTAAATAGATCGATGTATGTCTGCGGCGGATCGACCTTGTGATGCGAAACATGGCCCCAGACGTTCATATAAAACGGTCCGTTTTGGTGCTGCTCCATAAACTTAATGGCCTCGTCGTAAATGGGCGCGTCGCGACCGGCGGTGTTCTTCTTCTTTGCCGCACCTGATCCTGAGCTAATGACGTCGATCCCATAGGTACCAGGCTTCGCTTGATCGTCTGGCCCGATGTGCCACTTGCCGAAGTGTCCCGTCGCGTAACCGTTCTTGTGCAGCAATTCGGTGATCGTCACGCGATCCGCAAAGCCGCCGTTCGCAGGGTAAGTGGGATACGAGGCAGGCCACTTGCTGGTCATCAAGCCTGTGCGCGTCGGGCAGCAGGTGACTCCGGTTGCATAGAACTGCGTGAAGCGCGCACCATCGGCCGCAAGCTTGTCGATATTCGGCGTCCGCGCATACGGATGCCCATAACAACCGAAGTCCGCAAAGCCAGAGTCGTCAGCGAGCAGGAAGATGATGTTAGGTTTGGCAGACTTTGCCTCCGCAGCATGCAGTGCGGACAGTGGTGCCAGCATTAGGGTGATGAGTAAACAGTGTGCGAGTTTCATTTTCATTATCTTAAGCAAGGGGATGGTACTTTAGCATATCAGGATTGCCTTCGTGTTGCAGGGAAGCACCAATTCGCACGGTGCCACCCACGATTCCAACTGTGCAACCCATACATAGCCTGGTTATTTGGGAATGACGTGCCAGTCCTAAGGTGGAGAGCGATGCTTCGCATCATCGCGTCATTGGCTAGCTGGCCAGTCATGCTTCCACCAACCAAGGTCGATGGAGATTGGAGGAAATACGGATTCACGGACCTCGACTCAGAAGACAGATCCGGGTAGAAAAAGTCGAGACGCCTAGG
>JANMHA010000285.1:0-20923 GCA_031374925.1 Pirellula sp. | reverse complement strand
GGGAGCGATGCGAAAAAGCGTCGCTCTTACCAGAATTTCCAAAGAAAATAACGATGCCCTTTCATTCTTCGTGTCGCCAAATCGGCGGTTCGAATTGGAAAAAACGCGGAGAAAGCCTTTTCCGGACAGACACTAGCTAGCTAGTACCATTTGCCACAGTTCTCACGCCCACGCTTCGCTTTGGGCGTGCCACACGCAATTGTCGCCTTCGCTCCTAGGCTGTGAATTTACCATTGTCACCTTTCGCTCCGCGAAAGTACGCCTAGTTAACACACTTTTGCGGAGCAAAAGGCGACAAAGTACTGCGCCTTGCGAATAAATTCACAGCCTATCCGTGTACCACCTCAAACTGCACTGGTAAGCCAACTATCTTGTACGCCCCGTCCAGTTCGTGCGATTGATTGATCGACATCGGCAGGAGCCTCGCCCTCCCTTTGTTTTTCCAGCGTAGTAACAAGCTGGCCGCCTGCTCTACGGGAGGTAAAAAATTGCTTTGCAAAAGTCAGGTCTTGCCATGTTCTAAAGGTGCGAATTCGATAACAATCTGTCCGATTCACTCTCCGAAAAGGTACACCCATGCTTGTTTTAGAACCCTATTCGTTTGGGGTGGGCGATCGATTTGCTCACCAAGCCAAAGCGCAACTTGTCGCATTTCTCAAGCTGACTGAACAAATGAATCCTAAGCCAGGATCCGTCGTTGTACCGGTCTGGAACAAGTCCAATCGCGAACATGCTTTCATCGGCTCGGAACCGCAAAGCGTCTACGAGTCGGCTAAAACCGCAGTAGCCGACCTGGGATGGAATCATCCATGGTATGTCGATGCCGATCATATCCAATTGAACACGGTCGATCGATTCTTGGCCTGCTCCAATTTTTTTACCATCGATGTGGCAGATTCCATTGGCAAGCCCTGTAGCGAGGCAGACCTATCGCAGTTCGTACAACGACATCCCGAGTTGTTGAGCCCAATCTCTGTCCCGGGAATAGAAGCTCCTTTACGAATCGGCCGCGATGAGGTCGAACGAGTGGCTCGTAAATACCTGCTGGCAACGCGTCGGGCCGGAGATATCTATCGGTACATCGAAAGCAAGAAAGGGGTCGGAAATTTTGTCCCTGAAGTGTCGATGGATGAAACCGACTCGCCGCAAACTCCACCTGAACTGTTGATCATCTTGGCTGCTCTCGCAGACGAAAAGTTACCCATCCAAACCATCGCCCCCAAATTCACCGGTCGATTTAACAAAGGGGTTGACTATGTTGGTGATCTCACGCAGTTCGAACGCGAATTCTTCGACGATCTAGCCGTCATTCAGTTCGCGATTGGGCAATATAGCTTGCCTTCCAATCTGAAACTCAGTGTCCATAGCGGCAGCGACAAATTTGGCCTCTATCCGATCATTCGAAAAGCACTCCGAACCACAGGTGCGGGCATCCACCTCAAGACTGCCGGGACAACTTGGCTTGAGGAGTTGATCGGTCTTGCAGAAGCGGGAGGGGATGGTCTATTGCTGGCCAAAGAGATCTACGCCTACGCTTTTGAGCACATTGATGAATTCTGCGCTCCGTACGCCAGCGTCATCGATATCGACCAATCCCGATTGCCGCCGGCAGCAGAGGTCGCGTTGTGGGACGGCGGGCACTTTGCCAGTACCATTCGGCACATTCCCGACGATCCCCGATTCAATGCCAACGTCCGCCAGTTGTTGCATGTCTCTTTTAAAGTGGCTGCCAAGTCCGGCCATCGCTTCACGGATTTGCTCAAGTCCAACGCTGCAATCGTCGGCGAACAAGTGACTACGAACATTTTTGATCGGCATCTCAAGCCGCTGTTCCTAAACTGAGATCCTTGAATTGCGATCGTCCGATGAATCCCGACCTCAAACCAACGAACTGATTATGGAAAAGAGAATATTAGGCAAAACAGGTCTTGAACTGCCAATCCTGAGCTTTGGCGCTTCGTCGCTGGGAGCTGAGTTTCGTAGCGTTCAGTTGGACGAAATCTTTGAAAGTGTCCGCGTTGCGCTGGAGCTTGGTCTCAACTTCATCGACACATCGCCGTTCTATGGACGTGGCATGTCCGAAGTGTTGCTGGGCATCGCCCTTCGCGAGGTTCCACGAGACCAGTACACCCTTTGTTCGAAACTAGGCCGTTACGATGTGGGTCATTTTGATTTCTCTGCCAAACGTGTGGCGGAAAGCGTCGATGTCAGCTTGCACCGACTCGGAACCGACCATCTGGATATCATTCTGTGCCATGACATCGAGTTCGCGCCCCTCCAACAAATCATCGACGAGACACTACCCGCATTGCGTCGCATCCAGCAATCGGGCAAAGTTCGCTTCGTAGGCATTAGCGGCTACCCGATGAAGATTTTTGATGTGGTCAGTTCGCAAGCGGAACTGGATTGCATTTTATCCTACAACCAATACACGCTTCAAAACACACGTTTGGCCGACGAATTGGTGCCGAAGCTCAAGGCGAAGAACATCGGTATCATGAACGGTGGTCCGTTTGCGGCTAGGTTGCTAACCAACGCGACATTACCGGTTTGGTTTCGCGATCCGAAGGAAGTACAAGCTGCAGCCCGAAAGGCAGCCGAGCACTGCCAAAAGCGTGGCGTCGACATCGCGCAACTCGCTTTGCAGTTTTCCTGTGCCAATCCTGACATGACCACCACAATCGCAGGCAGCGCTAACCCCAACAACATTCGCAAATGGGTTCAATGGCTTGATTCCCCTGTAGACAAGGCACTGATGTCTGAGGTTATCGACATTCTTGCGCCGGTTAGAAATATCGGACATCGTGAAGGCCTGCCCGAAAACAACTGAAAGATTTCATCATGAAAGCATTGCAGCTCGAGAAGCCGGAATCGTGGAGGATCATTGACATCCCTGAGCCACCATCGCCTGAGTCCGGACAAGTCTTGGTTCGAGTCCATCGCGTGGGTGTTTGTGGAACGGATCTCGGCGGTTACTTGGGGAAATTTCCGTTCTTTTCGTACCCAAGAATTCCTGGGCATGAGTTGGGCGTCGAAGTACTGGAAGTTGGGGACGGAGTCACCAACGTGCGGCCCGGTGATCGTTGTTCGGTCGAGCCCTACTTGAATTGCCAGCAGTGCTACTCGTGTCGTCGAGGTTTCACCAACTGCTGTGAGCATCACAAAACGTTGGGTGTGATGTGTGACGGTGGCTTAACCGAACGCATCCTTTTGCCTGCCCGCAAACTTCATCTTGCAGGCGGATTGACTATGGAACAAGCAGCCTTGGTCGAGACCTTGGCCATCGGGTGCCATGCCGTCGACCGCAGCGGGTGCAAATCAGGTGAAAATGTCTTGGTCATCGGAGCGGGTCCGATCGGGTTATCAGCCCTCGAGTTTGTAAAACTTTCCGGCGCTCGACCGATTGTGGCAGACATCAGCGAAAGCCGATTGGCGTTTGTTCGAAACACCATGGGTGTTCCGGACATTGTCTTGATTCGGAACGACGAGACCGACATCGCTAACTTGGAAACGATGACGAAAGGACAAAGGGCGGATGTCGTGATCGATGCAACGGGTAACAACAGGTCGATGGTGCGTGCATTTGAGTTCGCGGCCTTTGCAGGCCGGGTTGTGTACGTAGGGATCACGCAGCAGAATCTTGAGTTCCCACATGCACCTTGCTTCCATCGTCGAGAGATAACGCTCATGGCAAGTCGCAACGCCCTATCACGAGACTTCACGCGTATCATTGCCTTGATCGAAGCGGGCAAGATCAATACAAATCCATGGATCACGCATCATGCGAACTTCGCCGATGTTCCGAAAGAATTTCCAAATTGGCTGGACCCCAATGCAGGCGTCATGAAGGCGGTTATTCATATCGACTGATTTGGAGTGCTCCGATTCATCGGAGCTTTAAGATCGTCCCGCGATGGAAGCCTTCTTGGAAAAACAGCAAGCAGATTGCAACTGCAACGCCTTAGTACTACATAACGCAGCGTGTTCTTAAAGCTGGGATGAATCAAATTTGGAGTGCTCCGATTCATCGGAGCTTTAAGATCGTCCCGCGGTGGAAGCCTTCTTGGAAAAACAGCAAGCAGATTGCAACTGCGAAGACTTAGTACTACATAACGCAGCGTGTTCTTAAAGCTGGGATGAATCCCAGCACTCCAAATACGTACTTGAACAAATTGCGACTTCCATGCCGAGCTCAGCGGCGGCGATCGCCTTGGCTTGCATTGCAATATCGGCTTCGGCGGCACTGTTAGCGTAGACGACTTGGATGTGGTTGGCTTGATGCCTGGCCATCATTTGATCTCTCGTAACGCCGTGAATCACGGTATGCATGATCGGCCACTGCGGCGTCGTCGCATTCCAGCGGCGTTCGGTTTCGGCTCTCGGCAATTCGATGGCCGTAGCCCGCCCCAGGTCCATTTTCAATCGACCGTCGGCGATGAAGATTCGCGACCAAATCACTTCACCAGGTTTGGAAATCCCGCGAATAGTGCTTCCGCCCGACGGAAAATACATGGCTGGTTGTCGAAAGCCTTCGGCGTCTGCCCAGCCCTTCGCGAAGTGAGATGCTGGCACCGCGCCGCTGATCTCCAACACCCAGACTTCATCGTCCACCGTGCCTGAAGCATCTCGATCGGACCATCGCAGATCATGCAATGTGTTCTCGACAGGTTGTCCGATCGCCCGATGGACGCGATCGGTTAGCAGTCCGTCCAAGCCTGCGCATTCGTCGACTTCGTTGAAATGCGTCAGCGGTCGATTTGCATACAACTCTCGCAAGCCGTCGCGCGACATGACCGGTGGTCGAACCGAGTCGTTGAGCATCCCTTCGACCAGATCGCTGGCAGGTAACAAGTCTTTTAGCCCTTGTTGATATTGAATCCCAATCGCGTCGCAACCAAAGTCGTCGGCAATGCGAAGTGCAGCGATGTACATGCGGCACTGATCGAGGATCTGTGCGTCGGTCAAGTCTGTTGCATGATTGGGGCCGGTGTGAAAAGTCATGCCGTGTTGGTCGAGCCAAGAACGAATACCTTGCGCTTCGGTGTCGCTGACTTGGCGGGTTTCATAATAAAGTGCCGATTGGCTTAGCCTTTCTTTGAACACGCCTAGCGGATTGAGTAACGCGTCAGGGATGATGGCGTTGAACATCCCCATACAGCCTTCGTCGAAGATACCCAAGATTGCTTTGTCGCGTCGCAACGTAGCTGCAATTTGTTTGCCAACGGACACTGCTTTGGGATCACAAAGACTGGCGTTAAGCGGCTTGGCATGGGAAGTGTCATGGGTCACGGTGCCGGTTTCAAGCCACGTCTTGAGCTTGCTGATAAAGGGTGCATCGGTGAAGGTTTCGCTCCAGAGTGAACTGTATTTCACGCCTGCCTTAGTCAAGGAGCCATTGAGGTTGAGTAGTCCGACAAGGCCTGGCCATTGTCCTGACCAGTTTGCGACGGTGAGGATTGGGCCCTTGTGCGTCATCAAGCCGGCCAGTACATGATGTGAGTATTGCCAGACGGCTTCGGCCACGATCAGCGGGGCGTTGGGATCGATGGTTTTGAAAACTTCGATGCCTTGTCGTTGCGATCGGATGAAGCCGTGGCCTCGGGCTGGATCGAAACTGTGGCCTCGATTTACTTGATGGCCAAATTTGGCGATAGCAGCGGTGAGTTGGTGTTCCATCTCCTGTTGCGCCGCCCAGCAGACGCGGTTGGCGGAGTCTCGAAGATCGCCCGAAGCGACGAGGGTGATGGTTGGCTTGGTTTCTTGTGTGGTCATGTTGATTCGGTTAGGTTGACAATATGCGCTGCAAGGCGGCGGTAGTTTTTGTAAAGGTGATTATAAAGTTCAGAGCGGTCAGGACGTGGGTAGACGATGTCTCGTTCGTTTTGACTAACGCTCGCCATGGCCGTGGCGGCATCGATCACGGATTGAAACCCAGTCGCTTGCGGTCCGGCGGCGATCATGCCCAACACTGCCGCTCCGACGGCTGGGCCTTGGGTGGAGGGATGGATTTCAATGTCGAGGCCGAGCACATCAGCGTACACTTCGACGATTCCTCGGTTGTGATGGGGCAGTCCACCGGTGGCGACCAAGCGATCGATTGCGACTCCACCATCGCGAAGCAGTTCGACAATCCAGCGGAGCCCAAAGGCGGACGCTTCCATCAACGCTAAATACAAATGTTGTGGACCATGTTCAAGGCCTAGGCCAGTGAATGCTCCGCGAAGCGCACCGTCCATCAGCGGAGTGCGACATCCGTTCATCCAGTCCAAGCATTGGACCCCCTCAGCTCCCGGTGGCAATTGTCTCGCAGCGGAGGCGATCGATTCAAAGGTATCTAGCCCTAGCAATCGGCGCAACCAAGCGAACGCGTCACCGACTGCGGCTTGTCCGGTTTCGTAGCCGAACATGCCTGGCAGAATACCACCGTCGACAATGCCTGCAACGCCAGGGACTTCGGAAAGGCCTTTTGAGTTGAGCATGTGACAACTGCTGGTACCAAGCACCATAACCAAGGTGCCTGGCTCAGCAGCACCGACGCCGGGGACCGCGGAGTGTGCATCGATAATCGCGGTAGAGACAGGTGTCCCCGCGAGAAGTCCAAGTCGTTCCGCCATCTTGGCGGTGAGTTTGCCTGCACGCTCGCCTGGCGAACGCATGATACCTGGCAAGCACTCACGTGCGGCCCGAGCAAGTTCTGGATGGACGGCGTTCAAGTAATCGCTCGAGGGATAGCCGTCACTGACGGACCACATGGCTTTGTATCCAGCCTGGCACGTGGATCGTGTTAGGGTTTCTGCTGGGCCACCTACGAGTTGCCACACAAACCAGTCACCGCCTTCTAACCAAACCTCGGCAGTAGCTGCAACTTGCGGCGCGCACTCAATCGTCTCGAGCATCTTTGGAAAGAACCATTCCAATCCGATCGTGCCCCCGTACCGTCGCAAGAAAGATTCGTTGCGCTGTTTCGCGATCCTGTTGAGCCGCTCGGTTTGTTCAATCGCTCCGTGATGCTTCCAGAGTTTTGGCCATGCGAGTGGAACTTGCTTGAACGCTTCCAGTTCGCAGAGCGGCGTACCATCGCAGGTCGTTGGCAGCATTGTGCAACTTGTAAAATCGACTCCGATACCGACGATGTCGTCTTGCGAAATTCCTGCTTGGGCGATCACCGCCCGCGTGGCATTCGCGGCGGAATTAAGCCAGTCGCTGGGCGATTGCAACGCGTATCGCGGCGGCAAGGGCTTTGCCGAACCGGGGAGCCGATCGGTGATTTGCCCATAAGCATATTCGCTTGTTGCAATACCACGTTGTTTTCCCTCGGCATCGACGAGGATCGCGCGAACGGATTCGGTGCCGAAGTCGAGACCGAGCGAAATAGGAGAGGGCATTGATCGGTTCAAGTGGTGGGGAGCGAAATAAACTAGGCTATTCATTGAGCATTGTAACGAAATTTGGATTGCTGGGATTCATCCCAGCTTTTGGATCGCACTGCCGTGGCCGACGCTGCTAGCGTCGGCTCGGATGCTGGCAGCATCCGCCACGTTCCAAATTGTGCACTACTTAGCAAAGACCGCCGAAGGTTTGCCGTCGGCGGTTAGATTACCGCTAGCCCATAACACGCCTCGAACGACAAGATCCAGGTAGCGTGAGTCCCCTACGGTCTCGTTTTGATGCCCAAGCGACGTGCTAAATATCTTGGTCTTGTTCGGACCATATTCATTTGTCCACGCCACCACGGAGTTGACTTTCTTGGCTTTCGCGTTCGGATCTTTACTGAGTTCGTTCTTGCTGGGCGGCGTCATTTGGTTGCCCGTGATAAGCGCCGTTGTTCCCTCATAAACACGCACATTGTTGTAAAGCTCTTCATCGATCGTCGTCCAATCTGCAAACCCCTTGGTGATTGCGTGTTCGGAATTGCTATGAACAACATCGATTGGTATTTTCGGGCCATGCGCGGTCGACTGCACTCCAATCATCTCGTACCAGCCTGCGTTGTCGGCTCCCCGATCGACTGGACTACGGAAGTCGCCCCAACGGTAGCTGTGCATCGCACAGTGCAAATTTACGGCAGGCGTTCCGGCTTTGTGGGCAGCGAGAATGCGGCTAACGTAAGGCTGTTCGGTGACATCTGCTGAGCACTCGTCATGAATGACGACGTCGTATCCTTTGGCCCAGTCATCGGACTTGTAAATGTCAAATGTCGCTTTGGTCGTCTTGTCATCGTTGTACACGACGGTGACGGCCGCATGGATTCGCTTTTCGATCCCTTCCTTGAGCAACTTCGTTTGCGTTGCGTAGTCGTGGCAGCAACCGCCCGCAACCAAAAGGACTTTCAGGGGCGCTGGCTTCTTGACCGACTCCTGGCCGATCGCCAGGCTCGGAAGGAAGATGGCGGTTGCGATGAGCAGTGCGGTTGCGATGAGTGTTTGTAAAAAGTATCGTTGCATGGGAAAAGTCGCCTTGGTGAATAGGATGGGTGTCATTGGAAGGATAGATTTCGGCTTTGCTGTGCCGAACGTCGAAGTCTAGTTTAACCAATAAGTGTCTACGCGGGATAGCGACATGTATTTTGTGTGGCACGTCCCTGAGTTCACGAAGGGCGTGGTGAGTCGCTAGAGACCATAGCCTAAATTCCACCACGCCCATCTCTATCTCTCTGAGCGTGCCACACGCGCTGCTTGTGGTTTTCGCTGGCTGACCAATAGTCCAGCCCGATCGAATTTTTAGGCCAAAACATCCCGAACGACTTGGCCGTGGACATCGGTCAGTCGAAAGTCCCGTCCTTGGAATCGATACGTCAGTCGCTCATGATCAATGCCTAGCAGATGCATGATCGTAGCTTGAAAGTCGTGAACATGAACTGGATTTTCGGCAACATTGAACCCAATGGGATCGGTCTGGCCATAGCTCAAGCCACTTCGAGTACCACCGCCGGCCATCCATAACGTAAAAGCATAAGGGTGATGGTCTCGTCCCCACCTCGGGCGATTGTTAATGTCTCCTTGAATGAACGGGGTTCGGCCGAACTCACCGCCCCAGACCACTAACGTATCCTCGAGTAGGCCTCTTCGTTTTAAGTCCAATACGAGTGCTGCACTCGGTTGATCGGTATCTTTGCATTGCGTGTACAACTCCGTGGTCAAGCTGTTGTGCTGATCCCACCCCGCATGCATGACCTGGACGAAGCGAACGCCGCGCTCGATAAGTCGCCTTGCCATCAAGCAATTATGAGCGAACGTTCCAGGCTCTTCCACTTGCGGTCCATACAGATCCAGTGTCTCCCTGGATTCTGTAGAAAGGTCCGCGAGTTCCGGGACGCTCGTTTGCATATTGAACGCCATTTCGTATTGAGCAATGCGCGTTTCGATTTCCGGATCAGCCATTTGTTCCAATTTTAGGTGGTTAAGAGTCGCGATGTCGTCCAACCATTCACGACGCATCGTTTGCGACATCCCTTTCGGATTCGAAAGATAAAGAACCGGATCGCCGCTGCCACGAAGCTTGACGCCCTGGAATTTCGATGGCAGAAATCCGCTTCCCCAATAGAAGTCGTAGAAAATTTGTCCGCAACTCGTGTTCTTACTGACACTCGTCATAGCCACAAAGGCAGGGAGATTTTCGGTTTCCGTTCCCAAGCCATAAGTCATCCAGGCCCCCAAGGTCGGTCGACCTGGAATCTGTGCACCGCTTAACAGGAAGGAGATGGCTGGCGCATGATTGACAGCGTCCGTATGCATGCTCTTGATGAAGCACAAGTCATCCACGATTCTGGACGTGTACGGGAGGAACTTACTTACCCATGCACCGGATTGCCCATGCTGAGCAAAGGGTTCAACCGGGGACAGCATCAGTTTATTGTTTGCATCGCCAGTCATCGTGCTGAAACGACGGCCCTTGACGTAGTCGGACGGGATTGGCTGGCCATGCATCTGCTCGATGGCTGGCTTCCAGTCAAACAACTCAACATGGGATGGCCCGCCGTTTTGAAAGAGATAGATGATTCGCTTTGCCTTGGATGCAAAATGAGGCAATTCGGCAAGCCCACCAATGCGTGTAGCGGTGTTTTTGGATGGTTCAACTCCAAAAGAGCGATCATGCAGAAGTGTCGCCAGCGCAGCGGTCGCAACACCCGTAGTCGCTTCACCAAAGAAAGCCCGCCGGGTTGCAATTCGATTTAACGATTCCAGTGATGGTTTCATCGGCTACTCTTTGGAAAGGGTCTCATCCAGATTGAACACCGCTAGGCAAAGCGCCGTCCAACTTGCCAATTCTTGTCGGTTTGTTCCTTCCAAGATCTTCGAATCACCAATTGATAGTAAGTCATTGGCTTGTTCAGGGAATTGAAGAAACTGCTTGCGGCTTCGATTCAAAGCAGCCATCAACACGCTCTTCTCCTTCTCCATTGCATGGCGGCACAGTACCCGTTGATAAACCAAATCTATCTTGGCGGCATCATCAGTCCCATCGTGTGTGAGGGCTTGTGTGGCGAGTGCTCGAGCCGCTACTACGAATGTAACATCATTCAATGTGAATAAAGCATGCATAGGAGTGTTGGTTCGCACGGACTTGACCGTGCAAAACTGCCGCGACGCATTGTCGAAGAACATCGTGGGGCCGATGATACGTCGCCAGTAAATGTACAGACTCCGTCGGTAGAGCGCATCGCCAACAGCCTGCTTGTACTTTTTGTTGCCGAAACTTGCTTCCTCCCATACCCCTTCGGGTTGGTAGCCGTTGACAGCCTCACCCCCCATTTTAGAAACCAGCAGTCCGCTGGCAGCAAGTGCTTGATCTCGCAACATCCAGCTCGGCATGCGGTATCGTGGACCACGCGCAATCCACCGATTCTCTGGGTCATTGATGGCCATTTGCGAATCCAGAAAACTTGATGACTGGCGATACGCTTGGCTAGAAACTATCGTGCTGATCAGACGCTTCGTATCCCAACCGCTGTCGCGGAAGTCCGCAGCCAGCCAATCGAGCAGGTCAAGGTAACGAGGTATTTCACCTTGAGAACCAAAGTCTTCCACGGTCTTCACCAAACCGATACCGAACAATTGTTGCCAAAATCGATTGGCAATGACTCGGGCAGTTAAGGGCTGTTCCTTTGATACCAACCATCTCGCCATGGCCAAGCGGTCGGCAGGTGCATTGGCTTCCAAGCGAGGCAAGCTTGCTGGGACGTTGGCGGAAACCTTGTCGCCTGGCTGATTATAAAGTCCCCTCTGAAGTGCAAAAGTCTCGCGATAGTTTTTGTTATGCTCCATCACCATGACTTTGGGGATGGCTGACTGGATTGCTTTTCGTTTCTCTTCGACAGATTTGGCGCGTTTTTCAAGCGAGCGAAATTCGTCGTCGGATTGTTGATGCCGTTTCGTGAGCAATGTTCGGTCGGCATTGGAAAGCTCTAGATCCTTCTTCGAAAGGACCGCCTCCAACAATGAATCGTTATCTTCGAGACCCGCTGTGTCTGTCTTGGATGTAGTCAACCGGAATCGGCCGATGTTGTGTTGAGCGTTCGAAGACTCGTGTTTCATTACCACGACCAATCGATCCTCTTTTTCGAGGGTAACCGATTCGCTCAGATAGAAAACAGCGCTATGCGAACGGTCGACTGTTTGTCCCTTCCAAACAGCCCAGCCCGATTTCGGATCCTCGTCGAACGCGAATTGGATCTTGTGATTTGGCTGTTCCAAGGTTGCCTTGGCATCTCTGATCTTGAGCTGTTTGCGAACAGGACCGTTCTTGTCTGCCGACGGGTTGGTAGCTCCATTGGTTTCGAGAAAAATCTCAAATGAGGTCAAAACAAAGTTACCGCTGTCTGCACGGGACAAGCCGTTTTTAGTCATGCTTTCGTGCTGCAAAGCGTCGAGTCGAATCGCCGCGACCTGGCTTTCCGTGGGCTTCCATTCAATGGTGTAGATATCGTTCGCTGCATTCTCTCCAGACGCCAGGATAGTTTGGTCGGATTCGATTTTCAGATTCTGCCGATACGCAGATGTTTTTCCAATTTCAGGCAGTTTCCATGGCGAGATAGCCATCGTTTGACGCAATTCGCTTTCCCAATTCGCATATTTAGATGAAAGCTGCTCGGTCCGGAATTTGAGTTGAGCGTTAGCATTCTCAATTTGGTCATCAAGTGTTTTCAACTCGGCCTGTTGATCGGGGCTGGGGATAGAAAGTGTGGGAGCCGTTTGAGGATCGCCGCCACCGCCATTGACGGTGGCTTGGTCGAAGAAGGCGAAAAGCTGATAGTACTCGCGTTGTTTGACGGGGTCGAATTTATGATCGTGACAGCGGCAGCAATTCAGCGTCAAGCCGAGCCAGACGGTACCCATCGTTTCGGTCATGTCCATGACGTAGTCGACTCGATTCTCTTCGGGGATTCGGCCACCTTCGCCGTTGATCATATGATTGCGGCAGAATCCGGTTGCCAATTTCTGTTCGACGGTGGCCGTTGGTAGCATGTCGCCAGCCAGTTGCCAGATTGTAAATTGATCGAAGGGCAAGTTTTCGTTGAAGGCTTTTACGACCCAATCTCGCCACGGCCACATGGTTCGTTCCCTATCTCCCTGGTACCCATTGGTATCAGCGTATCGGGCCGCGTCAAGCCAATCCCAAGCCATGCGTTCACCGAATGCGGAGGATTGCAGAAGTCGTGCGACCACGTCTTCGTACGCCGTCGGTGAGGAATCTGCTAGAAAGTTCTCCACATCGGAAAGCGTGGGAGGCAATCCCGTCAAATCCAGGGTGACGCGGCGAATAAGTGTCCGCCGATCGGCCTCCTTTGCAGGCTTCCATCCTCGTTCGATGAGTTGGCTTTGGATGAAAGCGTCGATAGGGTTATGAGGTTGTGAGCCCTCAGCGATTTGGACTTTGGGAACCAGTGGCTTGACCAACGGCGTGAATGACCAATGCTCGTCCCACGAGGCCCCTTGTTCAATCCAGAGTTTTATTTTCGCGATTTGTTCCGGCGATAGTTTCTTGTTGAACTTGGTAGGGGGCATCCGAACGTCGTCGTCATGCGACAGCAGCCTTCGAACGATTTCGCTAGCGGCAGGGTCTGCGACGTCGATCGCACCCTTTGCCCCTTCGTGGGTGTCGAGTCGAAGTTCGGCTTCGCGACGATTCTGGTCGGGACCATGGCAGGCAAAACAGTGGTCAGACAAGATCGGCCGAACATCGCGTTTGAACGAAACCCGATGGGCGACGTCTGGTTCGCCTGCTTGTCCTGAATTCGAAAAACTGCAGCTCAAGAATGAAACGATGATTAGAATGCAGGCACTCGGGCATCGATTGACGCGAGAACATTTGGCTTTCTGGAGATGCATGGTGGGAGCCTAAGGCGGGGAATCGGGATCCTCCATTGTAGTTGAAACCCCGAAGAAAAACCGCACGGAATGCATTGTCGCCCTTCGCAAATTCCAGGTCATGTAACACGATTATCTGGACACAGCCGACAAAAGTCAAAGTAGTAGGCACATTCCAAGTGCCGTCCACTTAGAATAGCAGTAAGTGTTGACGAGCGGGCAGCACAAATCCTTCTCGTGGGACGCATCGTGTGTCCAAATGCACCCAAGTTCAATCAGGAACTCTATAAAATGGCCGCGACGAAACAACCGATTGGCGTTATCGGCTTGGGGCTGATGGGTACAGCCATTACGGAGCGGTTCCGTGAACATGGCTATCCTGTTCACGTCTGGAATCGGTCTAAAGAGAAGGCCGATCCGTTAATCGCAATCGGAGCCGTGTGGAGCGACAATCCAATTCTCGATTGCGAACGTGTAGTCTTAAGCTTGTATTCAAGCGAAGTGGTTGCCGAAGTGATTGAGCAGTTGAAATCAGGGCTAAGGTCATCGCAAGTCGTAATCGATACCACAACCGGCGAGCCGGATGACTGCATTGCGATGGGCAAGAGACTAGCAGAATTCGGTGTTCGCTATTTAGATGCTCCGATCTCCGGTTCCAGCGAACAAACGCGACGTGGTGAAGCGATGGTGATGGTCGGGGGAGATCGGGCCACGTTTGATGCTTGTGCCAACTTGTGGCCGGTGCTTGGCACGACGGTCTACTACACGGGCGAAAGCGGCAGCGCCTCGCGAATGAAACTGGTCAGCAACCTGGTCCTCGGTTTGAATCGTATTGCGCTTGCGGAAGGTTTATCGTATGCCCGCGCAATCGGAGTGGATCCCGCATCGGCCTTAGCGATACTTCGAGGTAGCGCGGCTTATTCGCGCGTCATGGATGTCAAGGGGGACAAAATGCTAACGAACGACTTCAGCGTGCAAGCAAAGTTGTCTCAACATTTGAAGGACGTTCGCATCATCTTAAGTTCCGCAGCAACGGCTGGGCTTGAACTGCCGATGTCGCAGACACATCGCGAACTGCTGGAGAAGGCCGTGTCGGCCGGGTATGGCGGATTGGATAACAGTTCGATCATCGAAGTTTATCGAAAGCATGAAGATGAGTGAGATCCCGCTTTCACGAAAAGCCAAAGCCGCCATTTTGTCCGCTGCGTTTCTTGGGCTGGTATTTGACGGTGTCGAATTGGGGCTGATGCCTGTTGCATCGTTGTCGGTCTCCAAAAGTCTGCTGGGCGAAGCTTTTACGCCGACATTAGGGGGCGAGTGGTTTGCCAAATTTACGGCGGCTCTTTTGTTGGGAGCAGCCGTCGGTGGCATCGTTTTAGGCAACTTGGGTGATCGATTCGGTCGAACGCGAGCGATGGGGGTTAGTATTCTGTTCTATTCGATTTTCGCTGCCATGGGAGCTTGGGCCAAGACTCAGGAGCAAATGCTTGTTCTTAGATTTTTCGTTGGGCTCGGTGTGGGAGGGGTGTGGCCGAATGGCATTACACTCGTTTCGGAGTGTTGGTCGAATGCATCGCGGCCACTGGTGTCGGGTGTGATGAGTGCTGGGTTGAATGCGGGTATTCTGATGCTATCGCAATTAGCTCGCTTGTGGCCGATCACTTCGGATTCATGGCACTGGGTTTTTCAATTGGCAGGCGCACCAGCCGTTTTGGGAGTGTTTGTGTTGGTGGGGTTACCGGAGTCACCCGCTTGGTTGGCATCGCGAGGCAAATCGAAACGCAAACCAACTCCTTTCGGGGATCTGGTCACACCGCCACTTTTGCGAATTACATTGATCGCCATTGTGATCAGCTCGATTCCAATGGTTGGGGCGTGGGCTGCCAGTAAGTGGATGATCCCCTGGGCGGATTCGATCGCAGGGACCGCCAACGCGGGCTACAAAGCTTCGACGCAGGGTTGGTGGGCCTTGGGCGCCACACTCGGAAGTTTTGCAGGAGCGCAATTGGCCTGTTGGTTAGGAAGGCGACGCAGCTATTTGATCATTAGCTTTTCGGCTACTTTGCTGACTATCGCCATGTTCCAGTTTACCGCGCCGCTACAAGCTTCCTTCCATCCAATTGTCTTTGCGCAAGGCTTGGTCGCGACATTGTTCTTTGGTTGGCTTGCGGTGTATTTGCCTGAGCTGTTTCCTACGCAGGTGCGAGCGACCGGAAGTGGATTGGCATACAATTCAGGTAGGTTTGCAACCGCAGCAGGAGTGTTGCTGGCGGGTTGGCTATTTACGGCCCTCAGCGGCGATTATCCGACTGTCGGAACGATGTGTTCGTTGATCTATGGATTAGGAATGATCGCCATCTGGTTTGCCCCAGATACATCACGCAAGACGCTGCATGATCCTATTTGAGGCGAAAAGCCAATTTCTCGACGAAATATAGATACTCCTTTTACGCTGTCAAATTGCCTTGAAACTCTTCGGAAATGGCCACGCCCAATTCATTGACGGCTATTTGGCCAGCAGCATCGGGCAAGTGCTGTTGCACTCGAATCGCTTTGCCCGCAGGTTGTGACAAGGCGGTCAGTGTGGCTGACAAGTCTCGATTCTCTGCCGTGTAGTCTAAAACAATGCGATACGTTTCCCCAGTTTGCATTCCCCCAGACAACTCGATCGGGAGAGTCTGGGCAACCGCTTCGTCAGGAATGCAAACGGTGTTCCACAGCAGCTCATGCAGAAAACTAGGCCGTAGTGGGTTTCCAAGTTTTGTAAAACCAAGTTTGCCTGTCCATTCCTGAGACAGCGAGGCTGGCAGCACGATACCGTCGAAAGGATAGGTTTCGACAAACTCGGGATGCGTTGCCAAAAATCTTGGAGTGATTGCAGTTTCTTCGCCATAAACGGTATAGAGACCGCCGCCGATGAACTTTTTGTTTCGCAGTTCACCGGGACTCGCCCAAGGATCATTCGGTAGCTCAGCGTAAGCTTCAACCCGCATCCACGCAAGCGTCACCTTGCCATCGGTGTTGCTCGGATCGAGACGAAAATGAATGCGGTGGCCAGGCGACGGAATGGAGATACGATAATCATGCCATTGCCCGTCATTCTTAACACTGAAGTTGCGGCTGTTTCCCTCGGAAAACTCTTGACCAAAGTAAAGTTGTCCATTTGTATTCCCGGTCGACCGCATGCGAAGCGTCACCACCAGGAACTGGCCTGCCGGACTGTTGACAGGTGGACTGGTCAAGAACGGATCAGGTGACTTAACATCCATCGTCAAACCATCGGACGAATGCTGCACATTTGAAACGAAAGGGTTCGCGGTCCAGCCCTGTAAGTCTTTCGTGAAATCCCAGGCTGCTAGCGGTTCGCCGCACATGGCGACTGACGCATAAATGCATATAGCGGTTAAAGCAAACCACTGCGTGAGAATCGGAATGGTAGGCTTGTGCATTGAGAATCGTTCTTTAACGAAAAATACCGAGACGGATCTAACTCCACAGAGCAGTGACGGGCTCGCCGCCATCGACGATCGCTGTGGGACGATTTTCGCTGTTGAGCACACGCAGGTCGTGTGGGATACCCAACGCATGGTAGATGGTGGCTGCGAGATCTTCGGGCGATACAGGATTGTCGATTGGGTAAGCGGCTTCCTTATCCGATTTGCCATAGACTCGTCCCCCGACGACCCCACCACCCGCCACGACTGCAGGAAACAAAGTACTCCAATGATCGCGTCCCCATTGCGCATTGGCCTTGGGAGTGCGACCCATTTCTCCGGTTGCTACGACCATCGTCTCCGCGAGCAAACCGCGTTCGTCTAAATCGCGAATAAGAGCCGCAAACGCTTGATCGAAGGTTGGCAGCAAGTGCCGTTTGACATCGTTGCTGTTTTGATGCGAATCCCAGCTATAACCATCCACGCAGTCATAGTGCACCGTGACAAATCGTACGCCCGCTTCGACAAGCCGTCGAGCCATCAGACAGGACTGGCCGAACAAGTGTCTGCCGTATCGGTCTCGCAGCTCAGCAGATTCCCTACGAATATTCAGCGCCTCGCGAGTCTTCTCGGAAGTCACCAATGCAAAAGCACGCTGCCGAAAAGAATCGAAGCTCGTCGCTTGGACCAGGCGATCCGTACGTCGGCGCTCCTGATTGAACTGCTCCAGCAACGATCGTCGCTTCTGCCATTGATCGAGCGTGATGGAGTCGTTGGCTGCCATTCCAGCGAATTGAAAAGTCAGTTCTTCGTCTGTGCAGTCTCGCCAGTAGGGGTTGTCCGTCAGTGACTTTTTGTCGACCTGCGTAGTCAGTGGATTGAATCGTTGCCCCAACCAACCAGCGTGCTCACCCGGCCGAGGATATTGTCCTGCTTCCTGCAACCGACCAAGCGAATTCGGCAAGACCATGTATCCCGGAAGCGACTTGCTCATCCCATGTTGCAGTTGATCTTGATACTCAACGATGGAGCCCATTGACGGCCAGTCTTTTGGCGTTGGACTAAAGCCACCACCAATCGGAACGTGCCATCTCTTGCCGGTCTGGATGTAGTGACCACCACCGCTGTGATCGTTGAGCGTGTGTGTCATTGTTCGGATAACACAAAACTTGTCCGATACATTAGCCGTGTGGGGCAAGTGTTCGCTGATGAGCAGTTCTGGCGTACGCGACGCGATAGGTCGAAAAGGACCACGAATGAGCTCCGGTGCATCGGGCTTCATATCAAAGGTTTCAAGCTGGCTTGGACCGCCGAACAGAAGCAGAAAGATGACCGATTTAGCCTTGGTATTTGGCCCAGACGATTGCGACTCCGCCGCTAACAATTTGGGGAGTGATAGCCCGAAAAGACCAGCCCCACCAGCTTGGAGGAGATCGCGACGGCTAAATCCGTCACAAGTTCGTCTTGCTTTACCGCGAATAGTTAGCATTGCGACGC
Organism: Pirellula sp.; assembly: GCA_031374925.1. GTDB lineage: Bacteria > Planctomycetota > Planctomycetia > Pirellulales > Pirellulaceae > JBKCUI01. Next base: position 2,685 of record JANMHA010000285.1, on the reverse strand, counting down.
CGAATTGGTTGCCGAAAACCAGGTGGGAAAGGGAGTGGGGCTTACAAAACTAGCCTACCAAGCTTCTGCTGTCAAATTTGGAGTGCTGGGATTCATCCCAGCTTTTAGACTACCCTGCGGTAACTTGGAATCTGATCTCCGAAGCGGTAAACTCTATCGCTATGAGTGACTGGCCGTTCGGACGCGGTAGGTTCTAAAAGCTCCGATGAATCGGAGCACTCCAAATTTGGGAGCAAGTCCATGCAAGATCGCATTCAATCGATCGCCAAACGATTGCAAGGCCTTTCTGAATTACAACTGGACGAAGTGCAGCGATTGGTTGCGAAACTCGAACTGCAAAATAACCGCGAATCTCTCAATCTTCACAAAACGCCGATAGACTGGCCACACGCACCAATCCATCGATTGCACGGTAAAGGAACATTCATTGTTACTGCAGGCACCTATCACAAACTGCATCATTTTTCCAATACGGAACGGCTTCACATGCTTCAACAGAAACTTTTGTCTGGAGCGAAAGAGTTTGGCTGGCAACTGGAAGCTTGGGCTTGTTTTGCCAATCACTACCATTTCGTTGGCCATGCAATAGACAGCGCTGAGACCCTGAAGCCATTTCTTGTAAAACTGCATGCCGAGACAGCTGGAAACGTAAACGAAGCCGACCAATTGTCAGGTCGACAAGTCTGGCACAACTTTTGGGAAACGGAAATCACTTTTGAGAAATCGTATCTTGCGAGATTAAACTACGTGCATCAGAATCCAGTCAAGCATGGACTCGTTCCCGTTGCGAATCAATATCCCTGGTGCTCAGCACGTTGGTTTGAAGAGACAGCAACCCGGGCGCAAGTCCAGACAATTTATGGATTCAAGATCGATCAACTGAAGGTGTTAGACGATTTCGATGTTGTAGCCGTATCGTAATTTGGAGTGCTGGGATTCATCCCAGCTTTTAGACGACCCTGCGGTAACTTGGAATCTGATCAACGAGGCGGTAAAATACACCGAACCGGTAAACTCTATCGTCAAGAGTCACTGGCAGTTCGGACGCAGCGCGTTCTAAAAGCTCCGATGAATCGGAGCACTCCAAATTGAAAGAAAAACCATGAGCAGTGTTCGAGTCCTTGTCGGTACCGCGAAAGGTGCGTTTATTCTGTCGTCCGACGGATCAAGAAAAAATTGGGACATCCAGGGGCCGCTGTTTGCCGGCTGGACGATTTACCATATGAAGGGCTCGCCGATCGACCCAAATCGAATCTATGCATCGCAATGCAGTGATTGGTTTGGGCAAGTCATACAACGTTCGAACGACGGCGGCCAAACTTGGGAGCAGCCTGGCGGTGAAGCGATTCCCGAGCCGACGGGCATGCCGGCAGGAGTCAGCAACAAGTTTGTATACGAAGGAGTTCCAGGAACTCATATGTGGTACGATGGCACGCCGCATCCTTGGGAATTCAAACGCATCTGGCACGTCGAGCCGTCGCCGTCGGACATCGACCTCGTTTACGCCGGGGCCGAAGACGCAGCTTTGTTCCGCTCAAACGACGGTGCCATGACGTGGAAGGAACTTCCTGGACTTCGAGATCAACGTGGCGCGGAGTGGCAACCTGGAGCCGGTGGACTTGGGCTCCATACTATCTTACTTGATCCGAGCAACCCGCAGAGAATCTATATTGCCATTTCGGCGGCAGGCGCATTCCGAACCGACGATGGAGGAACCTCTTGGAAGCCAATCAATCGCGGTTTGAAATCGAAGTACATCCCCGACCCCGACGCAGAAATCGGTCATTGCGTTCACCGACTGGCGTTGCATCCGTCACGACCGGATGTGGTGTTTATGCAGTTGCACTGGAACGTAATGAGAACCGACAACGCGGGTGACCAGTGGACGAACATCAGCGGAAATCTGCCGACCGACTTCGGGTTCCCAATCGAAGTGCATGCACACGAGCCCGAGACGATCTACGTCGTGCCGATCAAGAGTGACTCCGAGCATTTTGTCCACGAAGGCAAGCTCCGCGTTTTCCGTAGCCGAACCGGCGGTAATGATTGGGAACCGCTCACGAATGGCTTGCCTCAGCGAGACTGCTATGTGAATGTTTTGCGAGACGCGATGGCGACCGACACGTTAGACCAGTGTGGTATCTATTTCGGTACGACAGGCGGCCAAGTCTATGTATCGCCTGACGGCGGAGATAACTGGACTGCCATTGTGCATGACTTGCCACGTGTGCTTTCGGTCGAGGTTCAAACGCTGAAATGACGAAGTACGCGATCCGAGTCGTCATGCCATACCACCTGCAGACACTCGCCAAGGTCGGTCATGAAATATCGCTCGATATCGATAGCCCCATCACACATAGCACAGTCATCGATGCGATTGAGTTTCATTACCCGATGCTTCGAGGAACGATTCGAGACCACGTCACCAAGCAGCGCCGGCCACTCTTGCGATACTTCGTTTGTGAAAAAGACGTCTCCCACGAACCACCCGAGACACCGCTCCCCGAGGCCGTACTAGCCGGAGTCGAACCCTTCATCATCTGGGGAGCCATCGCCGGCGGTTGAACCATCGCCTGTTTTTCCTGCGATTGCTCGCTAGCTTGTGCTTACTCACTAGTTCGACCTTCCCAAATTCTTCCGGAAGGCTTAATCGCATTGATAACACGAAGCGCAAGCGAGTGGTTT
>JANMHA010000219.1:0-3098 GCA_031374925.1 Pirellula sp. | reverse complement strand
GCGATGAACAAGACAACCTTTGACATGGTTCGCTTCCGTCATTTTGCATTCTTCAGAGCCGCAACATCGGCCCCGACGATGGCGGGCAGGTTCCGAGTGATCGTTTCCACCGGCCAGTCCCACCATTTGATCGCCAGCAGTTCGTTGACGACCTCATCGGAGAACCGCTGCTTGATGACCTTGGCCGGATTCCCGCCGACGACCGAATAGGCCGGTACATCGCTCACCACCACCGACCGAGCGGCAACGATGGCCCCGTCACCCTGCACAAATCGCCGATCACCAGCTTGTCGCCAACGAACGGGAAGTGATATAGCACGCACTTCGACTCGAACTGCTCCGGGCCTTCAGGATCGTCGTGGTAGCTGTAATCACCGACCAAAGTGTTCGGGTTCTTGACCAGAGGCTTGAGGAACCCGACCTGCGGGAAGCCCTTCATCGGGTGAGGATCATCAGGAGACGGCCCCTGCTTTCAAGACTCCTTCGCGGTTTGCTTGATTTCGGTCATCTGACGAGCGTGGCGCTCTTTTAGAAAACTGACAGTCATAGAGCAAAGTACAGAGTTCGTCAAAATCTTGAATCTTAGCATAGTCTTCTTCGGATACGTCGCCGCTCTCGGAAGCCTTTTTAGCACCGCAAGCAACTAGCTTGGAGGTGGAAGCCACAATGGCCAGCCGCAATTCCATCGGTAGTTCATCAACTGACGTGCCTACGCTATTAGTAGGATCGCTTTCATCTGCAACTAGCAGGTATATGGTACCTCCGTCGTAACGCAAAGAGGCAACTTGCCTGTCTTCCAGGAATTCGGGTGCCTTTAAGTCGATCAATTCACGACCGATTTGCACCTCAACTCCGTCCGCCTTGAGTTTGCTTAGCTGCGATTCGGCATCAAGGTACATCCAATCTATAAAAGAACCCGTGTTGGGCATAGCCATAATAAATCTTCTTCCAAAAGGTTATCCAGAAGCGGGACACAGGGCGCTACATGCACCCTCAAGCTAATAGCCACTTCCTATACTCGGTTATACCGCGTCGATTTGAGGATTTCGAAGAGGTTCAAAAGAATTTCAAAAATAGTATGCGGTACTCGAGTACCGCGCTTTTTTGCCCACCAAGTGTTGGCTGCAATCAAATGACCATCGAGGTTAGATGCTCGTCTATTTGTTGTCCGACTTGCAACGCTCTGGTGTGTCACGAGTTGCTGCCCAGTTGGCTGGCTGCGTGCGGGGATCGACTGGATCTGAAGTCGCGATGCTCCAGTTCGAATTACTGCAGCATGCAGCGGAAGATTACCTCTACCCAAGATCTTGATCTTTCGGCCCAGTTTAGCGCCCAATGTAAGAAGCATCGCAAGCAAGTCATTTACACCAGCATTGGCAAACCGCGCGAGGACGATCCGATGTATCAGCCCTACAGCAAGCGGCCAGTTCCAATGTCCACCGTCGGAACGAATCAGCTCATGGAAGCCGCTGGACTCCGTCTCCGGCTACTTCCACATGTGGATGGGAAGATTGCGGCCTAGGGAAAAGGCTAGGGTGCTAGGCCGATCCTGCAGGATTACGACGCTTCTACAGTTGATGTGCAAGCCTCACTGCGACCATCCTTAGTAAGCTGCATTTTGGCGATTGCAATTCACCAACCAAGACAAAATTGAATGTCCGACAAACACGCAGTTGCTGAGTTGAAGCGAAATTTCTTTAGGTTCGCAGTTACCCATCGAAACAATTGAGCGACTCCTGTGTTTTAACGCTGTGGACGAACTGTTCTTTGAGAAAACTTTAGCTGTGTAGTGCGCACAAAAATGGTTGCCATGAAACAGGACGCCGCTATCCCTTGTTCCAAAACCAGTTAGGCAAAATGAGTATCGACCAAAATCCAAACCCACCGTTTTTGATTCAGTTAGGCGAACTCATTGACGAGGTTTGCAAAAGTGGCGAAAGTGTCAATGCGATTGCAATTCGTGCTGGAGTCCATCGTGACCTCGTAAGCCGGCTAAGAAATAGAACTTATCGATCCGCTCCCTCTCTGTCGAATATCGAAGCGATTTGCAGTGCGATTGGCCATCGGCTGACATTAAAGCCCAACTCTGATTTTGCGTCGCAAATGGCGAACGGAAACGAACAGCAGTCTAGCTCTTGAGTGTAGCTGTGGAATCGATGTCTCGAAGGAAGCAGGATACCTTCGAAGGAATTGGTCGTCCTCGCATCCAGCAAACCAATTTGAGAAGCTTACTGCCAGCTTATGTGAGCAGCTAGCGGAATACGAATGACAATTTTAGGTGAGAGGGGCGAATCCGCTGCGATGGAAAAAGGACCACCAATTTTTCAGGACGATCCCCTTGAAATCGAATTGCACCCATATAAGATCTCTGCTGATGGTTCTGATCGATCAGTTCGCATTCGACAATGTTCGTTTTTGATGGTTTCGACCGAGCAGTCAGACTGATGAAGCTGTGGTCGAGAGTCGGGGTAATTTCCATAGACATCTACGAAGGAGACAGCGATGGCAAAGAAGAGTTCTGGAAAAGTAAAACACCAGATTCACGAGTCCGGCGGTGAGGCACTTGAAGCAGCTCAGGCTAGAAATGCTGGAAATAACTTCGAATGGCATTTTGGTCGGATAACTAGTCTCGGTAGTTACTCGGTTGCCGGCGGAAGAAGCGTGTCGATTGCCTGGGAAGGGGGCGGTGCAACCTCGCAACAGGGCGATATTACCGATGATCAATGGGAGATATTCAAGCTCGCATTTACGACTACCGGACGAGTCGCGATTCTCAGTGAACTTTCAGGAGAAGAAGCTCTTTATGATTACCGATTCCTAGAAGCGGTACGATAACGTTTCTGAAGGCTTATCGATTTGGCCAAAGGCACCGCACAGCCAATGTAGTTGTGCGGTGGATAGGTTCCTGGGCTGACTATTAAGCACTACACAAGAAGTATCAGCTCATGAACTTTAGACTTTGCGAATTGGATCGCATCACTCAGATGGCTTGGGAGGATCGCACAACATTTGATGCGATTCAGTTTCAGTTTGGCCTCACGCCCGGCGAAGTGATTGAACACATGCGGCGCGAACTAAAACCATCGTCCTTTCGACTC
>JANMHA010000214.1:0-30132 GCA_031374925.1 Pirellula sp. | reverse complement strand
TGCCCTGTTCTGCGAAGGAACGCGTACAGCGGTTTCCAATAGCGACTGCATAATTGTTCCAACGCCCAATGCCGTCGATCGATGGACGAACCTGCCGCACCTCGGACAATGGTCCACTGGGTTGTCATGAAATCGAGTCGTTCAGGCTCCATGGATGCGTTCAATCGATAATCCGATTTGTGTCAGTTTATGGCGTCACAGTCCGCGCGACTCGAAACCCATACATCAATCCGGAGACGGAGATGGCCACTTGATCGCGAGTGCCTGACATGATGTTGCGCGTGCCTAAGGTGAACCATCCACCACGTAAGACACGCGAGAGTTCGTATTCAGTATCAGGCCCTTGCGGGTCGGTGACCTCTTTGTACCCGCCGTAGTGTCGTTCCATGAAGTCCTGGCACCATTCCGTCACATTCCCGTGGACGTCAAACACCCCCCATCCATTGGGCAGTTTACTGCCGCACATCTCGGTCCGATTCGCCCCATAAACCGCGTATTGGCTTGCCCACCGCGTGTCGCTGCCAAAGCAATAATCGGTGATTGTCCCCGCGCGACAGGCGTATTCCCATTCTGCTTCGGTCGGTAATCGGTAACCGTCCGCGCTCCTATCGAGTTGCCACTCGTCGAACTCACCGTCGCGTTGGCTTGGAATCCGCCATTTATTGCCGGTACTCCGGTAACAAGGGGTCCGTCCCTCTTTGTGGCTCAGCCAGTTGCAAAAGAACGCGGCGTCATTCCAGTTGACCTGGGAAACGGGATGTCCGGGTGTGCGGTGCATTTCCGCATGGGGGTGCCACTCCTCTTTCGGCTTTTCCGAGCGGGGCCAGTTCGGATCGTCCAGGAACTGCTGGTACAGCGCCACCGACACTTCCCGATCACTGATCAGAAATGGTCGCGTCAGCGTGACCTTCTGCGGTTCGCCTTTGATCAAGGGGTCGGTGTAGTCACGTAAATCCTGGCGAATGAAACTCCCTGCCGGGATTTGGAGCATCGTCATCCCGATGCTGTTGACGTGCCAGTCGCATCCGTCTGCCGGTTGTTGGGACGCGTCGATCGCGGGCAGTTGGAGTTGCCAATGCCTAAGCGCCCAACTCGCAGCGCTATGGACTCCCTTGTCCGGCGCATGTTGATACCACTCGACAAGCACGGGATACCAAGTCTGTTTCGCCTCCTCGGTCACTTGCTCGTCCGGAGTGCTGCCAATTCCCAGGCAGATTCCGGACTGCAAGGCTGGATCGTCCATCGTTCGGGCCATCTTGGTTAGCCGTGATGCGTCTCCCTGCCAAGAAGCGAGCTGGTCGATGAAGATGGTGCGTTGGATCGGATCGTTGGCGAGCCGGCACATGTCCTGGGCTAGCGACAAATCGCCGAGATGAACCGCAACGACAGCCAGCCGTTGTTTGAGTCGCCAGTCCTGGGTGGCTTCACTCGCGTCGGCGGCCGCATGCAGTGCTTGCAGCGATTCACGCTTCGAGTGCCCCAAGGCGGTGGCAATATTGTCGGCTTCGCCGGCCGCGGCGTGCGGAATCTGCGACACCAGGAATTCCACATCCACGGCGCCAAAGTGCGCCAGAGCGTAGGTCAACGGAAGTTTCTGACGCTCACTGTTATCGCCTGATCGCTTCTGCAACTCCTCGATTACCAACGCAATCGGAAACCGCTCCAGGTCTGCCATGGCATGCGGAACGACGCCGGCGCGGCTGTTTTGCATGGCTGCTATAGCGACCTTGGCTTGCTCATCGAGTTGGCGACGCCGGGCGCTCGATGCGGACTGCTGGCTGACGATCGCGATCAGAATCGTAACCAGCAAGGCGGTTCCCCATCGCGTGCCGTGTACCATCCCTGCTTTCCGCATCATACGCCGTTGTGGCTCGGTCCATTGATGCCAACGCGTGAAGAGTCGAATGTTGATATACTCCCACCACGTTGGCAGGTAGCGATTCTCAGGCTTGCCATGCCATGCCGCGGCTCGCTCGACCAGTCGCAGTTCCGCTCGGCCACGCCGGGTTGCTTTCTGCCCTGCCGTTAGCCACTTCCGCAATACTGGGACCAAATAGTCGTGCGTGAGCTGGTAGTTTTGGGTGGCGAGTGGCACGTGGTATGTGGCGGGCGGGCTCGCGTCAGCTCTGCTATCCCTTTCAGACGGAGTGATAAGTCTGCTCTCGCTGTCGAGAATCCTGATGAGATCGTCGAAGTCCTGTGGGCGGGAGATATAGCCCGAGGCCTGCAGCAGTTCGTCGTAGGAACGCATGCGTCCCTTGATATCTGTGCCCGATTCCGGCAAGAGAGCCCGGAGAACACGTTGTGCCCCTTCCAAGTGTAGGCGATGTTGTGGGTTGGCCGTCCGCGCGCGGAACATTTCTTCTAGAAACGAGACTCCGGCGCCCTCGGCTCCGCCGATTTCCTTTAGGGCTGAGGGGGTCCAGGGTTTGCCCTTCATCGTCTCAGCGAAAAGCGACAGTCGGACCGGCACCACCTTCCCTATTTCTGCCAGGCCCAAGATCGACTGCTTCAGGAAGTCCCATTGCGATTTGGTCGTGTCTCTCACGGATTCCGGCAGCTTGCCAAAAGCCCGACCAAACGCGGCCAACACGGCGCGGGCATGATCCAGATCGAACAGGTCCACCAGCGCCACATTGCGACCCGGCACCAAGTCAATTTCCAAGTCGAGCATGAACCGGCTGACGGCGAGCCAGAAATCGTCGCGAACCATCACGATGCACTGGATCTGCAGGCCATCGCACTGTCGCAGCGCTTGCAGCAATTCCGTGTTGTGTTCTTCCCGTTTGGCGTGTAACCACTGTTCGAACTGATCCAACACGATCAGCAGGCGTTGGCTTGTAGCGCCCGATTCTTGCCGCCGAAGGGCGGCCAGCGTGGCTACCAAGCCCAAGTTTTGCGGGAGTCCGGGGAAACGGTGCAGAATTTCCCTCAGCATCCGCGTTTCGGTATCCTCGATGGTTGCCTCCACGTAAACCACCGTCACATCGGGCGACAGTCGGGGGAGCAAGCCAGCCTTGACGAGCGACGACTTCCCGCAACCGGACGGGCCATAAATCAGCCCCACCGAAAACGTTTTTTCCGCGTCCCGCTCTTCAATTCGCGTTTTCCAAAACCTCACGCTATCGGGCAATCCGGTGCGATCCCGTGGACCGGGCAGCAGTTCGAGAAAGAAATCCGCGTCGTGTTCGTCAAAGGACGATAGGCCTTTGGGCAGAACATTGAGAGGATGGCTGCCAGACTCCAGAACCCGCGAAGTGCGTCCGGCGAATGTCGTACTCGGACCTGAGCCGTGTGAGGAGGGAAAGAGGGACGAAGCGTTGAGCAACCTGCCGGACGTTCCAGGCTGCTGGACGGATTCCTCCGCGAGAAACTCGCGGAGATTCTCCGCTAGGTCGTGCGCTGTCGAGTATCGATCGCTGGCCCGCTTCGACAGTGCCTTCATGCAGATCCGTTCGAGTTCTATCGGAATCTGTTCGTTGTATTGGCGTGGCGGACGAGGTTCGTACGTTGCGACGCGGTGCAAGAGTTCCTCTTGGGTGGCGGCTCGAAACGGCTGTCGTCCGGTCAGCAGCTCGTAGAACACGGAGCCTAGGCTGAAGACATCGCTGCGTCCATCCACGCGATGCTCTTCGCCGCGTGCCTGCTCCGGGCTCATGTAAGCGGGCGTGCCAGCATACTTCGGTCCGCGGCCGATGTTCTCCTCACGCAGCGCCAGGCCGAAATCGGCCAGGTAGGCTCGACCTTCCCTATCGATCAAGATGTTGCCCGGCTTTACGTCGCGATGGACGAGCCCCTGGCGGTGGGCGGCGTGCAGGGCCTCGGCAATCGCGGCCACCAAACGCGCTGCTGCCAGGTAGTTTGGCCGCCCTGCCTTAATTTGGGTAGCTAGGCTGTTGCTGTCCACATATTTGGAAACGATGTAGCACGGGATCTCGTCACTGCTGCCAAAATCAAAGACCGGAACGATGTGCGGATGGTCAAGCCCCGCAACCGTCTGGGCCTCGGCCAGATACGCGGCGGCATCTTTGCTGCGAGAGACTAGACTTTTGTGCGGCACTTTGAGAGCGACCACGCGGTTGAGCTGCTCGTCGCGGGCTCGATAGACTACGCCAAAACTGCCGCTGCCGATAACCTCTTCGATTTTGTAACGCCCAATGCGCTTTGGGTGTTGGGTACGCAAGCGTTCAGGCGCTGTCTCGATATCGCCGGAAAAGAGCAACTTCTTGGTTGGGTTGGGATCGGCTGGGTTGGGATCGGCCGGTCGCTGCATTTCGCGGAAGACTAGGCGAATGTCGTCGTCGTGGTCCGGAAAGCGGGCGAGATATTCCGCGAGGTTTGGAAGTTGATCGAGGACGATTCCCCAGTCAAGTTCGACCGCCAGGAGTTCGCGAAACACCGCGTTACGGATTGCGGCAGGAACCGTTTTCAACTGGGACTCGATCGAAATCGGCGCGCCGCTGTACAGGGCTTGCTCGAAGGTTTCGCAGGCGAGGTCAATGGCTTGCAATTGGTCGTCGGACAAATGGTCGTAGCGTTGGGAATCATTCACGAGTATGCTCCAGACGTTCCCAATGCCTCCGTATGATCGTGAGCCGCCGCTGGACGGTCCGGAGCGAGCATTTCAAACGCTCGGAGATTTCTCGATCGGTGAATCCTTCTATCTTCAGTGCGGCAATCCCGTGCAACTTGGGATCTTCCAGGGTCCGGAACAGTTGCTCGCAGATATCTACAAATTCGGCAGCGAATTCGGGGGTTGGCTCGCGGGAAATCACTGCCATTACATGCACCCCCAAATTCTGTTTGTTTTCCGTGAAAATTGAGTCAGACACATTGCGGCGCACGTCGCGGCGATGCCGTTGATCGTGGCGGTGTCGGTTGGCAACCTTTTGCGCCGTAATCACCAACATCAACCGCCACAAACTATCGCGATCGTGCAAGTCGGGAAATCGCCCTGCCACGATGCCGACACAAACACTATTAAAGGCACTCTGAGCCGCGTCCTCTTCGCTATAGACGGGTCGCGTCGTGAGTCTCAGTTTGTGCCTCGCCAATTCGTGTAGTCGTTGGAAAAAGTGATTCCACAAATCGCGCGCCGCCAAGTCATCCCCTTGGCGCAATTGATCCATCCAAAGGGTTATTGGGTTGTCATCTACCATGCAGCCCATTATTGCCGACAAAGATCAATTTGCAAGCAAGCGACGACACCCGACTGGGTTCAATCCTTCGCTTGTCTGAGGGGTAATGGCGGGCCGTGATTCAAAAACCCACACCCGACGGAAATATTTCAAACCCTTCCTGGGTAGGTGTTTACGTCTTTACTTTAGGAAATCCGGAAAAATATCTGGCGTAGCTTCGCCTCAGAAGTTGGTTAGCTTCCTAATGAGGTAGTCCTGCGCGATGCCTCATGCATCCAGCTGGTAAATGCGTCGCTAGGGCATAAAACATCACCTTATGCTTGTTTGCGACTGCCGGTTTGATACCGAATTCTGCTGCCGCGCGCCTTCTCAAACACATCCGTTTTGGCCTTACACCATGGTCTTCCGCCTTCTTCTCCGACTTCGTACACGCCTCTACCAACGCAACTACAAGCGACAAGTTTTGAAGCGAAGCCTCTGGCCCCGAATCCTGCCCACGCGACGCATGCGCATCGAACCGCTCGAGGATCGGCGGGTGTTGGCCGTGACACCTTTCACACCAGATCAAATCGCCGCGTTTCGTGACACGGTTGCGGCCATCGATGGCTTTGGCGCCAAGATTCAAGATTTCTCTAGTCTTGCGAAGCAACTCCCTTATCAAACCACCAGTGTCGGTGACTACGCCAACATCGAAGGGGCCTTCGGCCAAACCTTTGTCACCCCCATAGAGAACTATCTCATTCCTTCCTCGAATCCCACCAGAGAGGGTTTGAGGGATGCTGTCACGCAATCCCTTACGGATCTGAAAAGTCAAGGCAGCCTTTCCGGCACACCAAGAATTACGCTGAACCTCGATGATCCAACGAAACTTAGCTACACGATCGATGCCACCTACCATCGATCGCTGGCAGTTTCTTACGATCTCGCCAAAGAGGTTCCGTCGGACCAGCTCGCCATTGAGGGCAAACTCGCCGCTACCCTTAATTTCGACTTTCACTTCAACATCACCTTTGGAATCGATCTAACCAAAGCCTCGACGATAGACGGCGCTTTCGTTGACTTCGGCAACGATACGCTTGGCAAAAGTCTGAATACGGTTTCCGCATCGATGACCGTCAATACAACTACGCCGATCCAAGCCAGCGTTGGATTTCTCGGTGTGACCCTCGAGAATCCAGTGGCGGCATTGAATGTCAACCTGTCGTTCGACACGACCAATGCCAATTCTACGGTCAACATCGCAGACCTTTCGTTGCCCGATCTAACGTCGCTGTTTAGCGTCATACCGGTCTTAGGTCAAAACAATAACTTTAGTCTGGCTCTGTCGATCAAGGCGGATTTGGCAGGGTTAGGTGCGGTCACGGCTAGTCTCGTCATGGGTGATACCAATCTATTCGATGCCACAGTACCGACGATTGCGGTGAATGCCGCAGCTTTTGCAAACTTCAACACCATCTCGGCCAGCGGATTCTTCAATGCGCTCCAGCAAGTGCAAAACACCTTCGGTGATATCAAAGCATTTGACACCGAGATCCCTTTCACCAATGGTAAGACACTCAATGATGTTCTGAATCTCGGTGTCGCCATCGGGGCCAAAGTGACGACCGCCGCTGCCGACCCCAAAGATAGCAAGAGTCCCGGCTTTACCAACGCACAGCAATTTGCCAAGAAGGTAGCCGACCGACTGCAATATGTGCCCGAGGTGAAAAATGCGCAAGGGATTATCACTGCCCCAGCCGAGTTGCTATTTGATCTCTCGTTCGATCATACCTTTGACATTGCGAAGTTTCCGATGGATTTCGGAACGGGGCTCGGTGACTTGAGCATCGACGCCAATGCAGAACTGGCGGTTGACGCAAATCTAAAAGGTGCATTTGAAATAGGTGTCTTGCTGGCACAACCTGGTTCTTCGTTTGGTTTCGGCCCGACGACCCTATTGTCCACTCTCAACGGCGGCAAAGGGGTGCAGAGTGTCGCGGGCAACGACCTAAAAATTACACTCCGCGACGGTTCGACCGCCAGTGTAGATCTCACCGATACGATGACCGTCGGGGGCCTGATCACCGCCTTGAAGGTGTTTGGCGCCAAACTCGACGTGCAATATGACGTTCGAAGAGATGTGATCAGCGGCTTGACCTTCAATCAAGGATTGGTCCTGTTGGATAAATCGATAGATCCAGAAGCGACTCCCACAACGACCAGTACCTTCAAGGTCGAGATGATCAATAAGTCGTTGGCGGGCGCAATACTCGGATTAACGGGGACTGGCCACGAGGGAGTGCTCATCGACTCCAAGGGGAATGTTGATAAAACGAGCTTTGGCATCCAAACGGGCCAGTTGCACGGCCAAAGTATCGCCAACAATATCTTTATCCGCCCCAAAGCTGGCGAGTCGATGTTCACGGCTACCGCTTCGCTGACAGCCAACATTGCGGGCGCCGCCCACCTGGGCTTCGTCGACATTGCTCTCCATGACGGACATGCGGTCGGCTCACTTTCCGCTAGCTTCACCCCATCGAATACCCAGACCTACGGACGCATCACCGCGCTTGCACCCCTAGCACCTACGCTCGGACAAGCGACAACCCAAACGGGCAATGTAATTGTTAATCTAATCCAGGCCGATAACACCACCAAGACCATCCTCATCGGGTTTAGTGTCGCACAAACCGACACGCTCGACATGGTTGTGACTTACATGAATTCGACCCTGTCTCTTGCAGACCGTGCCTTAGTGGGCGTTGGTAGCTCCTCAGGCAAATTAACATTTCTGCGCAAAGATGGCGTGAACAAATCCATGACGGTCAAGTCGGATACGTCGTCCATAAAACTTGGGATTAACAGCGACCTCACCAACAACCGCATCACCGGGGCTGAAATTTCGGATCTTGTGAGTGTTGCGGCATTGCGGTTGCAAGCGACCAAGCCAGTCACATTTGGTCAAGCCAATGTTGGCAACGTTCATGTCGACATTACCAAGCAAGATGGCAGTACGGCCAGCGTTACGATCCCGTTCGCGATCTCCTCATCCACATTCAATCCGTCCACCTCTTTAAACCTAACCAACAATACGATCACGATTACCGGTCATGGTTGGAAGACGGGTGATAGGCTGCAGTACGATGCCAAAGGCAATACCGTCATCGGTGGCCTGACCGATGGGACCTCCTACTATGTCATCAAGAATGATGCGAACACGATCCGTCTAGCGACCAATGCAGTCAAAGCCCTGGTTGGCACCGCGATTGACTTGACGGTCGCTGGCTCCGGTTCATCACAAGGCTTGTTTGGGAATTCCATCGATGACGTCACCGCGGCCATGAATGCTTCTTTGGCTGCGGACCCTAATCCAGACGCCAAGTTGATTAAAGTCGGAAGTTCAGGAGGCATGTTGACCTTTACCCTCAGCGATGGCGTCGGTCGCACCATGAAGGTCAAATCGGATTCCGCTGCAGTTGTCAAATTGGGAATCAAGGAGGAACTCAATTCGTACATTGCCAATCCTAAATTGAAAGCCTCGGCCCATTTTGATCTACCCTTTAATGCAACCCTTTCCTTCGGAAATTTCAACTTGCCGGGTGCCAATCGAACCATCTCTTTCGATATTCCCGATCTGACCGTAGGCAATTTCAATCTTCCTCAGAATCTAAACCTCGACCTGGCTGGTCTTAGCGGAGGACTTAGTGACCAACTGAAGCGGCTCAAAAAGCTGGACTTGGCGACCGTCGTGGATTCACTCGTCAATGCATTCGACTTGCTGAAAACGGTCTTTCACGATTCTCCATTGTTCAATCAGCAGTTGCCATTGTTGCACACGGACTTGAACAGCATTATCGGAATCGCAGACGTATTTGGCGATATCGTCGCCAAGATTCAAGCCAATCCAGCTAGCGGCCTCGGCCAATTGGACGAGATCTTCGAGGATCTGGTCGGGCTTCCTGAGAACGCCAATGGCAATGCAACACTCCCCAGCTTCCCTGTCTCGATGTTCCCGTTGCTCAATAAGGATCGGGTGTTCAGCAGCATCAAGCTGGACAAACCGGACGATTTCCCAAAAACATCCGGTAAGTTGTTCAATGGCGTGACCTATTTCACGCTCGACTCGTTCCTCAAAGCACTCCAAGCCGACGTGCCTGCCTTTGGTCTTTCGCTGGATACAACTAAGCCAAACCCTGCCCTACGTATCGATCTCCCATTTGATATTGGACAACAGTTTGGCATTCAGAATCAAGTCGATCCATTGCAATTCAAGGAGCCGATTAGCATTAACTTGAAGGACTTGGGAATTGGCGGCTTGTCCAGTTTCGTCGACGCCCGAGGTGATGCCCTGGTCAGCGCCAAGGCACTTGGACAGATCAAGTTGGCATTCGGAATCGAACTGCCAGATAACGCTCCTCCCAGGCCATTTTTATATGATGGCACAACCAATGGAACGAGCCTAGACCTCTTGGTAAGCGCAGCGGCCAATCCCATCAATTTTGATGTTGCCATTGGACCTATCGGGGCATCTTTGAAGAGTGGTGACCTAAGGCTTGGAAGTGGCCCAATTAGCGGTGCCCAATTCAATCCGGCCAGCGCGGTCAATCTAACCGCCAATACCATTACCTATGCAAATCATGGCTTCATTACCGGAGATAGGGTCGAGTACTCTTCCAATGGCGGCGTTCGCATTGGCGGCCTCGATGACGGGATTTCTTATTATTATGTGATTAAAACAGATGCGAACACAATCAAACTTGCATCCAGTCCCGCCAACGCGACCGCCGGGACCGCTATCGATCTAACAACTAACGTCAATGGTACGCAGATGCATCGGCTGTTGGGCTCATTGCGCTTCGCAGTCGGCATCGCCGACAACAATGGTGACGGACGGCACTACTTCAGCGAAATCGTTACCACGGTCCAAAATGGCCTCGAACTAAAGGATTTCAAATTCGTCGGTGGCGTCGATGCGACCTTCAACGCCAGCCTAGCGTTCGAGGGACTACTGATTGGCCCTTTCGCCCTGAATGTGGGGCTCCACGATCAAGACTTGACCGATGGCAAGATCGGTGGTTTCACCGTTAAGATCGACAATCGTGACGCCGCGACGGCGCTCAACGAAGTTAAGAACTTGATGAGCGGCGGGAATTTTAATGTCTTGGCGCTCGTGGGGGGCTGGGACGGTGCCTTTGACCTAATGATCGATGCGATGGAGGGGCAAGTTTTCGGCGTGGAACTACCCTTCATCGGCGACAAGCTCAAAGACCAAGCCAATTTCCTACGGAACATCAAGGAAAGCGTTTCGGCTAATTTCAAAGATAATGCGAGCAACGTTAAGGCAGGTACTTTTTCCAGTCCGTTCCAAGACGTCCGAGAAGATCTACTGGACGCCATCGGCCCCCACGGAATCAATTTGTTAAAGGACCTAACCAATGATGGTGCGGTCACGATCGATGATATCGTGATCAAGCAACTGAATCCCGGTATTGGCTTTCAAATCCTGCTTGGAAGCAGCTTGGCAAAGTTGAACCTGCCCATCGATTTCGATTTGGGGATTCCAGGACTGAGCCTCGATATCAATGCGAACGTCACCGGCGAACTCGGCTTCGACATGGGTCTTAGTTTTGGGGTGGATCTCGCTCATGGATTCTTCATCGACACGCGAGACAGTTTTCTGAATGTGTTTGTGGATGTCGGCGTTCCGGGCCTTTCGGCTACCGGTGAACTGGGTTTCTTGCGGTTGAATGCGGATGAGGTACTCTCGCCAGCGGTTGCGGTTGTTGGCAAGGACGATGCAACAAGAAGATCGCAGCTTAAATTGATCAGTACGGCAACAGGTGGCAATGCCAACTTCGATGTGAAATTTGTTCAGAGTGCGGGAACCGCATCGGCTGCCTTTGACACCGTCAATCGCACCTTAACACTGACCATCAATAACGCGGTGACGACAGCCAGCGCACTGGTCGATCTCATCAATACCACGCCTGCAGTTTCGACCCATCTCGTAGCTTCCAAGCAGGGGGATGGCACTGGAATGGTTGCAACGAACCAAAAAGTCATCGGGACGTCGAAGAGTTCGCCTGTGGCATTGGTCGGCAGTGACAAGCCCAATAACAACGCGCAGTTCAGGCTGTACGGCAATGCCAGCGGAAGCACCGGGAATTTTGACGTGCGTGTCGTTCAGAAAGCTGCTAGCGACACCGCGGACTACATATTCAATGCGCAGGATCGATTGCTGACTCTGAGAGTCACTGCAACCTCGACCGCCATTACCATCGTCAACCTGGTCAACACCGATTCCAACTTAAAGAAGCTCTTTACCGCTGTCGCGGTTGGCACCGGCACTGGGCTAGTGGTTTCAGGCCAACGGGCTGTCGGTGTATCGAATAGTTTCGCAGGTCGCTTTGACGTTAGCCTTCTGGATCCAGGTCAAGACGATGGTCTTTTGACCCTGTCCGAAATCCTTCAGGTTCGTTCGTACAAAGATGTGATCAAGGTCACTGCCACGGCCGTCGCGGCCCTCGACCTGCATCTCATGGCCAGCTTCGGCGGGCAATCGTCATTTCCGAGCATCCAGACCGACCTGGGAATCTACTGGGGGTTTGTCCTCGGCCAAAAATTGCAATTGCCGACGGTGGCCTTTACGGACATCCAACTCGATCTCGGTTCGTTCTTTAGCGGATTCGCCGGCAGTATCTTTGAAGAGGTGAACAAGATCCTCAAGCCGGTCCGCCCGATCATTGATTTCCTCAGCCAACGCGTCCCCGTTGTCAGCGATCTAGCAGGTGGTGACATCACCATCCTCGACTTGCTCAAGCTACAAGGGGGATCAGTTGAAAAAGCTGTCAAATTTATCGAAGCGGTCCGCGATCTCGATAATATTATTCAAAGTATTCCCGATCTTGGCGCAGGCAACTTGCTGAACATGGGGGGCGCAATCTTTGACCCGAACACCAAGACCTTCACACCGACCGGAACCGCCGCGGAGGTCGGGGCAGCCCTAACGAATATGACTTCGAAAGTGAATAAGGCCGGTTTTAGCGCTGCCAATTTCACGAAAACGGACGAGGATTTGGCGGACTCGCCAGATGACAAGCTCAAGCTGGGCTTCCCGTTGCTGGACCCGAAGAACCTGATTGGATTGCTCAGCGGCAAGACCATTAATCTGTTCACCCTCAAGTTGCCCATTTTGGAATTTGAAAAGGGAATTAAGAGATTCTTCCCGTTGCCCATTTTGCCTATCGTTGGGATTGAACTGGCGGGTTCGGTCAGTGCCCGAGCGGAGTTTGCCTTCGGCTTCGATACCTTCGGCATCCAGCAGTTCCAAAAATCCGGCGACTTCGAAGATGTCTTCAACGGCTTCTTCGTCTTTGACCGTGAGACGGTCGACGGCGGAGCCGATATCCCTGAAGTCGTGCTCAAAGCTCAGATTACCGCAGCCGCCGCTTTGGATGCAGGAATCATCACGGCTTCGGTCGGCGGTGGAATTTTTGCCACGGTGGATTTCAATTTGCACGACAACAACAACGACGGCAAGATTCGTTTGGTCGAACTGCTCGACAACACCTTGCTAGGTACCAAAGATGGCTTCGGCCCAATTCATATATTCGACGTGTCTGGAAAATTCGACGCGAGCCTGTTTGCAAACATCAAGGTAGGTCTCGGCCCATTTTCCTTTTCGAAACACTTTGATCTAGCCACGGTGACGCTATTTGATTTTACGTTTCCGCGACCAACGGGTGAAGGTGTTCAACTGGCGCAATGCGGTAGCGTTGCAACCAACGACTGCAATGGGACAACTGGGACGACATTGGAACTCAACATCGGGGCAAAGGCAGGGCGGCGCAGCAACTTCTTGCTGAATACCGACGTGGCCGAAGATTACAACATCTATCCAGGGACAGTAGCGGGTTCGATCGTTGTCGAGGCCTTTGGGCGTTCCCAGATTTACACCGGCGTGACCAAGATTGTCGGCTCTGCTGGGCTAGGCGATGACAAAATTGTTATTAGCAAAGACATCCTCATACCAGTCGAACTGCATGGCGGAGATGGCAAGGATATTCTCATCGGTGGTTCTGGGAATGACATTCTATACGGCGACGATGGCGAAGATGATCTGCGTGGGGGGCTAGGCAACGATACGCTCGATGGAGGTGGCCGTCGCGACTCAGTCCGAGGCGACGCGGGGGACGATATTTTGCATGGAGGCAGTGAAGACGATCAGATCGACGGCGGTGATGGAAAAGACACGATTTATGGAGAGGCTGGCAACGACACGATTAAGGCTGGTGGTGGTGATGACATTGTCTTCGCCGGTGCTGGCTTCGACATTGTTTTTGGAGAGGGAGGCGCAGATATACTCCACGGAGACGATGCTCTTGGCGGTTCAGACGATAGTGACCAAATCGAAGGGGGAGACGGTAGCGACAAGATTTTCGGCGGGGCAGGCGACGACCGATTGTTTGGCAATGATGGCAACGATGAGATTCATGGTGATTCGGGCAACGACGTGGTCTACGGAGGTGTCGGCAATGACACCCTCTTTGGCGAAGGAGACAACGACCAACTTTTTGGTGAAAACAGCCGCGACATCATTTGGGGAGGAGCAGGAAATGACTTGCTCGAAGGTGGCCTCGGCCAGGATGATCTGTACGGTGGACTTGGCGACGACCGACTGTTCTTCAACACTAGCGACATAACCCAAGCGGATGATGCGAGTCACGTACTCGTCGGTGGGGCCGGAAACGATCTAATTTACGCTTCGACCTTCGCAAATGCATTAATCCTAAACACCATCTTCGGTGACGGCGTCAACGACGATAGTGTCAATGGCGCGGTCAATAGCCCGCTCGATGGCAACGATGAAATCCATGGCAGCGCTGGCAAGGACACGATCACTGCCGGTGGCGGCAACGACACCGTCTACGCGGCAGGCGGAAATGACTATGTCGATGCCGGCACGGGCGATGACATAGTCTATGCTGGTGCGGGCAACGATTTCGTCATCGGAGGATTTGGCAACGACCAGTTATACGGTGAAGGCGGAAATGATGTGACTTGGGGGGGCTTGGCCGATGAAAACGACCTCACCAAATTCGACTTGACAGTAACCACCAACTTCGAACGGCCCCCTCGTTACATTGATACCGAAGCGACCTATCCGACGCTCTACGTGCCAGCCCTCAATGTCACACCGAAGTTTGTCTTGGGACTTTCCATCCCAGGTGTCGAAGGGGATGGTCGGGATACGATCGAAGGGGGAGCGGGCAGCGACCTGTTGTTCGGTGGCGCCGATGCTGACGTGATTCATGGCGGCGACGATCCGGACTATATCGATGCTGGTACTGGCGATGACGTCAACGTCAATGGCGACGCCGGGGACGATGTGATACGCGGCGGGGGCAATAATGACGTCCTGCACGGCGGCACAGGTATTGACCAGATCCTCGGTGATGGCGGTGACGACCAACTCTTCGGTGATGCAGGTACAGGAACCAATCAAGCAGGTCAGCGGCTATATGGTGGCGACGGCGGCGATGTGCTGTACGCCTACGCCCCAGGTATAAACGACAACGCCGGTCAAAATGGATTGTTCGGAGATCAACTGTTCGGAGACGCAGATGGCGACACGCTCAACGGCAACCTTCGCAAGGAGTTGTTCGTGGGCGGTGGCGGCAACGATCTGCTGCGGGGCGATTATTTGAGTGGCTCAACCTACAGTACCAACCCGCTGGCCGACCAGACCGGCGCCGATGACACCATGTTCGGTGACGGCGGCGAAGACAAACTCTTCGGCGGTGGCGGCAACGACACGATGTGGGGCGGACCCGATACCGACTACTTCGACGGTCAAAAAGGAGATGACATCGAGTATGGTGGCAGCGGCAACGATTTGTTCGTCGTTTCAGCGATGATGATCAATCCGTCAGGAGGTCAAATTCAGCCTGGAATCGATACGATCAATGGTCACTATGGCAACAGCGTGGCTGGCGATTCAGCCGATGACTCGACCGATGTGATGATCATCAACGGATCAGGCCTTAATGATAAGATCGGATTGAGTCAGCTAAAAACCACCAAACAACTCCGGATCGATTTCCAGCCAGGTGTGTTGACAAATTTCCAGCCAGGTACGTTTCCAAATCTGACAATCGATGTGAATTGGCTGGACGCGACCGGGCAGCCGCTCATCGAACAGTTTCAAGTCGCCGGTTTGGGCGGCAGTGATCTCATCGGGTTTGCCGGTGTTCACCCTTCGCTGTTGCCATTACAAAATACAACCACCGAAAAGCTGGACCTTTCTAAGCTTACCGCTCGCAGCAAGAAAGACTGGGTCTCCACGCTCGAAGGGAACAGTGGCGACGACACGCTCATTGGATCGAGCGGCCGCGACCGCGCCAACGGCGGCCCCGGCTCCGACTATGTCCATGGCTTCGGCGGCGACGATCGCTTGATAGGGGACAATGGCGACGGATTTAGCTCCGACACCGATAACTTGTACGCGGGCCAAGGCAACGACGACCTAACGGGTGGTCAAGGAAAGAACAACCTATACGCATGGTCAATGGACCCGTCTGCTGGTGGTGAGTTCGGCATTTTCGTAGACGCGAGCGGCAAATTATTCGACAACAGTACCCCGCTGAAAGGCACGATTACTGGGGCATCCAATGCGAATCCCATTGTCATAACGACCAGCACGACAGGTCTAACCAACGGCCAGACCGTAACCATCAATGGCGTGGCAGGCAATACGAACGCCAATGGAACCTTTTACATCAATTTGATTTCGGGTGGTTTCGAACTTTATACCGATGCAGCGTTAACGGTCAAGAAGGCTGGGAATGGGACGTACACGGCCGTTACGGGAACCTGGCAGACGGGCGAGCGAACGAAGGAAGTGACTGGGCTCAATCGAATGCTCGGAAACATCCGAGACGACAACTTATACGGCGGTACGGTGCTCGACTTTATGTACGGCCGGGGCGGCAACGACATGCTGTATCGCGCCGACGGAACGAAGTTCGAATCGATGGGGGGCGTTGCAGCCGGCGACGAGTGGAAAACGTACGCTAAGGACACCGGTCAAGTCTGGTATGTCGGTGGTACGAATGCCGACGATGACATCCGCGTCGATTTCGTCACGGAACCCGGCTTGCTGTCCGACCACCACTTGATCACCCGCTCGACGAACAACAACGGCAACTTCACTTTTAGCGCCCAAGTTCGCTTGGACTTTGCCGCCACCGACAGCGACGGCAATGCGCTATGGTCCACTAACGATCTCTTGACGGATTACGATGCCCTGCGCAATCTCAAGTCCAATGCGACCCTCACCGACTTGATGAAAGTGGATTACGCCAAGCGTGAAACCAACCTGATCAACAATCTGTTGCCGCCCGAAGGCGATTTCCAAGCCATCATCATCGATGCGTTAGGTGGCAATGACAAAGTGACTGTCGGCCCGACCGTCCAAAAGTCGGTATGGATCGATGGTGGGGCGGGCGATGACGATATTCGGATACTTGGCGGCAATGCGATCCTAGTTGACAAAGCGGAGACCGGCAACGTCAACGGAACACTCGGCCGGAATGATACCGCCGCGCAGGCTTTTGCACTCACTAGCCCAGTTTTCGGTACCATCACTGGAGCGACATCCGACCCTAATCCGCAACTTCCAATCGTCATTACGACGTCCGCTAACCACGGACTCAGCAACGGCCAACTGATTGCAATTAGCGGTGTGTTGGGAAACACGAACGCAAATGGCGCTGCGTATGTCAAGGTTCTCACGCCAACGACCTTCTCGCTCTTTACCGATGCGATTCGCAGTGTCCCCAAGATTGGAAATGGCGTTTACACCAGCGGTGGAACCTGGACGACTACAACTTGGAAAGGCTTCGATGGCACGGCCTCCAAGCCCGATGGTTTATCGTTTACCGGCCTGACCATGGATAACTCAGCCGACGTGGATTGGTTTTCATTCCAGTTGGCGGCCAACGCGTTGGCCCTCGGCAAACTTGAATTGCAGAGCGGTTCTCCAATCGATACGCTCGGACTGGCTATCTACGATAGCAGTGTTATTCCCTTGACACCGCTAAACCTTACGTTCGTCACCTCCGGCAGCACCAGTAGCATTTCATTGAATGGGTTGCTTGCGGGCAAGACCTATTTGCTCAAAGTGACCACGCCGAATATTGTGCCGACGATTTACGACTTGCGATTCAATTGGAATGGTTTGGTTAGCCCGGCGGACGATGTCAGACTAACCGGCATACCCAAAGTGAATCTTGGAGTTCGGAGCGATTCCGAGCGACGCGATATCATTTTGGGCGGCTCTGGTGATGACATCCTCATGGGCGGTCCAGGTGAAGACTGGATACTGGGCGGATCAGGCAACGACGTCATCAGCGGCGGGCTCGATCGGATGTCGGGCGACCTGCTGCTGGGCGAAGAAGGGGACGACACGTTCCAAATTATTCCCGATCGGTTGCCGCTCTTGGGCAACCAGCCCAACACCCTCTTCGATCCTGTGGCGAAGACCTTTCGCCCCACGGCCAACGATGAAATCGACGGCGGTCCTGGGATCGATCGAATGCTGTACGTCGGTGGCAATCTCGATCGTCGCGGTTTCGCGGTGCCGGACTTCGCCGCCCTGCGATACAACACCGGCTTCCATCGTTATGAGTTTTCAAGCCTAGTATGGGACATTGGCCAACAAAAATTCATGGCCGATCCAGTTGGACCGGATACCTACCTGCGCCAGTATTTGTTCTATCAAACCAGCGGCGTGGAAAACACACAAATCGAGCTTCAAGAAGGGGACGACACGTTCCATGCCGATCCGAGCTACCTGTTTCCTGGCAGTGTCGGTCCCGAAGAGTGGGGCATCAAGCTGGGCAATTTCCAGCAAGGGGCCATCGAAGCGCAACTGAACATCGCCGGCGGCAATGGTGCGGATGAACTGTACGGTGGCGCCTTGGCTGACAAGATCAGCGGTGGGCCGGGCAACGATATCATTTTTGGTTCTCAAGGCAATGATGATCTGCAAGGCGATGGCGGCAACGACAAGATCTTTGGACTCAAGGACACGAGCGCCACTCCGTTGACACCGCGCACGCCAAGTCAAGTTGTCGCGCAAGCTCCGTTTGGATTTTCCGAAGCCTATAAATACGACATGGTCGCGCCGTTTTTCGCGTTGCCGGTTGCGGCAACACGCACAGGCATCGATTTGAATGCTTTACCCTTGAAGCCGATCGGGCATTACTCGTTTGATTCGGCCACGAATCTTGGTCAGGACGACTCCGGCCGCGGCAACAATGGCATATTTTCTGGTCTTACCTACGCAGGCGGTGGAATTAGCGGCGGCAGTGCGCAATTTGCCAACACCACTTCGCACATGTATTTATTAGGTACGACGGGAGTCAACCTGGGTGTGAGTTGGACAGGAAGCGCTTGGTTTAAAACACTAATCAACGACGCTAGCCCCAATTCCCTCTTCGTCGGAAACGCTGTGGGAACCATTCCTGTTCAAATTCAAGGCGGTACCAATCTTCTAGGAGTCTATTCGTCAACTAGTTTCCAAAGCAGCGGTTACGTTGTCGATCCGGTGGTTTGGTCTGGCCAGTGGCACCAACTTACCGTAGTTGGGACAACGAGCCAAACAACGTTTTATTTGGATGGGAAAATCGTCGGAACCGTGCAACAGGGGATCTCCGGAACAATACGATACGTTGGCGGATATGGTGCGGAAGGTTTCGCCGAGCAACTGGACGAAGTCTATCTCTTCAATCAAGCGCTTACGGCCGATCAGGTCAAACAACTCTATGATGCGACCCAAAAACCGGCACCCAACGTGACGACGGACGGATTTGGGCTGGAGGGCGCCAATGCGAACGAGCATCTTTCGTCTCTGCAATCGATCGGCGACTTCAACGGCGACGGACTGGCCGACTTCATCGCCAGCAGCGATACCACGAGTTACATTTTGCTGGGCCCCGTCAAACTGAACGCGATGGAACGCATCGACCAATATGCCGACATCATCATCGATCGCGCTGCCTTGGGTAAACCTGCGCGGAGCTTTGGCGACATCGATGGGGACGGAGTGAATGATCTGGCCTTCATTCGCAACCAGAGTGGAGTTAATCTGGTGACGGTTGTCATGGGCGGTAAGCAAATGACAATCAACGGCCTGCCGCAAGCTTGGCCGCGTCAATGGTCTTCGAGTTTTGTGACGAACTTCGTCAATTCACCTGGACCCGGTAGCTTCCGTTCGATCAATCTAACGGGTGCAAAGATATCCAATACTGCAAACGTTCTGATGCTCGACAGCACCGGAGACGGATTCGATGACATCGCCGTCATAGCGAATACGACTCAGGGCACCAGTTCGGTCGTCGCTAACTATTTTGATCTGGGCTATGTGTTCTCTGGATCTACAATCAATGCCAAGCCCTCTCTCGACTTGTACGACCAGCGTGCATATATACGTTCGGATGCCCCCCTTGATCTAGACAGCGTCTCTGTCGTTGACTCCAATGGTGACGGTATCGACGAACTACTTTTTGGTAATGGGTCTGTTACCGTCAAACAGTTCGGGTTGGATAAGCTCGACGTTTTGGGGACGGCAATTAACTCAAACTTCACTGGTGTCACATCTCTGGCAGTTGTGCTCAACGGAATAACTGGCTTCTTTTCCGTTGAATTCGATAAAACAGATCCCGCAAAACGAACCGCCGCTGCGCTTGTTGAGCAAATAAACAACAAACTATTGACTACGCCTCTAGCTGGCCAAGTGGTCGCCCAAATATATAGCGGCTCGTATCAAGGAATTGTTTTTAGAAGCGCCCAAGGCGGAGCTGACCTCAGGGTCGATGTGATCGGCACTGCAAACGACCCGCTTGGTTTTGGGCAGAATTTGTCAATACAGGATTCTGGTAAACTCACCGTAAACAAAACCATACCGGATAAATCAAAGATCACTGTAAGTACTTTTGTGCCTGCCAGGGGACTTATTACTGAAAACGGTCCCACTGTAAAGTTGAACATTAACCACACATGGGACGGCGACCTGAAAGCTGCGCTGATTGCACCCGACGGCACGCGTGTACAATTGTTTTCCCTCGTCGGCGGCTCAGACGACAATTTTATTGACACGCAGATAGTGGACGATGCCACAACCTCCATTAGTGCCGCGTCCGCTCCATTCACAGGACGCTTTCGACCGCAGGAACCACTCAGGAATTTCGCTGGGAAATCCACTTACGGTAACTGGACGCTGGAAATCGAAGATGCTGTCGCAGTAGATTCGGGATTGTTGAAGGATTGGCAGCTTCTTATGGAAACGGTCTCTGGATTGAATGACTCTGGTACTACTGGGAACCCGGTAACAACATTCGCGCCTTTGTTGCAGGTTGGAAACTTTGGCAGCCAAGGCATCACGTTGAGCCACATTTCTAATCAGATTTATCAAGTGACCTCTTTGCCCGACTTGAACAACGACGGTTACGACGACTTATCGATCAGTTCCGATACCATCTCCACCAAGATCTATTATGGCAGCGCCAATTCGCTTAGCTCATCCTTTCCTCCAATCAATCAAATCCTGATTCCAGCTTCGAATCTGCATCTTGCGTCGGGTGACTTCAATGGTGATGGCGACATGGATTTGGCCGTCTGGCAACAAGGGGCTGCCTCCAATTTCGTCAACATTTTTTACTCTGCCGCGAAGCGGGCGGTGAATCTGGGTGGCACACTCGATCTCAAACAGGCCGACGTCGTGCTCCCGTTTGCATCAGCTTCTAACCTATCGATAAACAACATTTCGTTGACGAGCGCCGATCTGAATGGCGACCGGATCGACGATTTGGTAATCAGCGACGGTCTCGCGACTAGCCAGACCGCAAGCAAGAATGCCGGTCGCTTGTACGTCGTGTATGGTGCGCACAGCCGCAGCGCTTTGCCCACAACGGGAATCACGGACCTAGAGAATTTTTCGGTACCAGGCAGCGGTTCATTTGTGGTCGATCAAGCCACCGGGCGGCCCGACATCTTTTCCGCCGCTGGCGATCCGTATGCGACCTCGGGAACGGTTACTGGTGCCAGTAACGTTATCGATCCCCTCCCCAATCCCCCAAACCCCCGGATTCTCATCACCACTACCACCATGGCCAGTTTAATTACTGGTCAACAGGTGGCGCTGTCAGGCATCGGAGGCAACACCAATGCGAACGGAACCTATTTTGTCAAAGTAATATCGCCCACCACTTTTGAACTTTACAAAGATGCTTTGCTTCAGACCGCTAGGACTGGTAACGCAAACTATACCGGCGGAGGAACATGGCAATACACAGACAAATGGTTCCGCTTCAGTACCTTGGGCGACGGAAAAGTCGGTGATTATGTCAGACTCGTAGAGCACGCGGATCACCCCGTTACCTACAATGCCAACAACATGTTCGTGGCGAACGAATTGGGTGTTTCGGAAACAAACTCTACCTTCGGTCCGTTCTCGGCAGGCTACTCCGACCCAGCATCCGTCACCGGTTTTACTCCGTTTACGGCTCCGCAGCACACGAACAGTTGGTTAAACGACGCGAATCTGCAGGGATGGTTCGTAAGCAATAATTTTCAAGTGCCAGCGGTGGTTGTCAATGTTTCAAAGGCGCAGCAAGGCGCAATAAATACGGACCCATTGCAGATTCACATGCATCCAGGTGGTGTTGGTGCTGACGCGAGTGTAGCCCCCATCCGCGATGCAATTCTGCGGTTCACTGCCCCCACAGCCGGCAGTTACTCGATCGTCGGCGATTGGGAGTCATTGAACCCTAGCATCACTAAAAATATCATACGCGCCATACAAGGTTCGGTGGTGACTACGCTCTTCGACAAAAATGACGACAACGCCACCTTCAACCTGAATATAAGCTTGAACGCTGGCGATAAAATTGATTTCATCGTCAATGCCTTCGGCGGCTTTGGTTCAGACTCCACCGGACTGCGTGTAGTTGTTAAGTCAGATCAAGTTGTTAAGGCTGACGCCTCTGTCGCAGGTCCACTGGCCGACTTGATCGATGCAAGCGGCGGAGTCATCGCTACCAACCAATCGGCGTTCGATCTGAGGACTGTCCCGGCCGGTACTTATTACCTCAAATTGCATGACTTGGTGGGGCCGTTCCAAATCGAATTCAAGGCGCCGCCGGCTGGGCAATCCCATGGCACGACGACTTTGCCTGATCGGGATCGGATCGACGGCGGCGACGGCGATGATACGCTCTATGGCAATAACGATATTGACCGTATCTTCGGTGGCAGCGGTGCCGACACGATCATCGGCGAACCGATCGAACAGCGTGATTCGAGTCCAAGTGAATCCAACACTGTTGGTGTGAATCCCAGTGAGACAATCTCGCAGTCTCAATCATCTGCCCTTGATTTGGTAGTACAACTCCCCAACACGGCGCTAGGCAAAGCGATCGCTTTGAAACTTGGGCACCCGGTCACGACGAGCTCTACAGGTGAATCGTTAATTCATGGCCTAATTTACGCCAGCGAACTCAATTCGATTACCTCGCTTGACGCCAGTGGATTAGGACTGACATCGCTCAGTGGCATCGAAAATCTGAAGCATCTGCGATCCCTCGATATCTCGGCAAACCCGTTGAGTGCGAATGCCATTTCGGCTCTCGTAAACCTCAATAATCTCGAATCGCTCGATTTGACCAATAACGCCAATGTGAGAGACATCAGCGCACTGAGCACGTTGACTTCGCTTAGGCAGCTGTTCCTCGAATTCACCAACAGCCCGGTGCTGATCACGGAAACCGAGCCCAATGATTCGCAAGCGACTGCTCAGAACATCGACAGCAGTCCTTGGTCCAAGGCATACAATGGGGATATCGTTCAATCAACCAGTCTTCCGCACACCTCCATCTCGGGCGCAGGCGACGGCACCCTCGATTGGTATTCGTTCACAGCCACGGCAGGCAAGAAAGTATTGCTAGACATCGACCACAACAATGTTGACACGTTTATCAATATCTTCCCGCCCGGCGGTGCCATGTTTGGGGTTCAGGGCGGCAACTCCGGACCAGGCGACCTAAGCCAGGGGACCGCAGGCGCATCCTATTCTAGTTTTATCGCCCCAACTTCTGGTATCTACGCGATCCAGCTTGGAAGGTTGACAGGCCCCAACGCTGGAGATGTATTTAATGTCGGCAATGCTTACACCCTCCACGTTTCGATCGAAGGTCACAGTTTTGCTTTTGATCCCTCGGACGCGCTGAAGAAGCTGACCAACCTACAAACCCTGAATCTTTCGATTGCAGGTCTGGTGCCGACAGGCCAGAATTTGACCGCCCTGGAAGGAACACCGATCGCTCTCACCACCGCGACCTCGGGAGCTTGGTCCGTTGTGAAGGCAGACGGGTCTACCTTGGCAAGCGGTACTGGAACGACAATCTCCTTTACACCTTCCGGCACTGGCGTCTATACGATCACCCACGACTACACCGGTTCGTTCCCGTTCTTCTCGCAAAATGTCGCACCAGTTATTTCCGGTACGCCGCAAACGGTCCCACTCAACGAAGGTGATAGCAAGACGGCTGCTCAACTGCTGACGCTAGCCGGCATGACGATCGTCGATCCAGTTTCGACGCCCACGCAACAAATTACGGTGACCGATCCGGCGGGAATCACCACCGATCTAACCACCGGTTCGCTGAAGATGAACAACGACGTCATCAAGCTGGATTCAGCCATCCTGGACGGAGCCTCGGATGTGTCGGTCGCGTTTTGGATGCGAACCATCGCAACCGATTTTCGCGGGATTCTAAGTGCTGCAAGCACGATAACGGCAACAAATCCAAATGGTGCCAACGAATTCTTGATCGCAAGCTCTGGCGGTAGGGTTTTTGTCTACTACAAGAGCGATACCCGTTCGTTTCTTTCACCAACAGATTTCGCCAACAACGCTTGGCACCATTTCGTTGTTATTCGAAACGATTCCAACGACACCATCTCGGTGTATATCGATGGAGTGCAACTTGGCTCGGAGCAATCGATTCCGCTAGGAAAACTTAGCGTGGCTGCAAATGGACTAGTCGTGGGACAAGACCAAGATAGCGTCGGCGGAGGTTTCGACGCAACACAGGCCCTCTACGGCGATCTCGACGAACTGGCCATTTTCCGACGGGCGCTCACCGCCGATCAAATTAAGCAGATCTTTTCCAAGGGCGTTATCGGCAACGAAGCCGATTTGGCGGCTTACTTCCCATTGAACGAACTCGGCGGCGAAGTCGCCTTTGACCGCAGCTCGAATGCCCGCAATGGCCTTGTCAGCTCGGTTGATGCTACTACACCGATCAGCTTCACCACAGCCAGCCCGATTGCTGCCAAAACTTTCAATGCAATCGATGAAGGAGATTATCGACTTCGGGTGATCGTCTACGATCCACAAGGTGCCTCGGACCGCGCGGAAACGACTCTTAGCGTGGCCAATGTCGCACCCACTGCAAAGATTACGGCAACGCCAGTGGTCGGCGTCGGACAGCCGATCAATTTAGTTGCGGGACAAGTCGTCAAACTGGATGCGCTCGCGTCCACCGATCCAGGCGTGCTCGATACGTTCGGCTATGAGTGGACTGTGACAACCGAAAATCTGCAGTTCATTCCATCGGCAAACACGCGCACCTTTGAATTTACGCCGACCGTCGCTGGACTCTATACGGTCTCGTTGAAGTTAACCGATTCTTTTGGCGCGCCGTCCACCCTGGCTACCCAAATCGTCAATGTCAATCCGTCCGTGCAAGCAATCCCTGCCCGTATCGGCTTCGAAGGCGATGTCTTGACGTTCGACGCGCCAGTTACTTCGAATCTTGCCGCCAATGCAACTCGCAACTATGCCTGGACGGCAAAAAATGCAAGCAACGTCGTCGTCGAGACAGGATCGAACACGACGTTCGCCTTTGTGCCTCCCGATAACGGTGCTTACACGGTGGGACTGACAACCTCTGACAATTTTTATCCACCAATTAATGAAGTCGAGCCCAATGATTCGCTCGCCACGGCACAAAATCTCGAAAATAGCACTTGGACAAAAGCATTCAATCCGAACATCGATCAGTCGACCACCATTCCGCATATCAGTATCATTGGCACGGGTAATAACGGCACCGCAGGCACCTTTGACCTCTATCGCTTTACGGCGACTGCTGGCAGCCAAGCACTTGTGGATATCGACGATAACAACTTCACACCATTTATGTGGATATTGAACTCTAGTGGTGACAATGTGGCGAATGCACAGACCGACTTTTCGTACACATTCACTACATCGGGCACTTACTATTTCCAAGTTGGAAAGTGGGATAGTGCTAACTTCCTCGCCAAACCACTAGCCACCGGCGATTCGTACACTCTACACGTCTCGGTCGAAAACCATGCGTTTGCGATAAGTCCCAACTTTTCCACTACATCTGTAACCGTCACTGTCGCCAACCGGGCACCAACCATCGACTTTGGTGCCACGACGTTTGCCAACGAAGGCTCCCTGGTTACGATCAGCCCAATCGTCAGTGACCCGGGCAGCGCGGACCGATCCAGCCTGGTCTATGCTTGGGCGGTAAAAGACAAGAACAACAACACCGTCGCCTCGACACCGATCAACGGTGGCAAGCAAGTAACATTTACCCCTGGGGACAGCTCTGCAGGGCCCTACACGGTCACACTGACTGTGACGGACAAGGATGGAGTTGCAACCACCGCTACGACGACAGTCGTTGTGTCGAATGTTTTGCCCGTGGTGAACGCTGGACCAGACCAAGGTGTTAATCCAATTATCAATGAAGGGGACAATGGAAACTTGATCTCCTTCGCCGGCAGCTTTACCGACCCAGCCGGAAACCTGGATCAACCCTTTACGTATGTTTGGGATTTTGGTGATGGAACGACGGCAACCGGCACGCGGACGACCGCTGGCAACCTGCCCATCACGACGCACGTCTACGCCGATAGCGGCGTCTATAACGTGACACTGACGGTGATGGACAAGGACGCGTTGGCCGGCGTGGGTGGAGTCGAATCGATGGTCGTGACCATTACGAACCTGGCCCCCCGCAACCTCTCTTTGACTGGTCCAACCACGTCGCCCGAGGACGCCAACGTCACTTTCACCGGTGGCGTAACCGATTTCAATGGCTTTACGGTCGGCCCCAACGACGCCGAACCTTTGCGAGGCAAGATCGACTTCGGCGACGGTGTGGTCCTGCCGCTGGTACTCAAGAACACCGTGACTAACAGTGTCATCAGTGAAGTAGAACCCAACGATACACGCGTCACGGCGCAAAACCTCGAAAATGGCACGTGGTCAAAAGTTTCCAATCCGAACATCGATCAGTCGACTACGATTCCGCATATCAGCATCGTTGGCACCGGTAACAACGGCACTACCGGTACCTATGACTACTATCGCTTCACGGCGACGGCGGGCAGCAAAGCACTTTTCGATATCGACGATCACAACTTTGACACCGAGTTGTTTCTGTTTGATTCGATTGGCAATCTGCTGGCAAGCAACGATGATAGTCAGACAGCTAGTTTGGGCACATCCGCTCACCCAGCGATCGATCCGGGCGACGGCACTCCAAACGATCGTGATTCCTATATCGAGTACACCTTTGCCAGCACAGGCACATATTTCATCGGCGTAGCGAAATACAATGCCAAGGCAGAGAATGGGGAGATTGTACCTGACTCATCTTCTTCCCCGGCGGGCCCAATCCCGGCTAACGCAACGTACACGCTGCATGTCTCAATCGAAAACCATGCATTTGTAGTGGGTGCTCAGACTGGTATTTATACGTTTGATTCGAGTCACGTCTATGCCACGCCAGGCACCTACAACGTTTCGATTACAGTTCAGGATGACGATGGAGGGGTAAGCACTTCTACGGCACACACGATCGTGATTGCCGACACGACGCCGCCCACGCTATCCGCCGATCCCGTTTTCCCCAATCCGCGCAACACGGCGGTCGATCAAATCGTGCTCAACTTCAGCGAACCCGTTCAGAACTTCGATTTGTCCGACTTGACGCTCAAACGCAACGGGGTTGCCATAGTTGGAAACGTGAGCGGTTTTTTAAGTGAAGTGGAGCCCAACGATACGCGTGCCCTGGCGCAAAATATCGACAATGAAAGTTGGTCAACATCCGCGAATCCGAACATCGATCAGTCGACTACGATTCCGCATATCAGCATCGTTGGCACCGGTAACAACGGCACTACCGGTACCTATGACTACTATCGCTTCACGGCGACGGCAGGCAGCAAAGCACTTTTCGATATCGACGGTAACAACTTTGACACCGAGTTGTTTCTGTTTGATTCGATTGGCACTCTGCTGGCAAGTAACGATGATAGTCAGACAGCTAGTTTGGGCACATCCGCTCACCCAGAGATCGATCCGGGCGACGGCACTCCAAACGGTGTTGATTCCTATATCGAGTACACCTTTGCCAGCAAAGGCACTTATTTCATCGGCGTAGAGAAATACCCGGCGGGCCCAATCCCGGCTGACGCAACGTACACGCTGCATGTCTCAATCGAAAATCATGCCGTGGGCGGCTTGCTTGGCACACCAGCCACGCTAACCGACAATGGCAATGGGAAATGGACGCTGGGCGGCTTAACGAGCCTGACAGGTCTCGATGGGGACTATGAACTTTCCTTGAATGGAGCTGCCTCTGGTATCAAAGATGCCGTTCAGAATGCGTTGACGGATAACCTTTTGGTCACCTGGTCGACCGATACGAACCCACCCACCGTTACCGTGGATCCGTTGACGACCCTCAACACGAGTCCTCAACTTACCGGGACCATCAACGACCGATCGGCGACCATTTTGGTCACTGTCAACGGCACGACCTACCCTGCCGAAAACGTTGGCGACGGGACTTGGTTCTTGGCCGCAGATACGATCACTCCGGCTCTCGCCGTTGGAACCTACAACGTATCGGTCACCGCCACGGATCTACAGAGCAATGTTGGTACAGACACCACCAGCGGTGAATTGACCGTGTTTGTGCCGACGCCTACCTTCCGTGTAGGAGACTATTCGATTTCGTCAAGCACGGTCAGCGTTTCTCTCAGTCTACCGCCAGCAAAAGCCCTCGATACTGGCATCCTGAACTTGTACGACGGTACCGATGCTGCGGTGGATGCGTCGGACGTAACGCTGGTTGGAAGCAACGTAGGACCGGTTCGGGGTTCGTTGTTGTGGGATGCTTCGGCAAGTCGGCTAACCTTTGTCAAAACCGGTAACCCGCTCGCGCCAGATACCTACACGCTGACGCTTTCCAGCCGAGCCGATGGATTGCGGTTAGTTAGCG
The DNA here is from genome assembly GCA_031374925.1 of Pirellula sp. Lineage (GTDB taxonomy): Bacteria > Planctomycetota > Planctomycetia > Pirellulales > Pirellulaceae > JBKCUI01. The sequence continues at coordinate 1,625 of JANMHA010000214.1, read as the reverse complement.
GTGAATTGCTCGACGGGGACAACAACGGAGTCGCCGGCGGCGACTACATCCGCACCTTTGTGGTGGCTGCAAACACCGCCCGTATCGTCTCGATCCCCGACTTCGCACGGGGTGCCACTAGCACGGCTGGCCAGAGTGTCAATTTGTCTTACGACAATGGCAATCCAGGCGTGCCTGTGTCCATTAGCGATGGAACGGGAGTTTTGGCTGTCGACTTCGACGTGGTCTACAATCCCGCTTTGATCGACTTCTCTAGCACGTTCTTTGGTGTCTTGCCAAGTGGCTGGAACACGACGGTCACTTTGGTTTCGCCCGGTCGGATGCGATTGATTCTTTGGGGAACCACTCCGCTGGCCGCGGGTGAGCAGATCATTACAAGGCTCCTGGCCGGTATTCCAGTCAACACTCCCTACGGTGCATCTGACTTGATCAAGATAGAGAACCTAGCGGTTTACACCGATACGGGACGGGCTGTGCCGATACCATCCATCGGTGATGCGGGACTTCACAAGGCTATCTTCGTGGGTGACACCAATGGCGATGGGCTGTACACAGCTCAGGACGCTGGTTGGACCGCTGGCGTAAAGGGAGGTCGATACACAGGCTTCGACGCTTACAGTTGGACCGATCCAACCATAGTGGCGGACGTCAATCAGAATGGAGGCCTCGATGCCCTCGACTCCTCATGGATCGCACGCAAGAGTCTTTCCATTGCCTTGCAACCCGAGATTCCGAATCTCCCAACTGGCAGCATTGCCGTTCAGGCGGGTGTCGACCCGACCATCGCTGCCGACGCGTTGGTGATCGCCGGACGTGGTGTGATCGCCAATATGCCGATTCGCATAACGGATAATGCAGCTGGTCTTTGGGGTGTGGATGTCTTCCTGGACTACAACACGAACGTGTTCGATCTGCCAAATGGGCTCAACGCTGGTGGTGTGACGTTGGCTGGCATGTTTACCGCCGAGGCAGACTGGACCATCGATTCGTTTGCGGTCGATGCGACGGGCAAGTTGCGATTAGCCATCTACCGCGCGACGCCATCCGCCTCGACTGCGGGAGTGATTGCCAACGTAGCCTTCCAAGTAAGATCGGACGCAGCCCTTGGCGTTTCTCCAATCCTAGTGGGTGGAAACGCAAACGTTCCACCGTTTAGTTTCAGCTTCGTGAGTGGTTCGATCAATGTCGTCAACAGCGCGCCAACAGACATTTCTGTTGTGCCGCAAATCGTACGAGAAAATTCATCGACCGTTGTTGACTTGTTGTTCGGAACGTTGGGAGCGAGCGATCCAGATGGTAACGACGGTTTTGGTTTCGCACTTTTGCCTGGCGCCGGCGATACGGATAATGCTCGGTTCAAGATCTCGGGCAAACAACTGCTCTTGAAAGCAGGCCAGCTGCTCGATTACGAATCGAATCCAAATTACTCCGTACGAGTGCGAGTGACCGATTCGGCGTCGAATAGTTTCGACAAGAATCTCATCTTGTCGGTAACGGATGTTTCCGAAGTGCAGTCCGTTGCGATCAACGGTGGCGAAGTCCAGCGATCCATGGTTAGGTCGCTTGTCATTGGATTCGACGGGGTGGTGTCCATTGACAGCGATGCCTTTGAAGTTCGCAAGCGT
>JANMHA010000210.1:0-34514 GCA_031374925.1 Pirellula sp. | reverse complement strand
TCGAAACCAAGTCGATTCCCCAGTGCGCGTTGTGTCCAAGTAGGCGCGTCGCGTTTCGTCATCCCAGTCCTTTGCAAAGGAGTAACTTGCAATGATTGATAAGTTCAAGCCCAAACTACCTCGTTTGCCGTATCCATTCATTCCACCCTTCGATCCGCCGGCAGAACAACCACCGTATATTCCACCGGAGAGTTCTGGAGGCGATGATGAAGGATCCTCAAGCGAAGATCCAGGCCCACGTCCACCATGGTGGCCCGAGGATTGGCCCTGGCCGCCACCACCAGATGAACCTGTGGTTATTGAAGCACCACCGCCACTGCCCAACATCATTTGGCCGCGACTGCCGCCAGATCATCCCTATCACCTGCCACCAGGTTATCACTATCCCGACAACCTGCCTGAGGGCCATCCAGGTCACTATTACCCAGAGATGCCACCATATCCAGTGATTGCTCCGTGATGTCGGCGCTCTCCCTTCTACAAATGGCAACTAGCGAATAACGATTTCATTTGCCGTGAAGGCGAGGCGATGGTCGAGGTGATTGTTGGTTAAGAGTTGAGCATAGATTTCAATGATCGAGCTGGCCAACAAAATCCTCCGTGCGGCACTCGCGAGCAATATCCGTTGCGCTCAGTGCTCGCATCATTCAACATTACCACGCCTGGAGCGCCTGAGTCTTCATGAGGCACGTAGCAGGTCCGAGATTTCCTCGCGACCACGGATTCCACAGTGCGGACTTTGTCCCGCAACAAGGCTTCCGCTTCGTCACCGTGCTCAATTCGTTCCGTTAAGGCCAACCTATCTGAAAGCAAGAAGCGAGAAGCCAACCTCCATTGTTGCAGCGACGATACCTGTGCGAATGCTCGCGTCCCAAAGGCCATTGACTAACGCTGCAGATACAACTCATTTTCAATAGCGTCGACAATGCGTACTTGAATGGTGTTCATAACGTCAAGAACCGCATTTTTCATAGTGCCGTAGACACTCACATCGACGCCTCTCGTCTCCGCGCCGTGACCGATGCCATTCCTGCGATTAACCAACGCCTTTATGCTTCCCTCGTGCGTGTCAAACAAGTCGTGAGGAAGACCTAACCGGAACAAAACCTTTTTCAGTACAACCGGCCAAAGATTGTCCTCAACTGAAATAAACTTTTCGTCAATTTCAATAGTAGATCCTAATATCGAACGCGATCGCTCTACAATCTCAACTTCTAGACCAAGTGCTCGCAGCTCTTTTATTTCTTTGATTGCATCGGGAAGAAAGTTTTTTGCCGATTCAGGGCTACGCACGCCGCGCAAAACCTCTTGAAAGAGGCAAGTAGCAAGCACAGACCTTACCTGACCACCAACAAGGGCGCTTTCATTCAAGTGCCGCCTGTATATCTCAAACGCAAGCTTCGCGAAGCCTTCATAGTGCGCATAAAGCATCAGTAATATCGATCTCCTAAATCGATCTTGCTCATTCTCGGTTTCTAATGAACCGCAGATGTTTTCGAGAAAGGCAATCTCTTCAAGCCGCTTGCCTTTATCCTCTTCTAGCTCGCTGGCCGGATCGCGTCTAATCACGAGAGTATCCCCGCAACTGCAGTCTCAATTGTGGAAACACGAGAAGTCAACAACCCTGATGAGTTCCGTCCTCCCCCAGAACTAACCGCGATAAACTCCGGACTCAATCGCGCCCTCTTTAAAGCGTCCTGAAGAGCTTGCATCTGCGTTGAATCATTTTCCTTGAGCGATTCGAGATGTTTTTGTATGCCTAACGCCGCACCTTCAAAGTGAGTGGCGGAAAACCCCCTCGTTAACTCCCCTTTTTTCTTGTTTGGATAAGTAAAAGAATACTCCGCGGTTGATGCTGCAAGAACTGCGAAGGTCTTTTCGAAAATTGCTTGCTCTTTCTCATAATCGAAAACCATCCCTTCAGGATGCTCGGAGCCCCTTGCGACACGTTCAATGAACTCGTCGATAAATGGCTCAACATCGTGCTTGAATGCTGCACGGTGATTCTTCATTGCAAGAAAGCGAAGTATAAAACCCTCATCATCTTGCTGATCAACCTGCTTATCAGTGAGCGCGTTAGTACATGTTGCCTTGAACGCTTCGTTGCTCGCGAGATTGTGCGCAAAATCCATTATTTTGTCGCCAAATGGGAGCATTCGCACATACGCGTTACGTATCTGCTGTGCCGAAATCTGGACACCTCCGGCATTCAATCGTTTGAACATGTGATACTTCAAATCCGGCAGGCTTTCTTGGCGAATTACCTGAAGGCTTACAAAAGATCGCTTGAGCCGTATTTGAAGTGCCGTGTCGAGATCTCCCCAGGTTGCACCATTGAGTTCGGCGACTATATCGCAGCCTTCAAGCTGCAGAAAATCGCCCTTGTGAATGTCTTTAAATTCATTCTCAAGCACTCCTCTAAAATGCAAGTACGAAGACAGTCTCTGGAGGCCATCGATCAAAACATAGTGCCCCTCTCTCCCTTGCTCGATGACATAGATCGGCGGAATGGGCAGCTCGAGTAAAAGTGATTCAATGAACTGGGAGCGTTGAGTGTAGTTCCAAACTAAAACTCGCTGAAACGCTGGCGTAATTTCAAGCTCTTTCTGATCAGACAAGTACATGTCCATGAGCTCGTTGAAGGAAACGTCCAAGCGACGAGTCCTCGCCATCGCTGCTGTGCTGTCAACGGCTGATCGTAGTGTTTCGAATTCTTTCATGTTTTATGTCTTTGCGAACAAGAGGACTGACTCAACCAGCGGTGTAGTCTTTCTGTACTTCAACGAACGCGTATTTACATCGACGAGCGATCGTTTTATTGGGAAATCAATCTTTTGCGAAAATCCTAGTCCAACTGCTTCTGACATCTGCGTAAAGACTGTAGCCAAGTCAATCTCAAGATCCTTGAAAAATGAATTTTGAACAACCGCGCATACTCTTCCGCGTCTTGAAGTGCAGCGGGAGATCTCCCGCACCGACTTTGACAGCGATGAGAAATACTGCGCCATACTCTTAAAGTAGTAGGATTCTGCGGCTTTCGAATTGTGACTACGTACTTTATCAAGCAGCTGGATACAACATTTCCCCCAGGCTGTATCAAGCTTTGGTACAACCGAGGGCACCGTAGGCGTTCCAATAAGGCTTCTTCGCAGTCCATCGAACTCAACACCGACATCCAGGCCCATTACTGCAAGCTCTATTCTTGTTGCTGCGGCATAATCGATCCGAGTGCAATACGGAGGCGATGTCAAAACAAAGTCGACAGCGCCAGTTTCCACTGGAATGTTTTCCGAGCTACCGATCGCTATTTCTGCTAAGCCATCGGTGTCACTATTGTCCATGTACATGTATTTTGACATGTCTTCAACGAGGGCCTTGAATTTAGTTTGGATCGTTACCTGACTAGGCCTTAGCCTCTGTGCTCTATTCAAAGGCACCTTGGTCCAAGTTGGGTTGGAGCACTTCTTGCATAATGCCAGTTCTCTGCATGTGCGAAACAATGCGATATAGAAAAAGGCAAGGATATCCGATATCTCGCGGGTATGAACAATGGCATGCAGATTGTCAAAACGATCGTTAGTTAGGAGCGTTTTTTGAATTGCGTATTCAAGGCTGCGAATTGTTTCAACTGTTGAAGGCGCGAACCAGCAAAGTAAACCATCGTGCGGTGTAACCTCTGCTGTGACGTTCATTTCGGCAATTGCCTGAGCCAGCGGAACGATACATGATCGTTCCCTCGAGTTTAGCAGTCGTGCTTTTGCAACTACCGCCATTACCGGATTGAGATCGACTCCAATTCCCCGAATATTTTTCTGCGCTGCAACAGAGGTTGTTGTTCCACTGCCATTCCAGGGGTCGAGAATGGTGCCGTTTTTCTTTGGGCAAAATTGGTCGATCGCGTCTGACGCGAATTCTTGCGAAAAACCCGCATAATAGGGAAACCACTTCGCTCGACCGTTGCTGCCCCGCATTTTTGGTGAAGTCAACTGCATATTGCTGATCCGTCCTTGGGCTCGAACATCGTTTTCGGAGTGTTGTGCGTCATTTTCTTTTTTGTTTCGCAAAAACGCATGCGTGCACGTGCTATCTGCGCGGGAACGAAGTCTTTGCAGGGCATGATTTTACGAGAACCAGTTTCGCTGCCGACTCTAGGTCCGGGCTGAAAAAGTTGACATTCAGAATTGTTTCAAATCAGCCACAGCCAGTGAGTACTCAACAGCCCCCAAAGACAATCGCTATCGCACATGTTATACTCTCCCCACCGTTGGGCGTCAGCCCCGGGGACGAGTTCGGACTAAAACCGCCCAGTTTTTTAGGAGACTGGAGTATGACCATGACAAAAGACGATTTCGGCGTCCGTGTTAAGGAACTGCGTGAACGGTTGCACCTCACCCAAGAGGCGATGGCAGAAACCCTGGGCGTTAGCTTCGCGACCGTGAATCGCTGGGAAAACGGATGGACGGCACCTTCGAAATTGGCCCTGCGCCAAATCGATCTACTGTGCAAAGAGCACCATTTCGCGCCAGTGACCGACACCAAACGATCCGCCAAGTAATTCCAGTGACGACCAATTGAATCGATTTCCGCAGTGACTTTCAACACATGACAACAAAGAACTGGACAACGGTTGCCGAGTCTAGTTTCCCGTGGGAGCGGGAAGCGCTCGAGTTCGTGCGCTCACAGTTTCCAAACCATGAGCCCTATCGAGCCTGGACAAACTTCGAATTCGTCGCGGACGACGGCAGCATCTACGAAGTGGATCTGTTGGTCTTCACGCCCCAAGGCTTCTTCCTGATCGAGATCAAAAGCAAGCCGGGTCGGCTGCGCGGAGATGCGGGTACCTGGACCTGGGAAACGGATGGCAAACTGGCCACCGTGGACAATCCGTACCAGCTCGCCAATTCAAAAGCCAAGAAGCTTCGATCGCTGCTCCAACGTCAAAAGGCTGCCAAGAGCAAGGGGCAGGTCCCGTTCATCGAAGCTCTCGTATTCTGCTCTGCTGAGAACTTGCAATGCGACCTTCAGGGCAACGCCAAGTTCCATGTCTGCCTCCGAGATCGCGCGGCCGATGGGACCAAGCCGGCTCGCCCTGGAATCATGGCTGCCATCAAGCGTCGTGAATGCGATGGGCTCGATCTGAATGCCAAAGGCACGCACGACCGCCCAACGGCTAAGCTTGTCGCTCAAGCCATCGAGCAAGCCGGCATCCGTCCTTCGCAACGCAGCCGAAAGGTCAGCGACTACGTTCTAGATCGCTTGATCAACGAAGGGCCCGGCTATCAAGACTGGGAAGCAACGCATACCACGCTTAAAAGCGTTCGACGTCGCGTTCGCATCTACAACGTCCGTGTGAGCGCTACGTCCGACGAGCGTCAGACCATCGAACGGGCAGCCAGACGCGAAGCCGAGCTGCTGGAAATGCTCCATCACCCTGGAGTGCTCCGCCGCGAGGGATTTACCGAACACGAGCTCGGACTGGCACTGATCTTCGAACATGATCCTTCAGCCATGCGGTTGGATCACTTCCTAACACAACATCACGATCAACTGACAGTCGACCATCGCCTTGATCTACTAAGACAAATCAGCGAAGTCATTCGATTCGCTCACGACAAGCGGGTCGTTCATCGCTCGCTTTCGCCGCAGAGCATCCTCATCCTCGACAAAGGGAAAGAAGCAGGCGCTCCGGTCGGTCGAGACGGGTTCGCAGTCAAGGTCTTCAATTGGCAAGTCGGCTATCGCTCCGAAAGCAGCTCCACCTCGAACGCCTCGTTGGCAGTTTCAGCCACTTCGCACGTCGATCGATTGGTCGATGACGGTAGCACCGCTTACATGGCACCGGAAGCAATCTCGGGTGACAACAATGTGGGCGAGCATCTCGACATCTTCTCGCTCGGAGCGATTGCGTACCACATCTTCTCGGGCTCGCCTCCCGCGGCCAACGGCCTGGAACTGAGCAATAAGCTCCGCGAAACAAAGGGCCTGCAGATAAGCTCCGTACTCAATGGTGCCAGCGAAAGTCTGCAAGAGATGATTCAGTGGAGCACGCTGCCCGTGGTCGCGGATCGCGAAGGTCTGGTCAGCTCCGTCGATGACTTCCTCGATCTACTGGAAAAGGTAGAGATCGAAGCCAAGACGACAGACGCCGAATCTTACGTCGAAGATCCGGACGAAGCCAAAACCGGCGATCTACTCCCAGGCGGCTTTCGGGTTCTGCATCGACTGGGCAAGGGTGCGTCGAGCGTTGGCCTACTGGTCGAACATCAGGGTGAAGAGTTCATTTTGAAGGCGGCCATCGATCCGGACCGCAATGATCGCATCGGAGCCGAAGCCGAAGTCCTCGATAAACTCCGACACTCAAACATCGTGGAGATCATCCGGCCGGTCGAGATCGGCAACCGGGCTGGTTTCTTGATGCGACCCGTTTTGGTGACCGTCAACGAAGTGCCACGTGTGGAAACACTGGCCCGGCGGCTCAACAAAGAAGGCAAGCTGCACGTCGACCTACTGCAACGCTTTGGCGAGTGTTTGCTTGACGTCTTGAAATTCCTTGAGAAGCAAGGCATCAACCACCGCGACATCAAGCCCGACAATATTGCCATCGGGCACATTGGCAGCAGCAAGCAACTCGAACTGGTCCTCTTCGATTTCTCGCTGGCTCGGGCTCCACTCGACAACATCCGCGCGGGCACAGCCACGTACCTCGATCCGTTCTTGCCGCTGCGCAAGTCGCGACGCTGGGACTTGCACGCTGAACGCTACGCGGCCGCGATCACGTTGTACGAGATGGCTGGAGGACCTGGCTCCATGCCCAAGTGGGGCGATGGCGCGAGTGACCCGTCGCATCTGCAGTGTGAAGCCACCATCGATGGCGATCTGTTCGACGCATCGCTGCGTGACAACTTGATGGAGTTCTTCACGCGAGCGTTCCGTCGTAATCCGGACGAACGATTCGACAATGCCGAGGCGATGCTGGATGCTTGGCGAGACTGCTTTGTCGGCATTGAAGATCCATCCACGCTCTCAGATCACGTCGATGAAGAAGAAGTTCGCAAGCTGCTGGCGATCGCGACATTGGATACCCAGATACCAGAGCTCGGCCTTGGTACACGAGCGACCAACGCGTTGGATCGAGCCAACATTCTTACTGTGGAAGATCTTCTCTCGGTCCCAATGCGCAAGCTGTTGCGATTGCGAGGAGTTGGAAATAAGACGCGGCGCGAAATTGCTGCGTCCGTTCGGATACTCCGCGAGCGATTAGGAACGCCGCAACGTGGAGATGCCACGGAGGACGCTGAACCCGAAGACGCAGCCGAAGAGGTCATCGAAAACGTCAACCTGAGCGTTGATCAATTGTTTGGTCGTATCACTCGCATCGGCAAACGCGAAGGCGACACGGCGCGAGACACCTTGCAAGCGTTCCTTGGCCTCGATTCACGATTGTCCGATCCTTGGCCTAGCCAAGCGGAGATCGCTCCGATGGTCGACGTAACACGTGGACGCATTGGCCAGCTTGTCGGCAAATTCCAATCGCGCTGGTGCAAAGATGCAGCCGTCACGAAGATGCGATCCGACCTTGTCGAGATTCTGACGACAGCCGGTGGAGTACTCGCGGTACGGGAACTGGCCGAAGCCCTGCTGGTTGCCCGCGGTTCAGTGGAAGACGACCCGAGACGGACGCAGTATGCCCTGGCCCTGGCTCGCGCCTGCACCGAAGCAGAACGCACGCTCGCCGAACCCCGATTTCTAGTTCGTCGCGATCAAGGCCGCGTCTTCATCGCATTAACACACGAGTTAGCTGGATTCGCGGGACGGCTTGGCGAGCTGGCAGACCAGTTGGCTCTCGAAGATCCGTTGGTTCCACCTGCGCGAGTACTCCAGCGGCTTCGTGAAATTACTCAGCCGGTCGGAACATCACTGCTCGCCGATGCGCGTTTGCTGCGACTTGCGGCTGCTGCTTCCAAGAACGCGGCTGTCTCCAGTCGCCAAGAACTCTATCCACGCGGCATGGACGCGGCCCGTGCGTTGAAACTATCGCAAGGTGCAATCTATGGCGTCTCGTCGCTGACCGTCGCCCAGATACGCGATCGTGTGAGCGGACGCTATCCAGAGGCTGCTCCGGTTCCCGATCGGACAGCGCTGGATGACTTGTTGCAAGCTGCAGGCTTCGATTTCCAGTGGGACTCGTCTGGCAAGGGAGGCGGTTGTTATGTCGCACGCATTCGCGATGTTGTCTCCATCACCAGCGGCAGTGGATCGATCTCCCGTGCGGCCACCTCCTCGGGATCAGCGGCAACTGCACAAGCAACCCAAGAGATCACGCCAGAGATCGCGGATGCACGTCAGTTCGAAGAGCGACTGGAACGTGGCATCAAGGAAGGTTCTTTCCTCGCTCTGATTGTCAATCCAAAGTGCTACCAGCGTGCGGTCAGTGAGTTGCAGAATCGTTTCTCTATCGAAGTCGTCGATATCGAGGGGCTGATTGTCGATACCCTCCGCGACGTTGCCTCCAAAGCTAATGCCAAGTGGGATGCGCTCGTCAATGCTGATGCCAAGCCAGGTTCAGAACCATGGAAGAAGTTCATGGTCTTGGTCAATCGAGCCATGCCGATTGTAGAGTCGTCAGTGATCAGTGGTCAGTCGTCAGTCGAAGGCAAGAAATCCAAGCGTAGCATTTTGCTAATTTACCCGGGGTTGCTCGCCCGCTATGAGCAACTTGGATTACTGGAGAAGATCCGAGACGAGATTGGACGTAGCAAGGGATTGCATTCCTGCTGGATTCTGATTCCTGGCGACAACCAAGCATTCATTGACGGCAAGCCTGTTCCGATTATCAGTCCGGGCCAGAAGACAAAGATTCCGGATCAGTGGATTCGGAATGAACATCGTGGCCGCGCATGTCGTCCAGTTGCTTCAACCTAAACACAAATACAACTTAGAACGGAACAGCACAATAAAATGAGAATCAAGTCAGCTCACATCGAAAACTTTAAGGGGATCAAGGATCTCCACATCGACATGGAGGACTATACAGGACATGGAAGAGACCTGACCTGTATCCTTGGGGATAACGGTTCTGGCAAGACGTCCGCACTGCAAGCGATCGCATTGCCACTTTCGATGGCAACCCGAAGGATTCGGTATGCGAACGAGTTCGATTGGCACGGATTTCTTTCAGAAAGAATGTCCAGTCTGGGTCGCACTCGTATCGAATTGGTCGTCGACTTCGAGGTCGATGAGGTTCGACTCACCAACGATCTGTTCGAGAAATGGTACGATTCGCTTTCGAGCGATTTTCGCGAGTCACGACAAATCCATCCGCCGTCTGATGCTGGACAAGTGACGCTTTGGTTCGAACAAAACCAACTACGATCTTCAGAGGGAATACCAGGTCTACATCAGTTTTTAGGTCGTTATTATGTGAAGGCACTCGCCAAGTCAGAGCCGCGTTTACGTGACAACTACTCCAAGATCGGCGATATCTTCTGGTTTGACCAACATCGAAATCTAGGTAGCGCGTCAGCGCGTCGGTACATCGACAGTGAGAATGGGCCGGTTGTCGAGTCTTGGAAATCTGGCGTTGAGAATCTTCGTGAATTTCTCATCGGCTGGTGGAGTTACCACACGTCGCCAGATAAGTCTTATGGCAAAGACTACATCCCTGACTTGCTGTCAAGATTCCAGAAGGTTTTTCCGAATCGCCAGTTCGTCGGTACTGCTCCAAAGCAAGCAGACAGCGAACAGGGATTAAAAGACTTTTATTTCTTGCTTCAGTCAGACGGCCGAGTCTACGACCTGGCCGAAATGTCGTCGGGCGAGCAAGCGATTTTCCCGCTCCTTTACGAGTTCGTCCGCCTGGACGTAGGGAACTCGATTGTATTGATCGACGAACTTGAATTGCATCTGCATCCACCGGAGCAGCAGCGATTGCTCAATGCACTTCCTGCGCTCGGTCCCAACAACCAATTCATTATCACGACACACTCGCAGTTTTTGACGGATGTGATCCCCAATGATCATGAAGTACGTATGGAGGGAGGTGTGCGGTGCCTCTAGCGAAACTCTATGTGGAAGGCGACTTGGACGCAGCCATCTACAACAAAGTATTTTCCGGTGTCCTTATCGAGCAGGGTGGCAGCAAAACTGCGATCAAACCGCAAGCTCGAAAAGACCGTACGTTGAAAGTGGAGGCTGGCTATCTTCGTGACAGAGACTTTGACTTCTCTCCTACCGAGATCGTAAGTACGCCGACGGTTGACGCACTGCACAACGGAAAACCACTGGGATGGCGGCTAAATCGACATGAACTCGAGAACTACCTTATCGACCCACGAGTCGTCAGTTCCACCTTTGGCATCCAAGTGGGCGCATGGGAAACCGCGCTGAGCCACGCTGCTACAAAGATCTGTCACTACCAAGTCGCGCGATGGACAATTGGCTTTGTTCGATCAAACTTGCCTCCCAACTACGAGTTGAACACCAAGCCAGACGGGATCGATGAAATGCGATTGCCTGCCGACCTCACGGAGGCGATATCTCTGCAATGGTGCAAAAACGCGATTGGCGCTTTCAGGGACAAAATCGATCCGCACCTCGACGTTGTAGCAATTGATGCTGAGATTGAAAGACGGCGTAATACCTTTCAAGCTGAATCGCTCAAGAGTTGTGATTACGTACTATTATGGTGTAGCGGCAAAGACCTTTTCGCGGCGGTTGATTTGACAGCGACAGAAGACGACCGAATTCGTGGCCCTAAGGATTTGTGCAACCGATTGCGAGACTGGGTTCGCGATCACCCTGATCAATTCCTTGCTTACTACCCCGAACTCCAAGAACTTCGGAATCAGTTTTTAGCTTAACCTCTAGCTCTAAAAAACTGCCTACTGAAAACTGAAAACTCCAGAATGATTAACAGACAAGCTTTACTTGCCGACCTTCAGAAGTTCTTACAGCGGATTGAAGCGGACTTATTGGAACGCAGTGAATCGACCGACGTGCCCGAAGTTCCGGCTGCGCTTCATGCGGAGTATGAAAAGGCAGCCAAGGCGGAACGTACGGCGCAAAACTATGAAGACTGGCGAACCGATACCATCACTCAGGCGGCTGCAGCGTGGGTACTATCATGTGTCTTCGTGCGTTTCCTTGAAGACAACTCGCTGATCGATCCACCGAAGATCGCTGGCCCTGGCGAACGATTGGCTCGTGCACGTGATGAGCACGAGTTGTATTTCCGATCGCATCCTCAGCATACCGATCGCGAGTATCTGCTTTCGATCTTCGCTGAGCTTGCCAAGCTACCCGGAACAAAGGGCATCTTTGGCGAGCACAACGCCATCAACGACTTACCCAACTGGCTATCCGGTGACGCTGCTGGTGAGTTGCTGAACTTCTTTCAGAAGATCGATGCGAGTACTGGCGATCTCGTCCATGACTTCACCGATCCGAATTGGGACACTCGTTTCTTGGGCGACCTGTACCAAGACCTATCAGAAGCCGCTCGCAAGAAATTTGCGTTGCTACAGACACCCGACTTTGTAGAAAAGTTCATCCTCGATCGTACGCTTGAACCTGCGATTGAAGAATTCGGTTTGGTTCCCCAGCCTATGCCCAGCGATTCAGAAACGCCAACCTGCTTCATGATGATCGACCCAGCGTGTGGATCGGGGCACTTCTTGCTTGGTGCCTTCCCACGATTGCTAGAGCGATGGCAACGCAAAGAACCCGGTATCAATATCCGTGAGCTGACGCAGCGAGCATTGGATAGTATTAACGGCATCGACATCAATCCGTTTGCCGTCGCGATCGCCAAGTTCCGCTTGCTTTTGGTCGCGATGCGAAGTTGTGATGTTCTTCGCCTGGCAGATGCACCTGCATTCCATATCAACGTCGCCTGCGGTGATTCGCTATTACATGGAGAGAACAGGACTTCCTCAGGACAAAAGTTCTGGGATTACGCGGAAGGAGCGACGGATGAAGATTTGTATGCACACTCGTATCCCGGTGAAGATCTGCATTTCGTACGCAAACTCCTTCGCTCAGGGTCCTACCACTGCGTCGTTGCGAATCCACCGTACATAGTCCCGAAAGACCGCAAGCTCAATGATTGGTACCGAAAGCGTTTCTCGGCTTGCCATATGAAGTATTCGCTCGCCGTTCCATTTATGCAGCAGATCTTTCAACTTGCAACGCGCGGTGGATTTACTGGCCAGATTACCGCTAATTCATTTATGAAACGTGAATTTGGCAAGAAACTAATCGAGTCGTTTTTTCCAACGGTTGATTTGACCCATGTGATCGACACGAGTGGCGCATATATTCCCGCCCACGGCACGCCAACCACGATAATTTTGGGGCGCAACCGTGAGAGTGTGGGAGGCACGTTACGCACTGTCCTCGGCATACGCGGCGAGCCAAGTACGCCCGACACTCCAGCCGAAGGCCTGGTGTGGCTATCGATTGTCGGACTTGTCGATCAATCCGGAGGGCAGAATGCATTTGTCAGCTCCGGCGATTCTGAGCGGGAATTGTTTCACAAGCACCCTTGGTCAATAGGCGGTGGTGGCGCGAGCGAATTGAAGGAGCTTTTAGAGGCGAACGCCTCTGACACGCTAGGAGCACGGAGCGAATCTATCGGGTTCTATGCGATCACTGGAGAAGATGATGTATTCGTCATTCCAGAGTCGGTTGCACGTCGAAATTTCCTTACTTCACGTCCATTCGTAATTGGTGATCAAGTACGAGACTGGCGAATCAAAGGCGGGCAGCGTGTTGTCGTGCCTTATGACTATACGACTCCCGACATCAAGGCATTTGCTCCAAGCGACTGTCAAAATCTATTGTCTTATTTATGGAATGTGAGAAGTGTCCTAAAAGCAAGAAGCATGTTTGGAAAGTCCGTAGAACAACATGGTTTCTACTGGTACGAGTATATGCAATTTATAAGATCAAGAGCCCGATCAAAGTATCTTATAACTTTTGCGTTCGTTTCAACTTGCAATCATTTTGTATTGGACCGCGGAGGGAACGTTCTTAAGCAGTCTTCGCCTGTAATCATGTTAAGCGAAGAGTCCAGTGAACATGACTACGTCAAATTTGTCGGCGTGCTCAACAGCTCAGTAGCCTGTTTTTGGATGCAGCAGACAATGCACAACAAAGGAGGTCCAGGCGGTGGGTCATCCAAGGATGAAAAGTGGCATGACTTTTTCGAGTTCTCCGGTACCCGATTGAATGACTTTCCATTGCCCACAGAGTACGAAGCAACCTTAAGTAAGTCGATTGACTTATGTAGCGAAAAGCTCCAATTGCACTTACCAGCCTCACTCGCAACAAATCCAAATTTGAGCCGCGAAATGATCGAGGATGCGAGAAGAAAGGCCATAAATGTTTTCGCGGAAATGGTTTCGCTCCAAGAGGAGCTTGACTGGGCTTTTTATCACCGGTACGGATTAACTGATACAAGGTTGACTGTCGCTTCGCCACCACCGATCAATCTAGGGCAGAGAGCCTTTGAAATTGCCATGGCGAGGAAAGTCGAGCAAGGTGAATTGCAAACTGAATGGTTTGAATGGCTCGGATATCAGCCTGTTACTGATTTACCCTCCGAATGGCCAAGTGATTACCAAGAAGTCGTAATTCGAAGGATTGACCTAGTTGAAAAGGACTCCAACATCCGATTGATCGAGCAGCCTAACAGCAAGCGTCGCTGGGAATCTGAGCGGTGGGAAACTCAGCTAGAACGAGCCCTCAGAGAATGGCTGTTGCTTCGCCTTGAAGGCTGTTTCGACTTCGATGGTCGAATGATTGAGGGCTCGGACGCGAATCGCAGGCCGGTACCACTCGGTGAAATCGCGATGTACTCCGTTGCGCAGCTCGCCGACGCTGCTCGGCGAGATCCGCAATTCATGGAAGTCGGCGAGCTCTATCGAGACGATCCAGCTTTCGATGTTCAAGTACTCGTTGAAGAACTTGTGCTTGCCGAGAGCGTTCCATACTTACCAATCCTCCGCTACAAGGACTCTGGTCTCCGCAAGCGAGCCGAATGGGAGAAGACTTGGGACTTGCAGCGTCGTGAAGACGCTGGCGAGTCGGTCAGCACGATTCCCGTTCCACCCAAGTACATCAGCGCGGACTTCATATCGACTGGCGGAGCCCGCTATTGGTCATTGCGTGGCAAGCTGGATGTGCCGAAGGAACGCTGGATCAGCGTCCCACACTGTGAGGGCCCCGACGGAACGCTCGTCATCTGCTGGGCGGGTTACGATCACCTGCAACAAGCCCAAGCCATTAGCGCCTACTACGTCCGCGTGCAAACCGAGTTCGGCGGCAGCGACGATCCCCGGCTCATCCCCTTGCTCGCCAGCCTGATCGAGCTCCTCCCCTGGCTTGCACAATGGCACAACGAACCCAACGCCAACTTCGACGGCCTCCGCATGGGCGACTACTTCGAAGGCTTTACAAACGAAGAAGCCCGCAACATGGGTAAGACACTTCAAGAGATTAAAGATTGGGTGCCGCCGAAGAAAGTGGCAAAGAAAGCTGCCGGGAGAAAAGCCAAAAAAGCAAATGACCCGACCTAATCGGAAACAGCGATGCCTTGCCTCCTACAACACACTATGAACAATGATGAACAGAAACAAGAAATGGAATAATCATGGATAGCTTACAAAACGATGGTGAATCTCGGCAGTTGCTGAGTGACCTAGTGGTACTCTCAACGGTTCCGCGAGAATTGATTCTGGCGGTCAGCAAAGAGTTGCACATAGACAAGAAGTTCGTGTCACTTGGGAAACTCGTCGCAAAGCATGTTTCAATACCTGAGGCCGGCAATGCTATTGCCCGAATCATTGCAAACCTCGACGTAGAGTCTGTTCCGGTTGTTATAGAGATGGTCCAGGCATGGCGGGAAACAGTTGAAGACGAGAGTCTGCTAAGTGACGACAAATATGAACTGCTCAAGCAGAATCTCGAGTTGCTGGTGCAGCAGTCGACTGAGGGTGTCCTTCGACGGACCCAAAAGGCCGCCGCCTTAATGACAGCAACAGGTAATGAAGTTACTGGCCTTTCATTCGTATGCGATGTGCGTCCGGTCTACAACGATGCTCGATCGGAGATTGAAGGGTATGTTCCTCTTACCACCATGAGAATTTTCTTCGATCGTCCCAACGAAGAAAGTGATGCAATAGAGTTCGTTTTGACCCCAGAGGAGGTCGATGCAGTGATTGAGAGAGCTACTCAAGCGCGATCGAAACTAAAAGTCATGCAGACAACGTTTTCGAAATGGATCGCTAATGGCACAGGGGAGGATGTCTCGTGATTACTGCCCTACCTGAACATCCTAGAATGAAGGCACAACACTCTCGGGTAGTGTTTGTGAAGAGAGTGCAGCTTGTAGAGAAAGAAGCTGCATTAAAAAAGACTTTGTACAGTCACAAATATCATCCGAGAAAGCGAAAAAAAGCAAAAGAGATAGTCATTGAGTCCCGCTTTGAATTTCAAACAAAGCCGGTTTTAGCGCGTGGGGATATCGAGCAACCGAAGGTTATCCAAGAGCCCGAAAACGCCGAGACTGCCGAAAAAGTCGAGCGATCACTAAAAGTACAACGAGAGCTTAGTACTCTATTTGCACGTGATTTAACCTTAACTTTTTCAAAGCCACTATTGCAAGTTCAAGAGCGGCTTCAAGCGGCAATTCGCGAAGTCACTATCCTCCCTAAGGTCAAAATATTTAGCGCTAAGTTTGACGAGTTGTTGGGTGTCCAACGGATGCACCAAGACGTTGCTTCTAAGGCCTTGCAATCAGTTTTCAATGCCCACTCCGAAGCGATGCGTGATTCACTTCGCGTTCACTCTCGTTTAGCTGAGATGCTCAAAGGTGTTAGCCTTCGTACGCAAGTCTTCGACAAATTGCTACAAGCTCAACGGCTTCCACAGCTCACGATATCAAATGCTCTGTCGGAAATGTTGGAAGCTCAGCGTAAGGCGATACAAGAGGCCGTTCGCACTGAGTTGTTGTCTTATGAAGCCAGTCTAACCGAAGAGCAAAGAGATTTTCGGCACTTGCTCAATCTTGTTCGTGAGGACCTCGACGTTCCTAGCGAAGAATCCCTGAACGCAGTCCTTCAGATTCAGACTACTACGATTCCCGCTGAGATGAGGACGGAAGCCATCTGGACCCTTGCGGAATTCGTTCGAAAACATCGGTCAAGCAATTTGCAGAATGTCGTTGTTGCAGTGGGGGCTGCCATTCGAAAGGTTTTGCTAAATGTTTCCGACGATGACCTTGAACTTGCAACCGAGTTGATGAAGCCTGCCGGTAATCTAGAAGTACCTGTAGAGGTTGATCTTGAAGTCGCGAAAATGGTTGTGCATCGTTTTCGTTACTCGCCCTCGACGCCGACAACAAACCTAAAGGAGCTAGTCGCGATCCTCCTAGATAATGCTCTCACCTATTGCAAGCCTAACCTTGTGAATAGGGATTTCTATGGTGCAGCTGCCCTGAATTCGGCGCTTTCTGTTGTGCTAATGAGACACGAGAAAGTCCCAACGATGATCGACCACATCGAAGCCGTATCGCCGGCGTGGTTCATCGATTTGGTAAAGAGCAGATTGCGACGGATGGCGAAAGAGATGGCTTACGAGAAGCTTGAGGGCTCTGAGGAACTAGTCGCCCTCATGTTGGCCGTAGGTTCCAAACTAGAACAATC
This sequence comes from Pirellula sp., assembly GCA_031374925.1. Lineage (GTDB taxonomy): Bacteria > Planctomycetota > Planctomycetia > Pirellulales > Pirellulaceae > JBKCUI01. The sequence continues at coordinate 17,811 of JANMHA010000210.1, read as the reverse complement.
GACTCTTCGAGAAGGGAGTTAGTGATGGGTTCGTTTCGGCTAGGTCGTAAACCTCAGAGCATTCGAGTTTTTGACACTCTCGGACAAGACGCCCTAAACGTCGATTCGTTTGTTTGCCATATAGGGCTATCGATTGGCAACATTGAGTGCCAAGAGAAACAGGAAGTGCTGGCTAAGATGGTAGAAATGTGCCCGCCCTTGATCGTACCTCACGCTAATGAAAAGCCTGATCCGGAATTGGATCGCGTCGATGTTGTTGGAAGCATTGAACTAACGGCTGCTGAGACTAAACAAATAGGAGTTTTCATTGAAGAAACCTCCAAGGAGCTCGAGTCAGTTCCAAATAAACAACAGTACACGGTTCAGCCGCATTTTCGAGATCGCACAGGACCTGACTCGGCGCGACGGTATAGCTGCGCCGGATACGTGCAAAAGGCTTACGAGTATGCGGATATCGATTTAGTCAACATGGCGGCAATCCCAGATGTTGAACTACGAACAATTCTACCTGCTTATCCTGACAGTCGAGAACAGCTGGAACATCCGCGAGCACGTGCGTTTGTCGGGCTAAAAGGAGATGGACCATGGCCTGTCCTACTGCCCGGCTACATCTTCCACGCAATGAATCGCCCGCCACTGGATTGCCGAACAACGCCTTACAAGCCCCAAGTTGGAGACGAGTACTTTCCACGACGTGAAACAGCAGAGCTGGCCAACGTGGATGTTTAGATCGCTATGGAATGCTCAATTGATCTCACTGAAAACTGAAAACTGACAACTGAAAACTGACAACTGAAAACTGAACACTGAAAACTGAACACTGATGACTCTCTTAAAAGACCTAATCGATATTCCCGAGCACATCGACAAGGGACAGTTCGTTTTGCGACTGACCGAAGGGGTGTCTGATCCGCAGGCGACCGTTGCGGCTTATGTGCCGACGCCTCAGCTCGTTCTGGCATTCGATGATGCGTTGAACTTCATCAAGGGCTCTGTTCTCGGGCACACAAGCAAGGCAACCTATCTGCACGGTAGCTTCGGTAGCGGTAAGAGCCACTTTATGGCGATCCTGCACCTGATCCTTTCCGGTAATGCTTCGGCGCGTGCCATTCCTGAACTTGCTGGAACTATCCAAAAGCATAACTCTTGGATTGAAGGCAAGAAGTTTTTGTTGGTTCCGTACCACATGATCGCGGCCCACGATGTAGAGTCAGGCATCTTGGGTGGTTATGTCGATTTCGTCAGGCGTGTGCATCCGAACGCCCCGATCCCTGGCGTCTATTTGGCTGAAGGTTTGTTTAAGGACGCGTCGGCGTTGCGTCAACGCATGGGTGACGAAGCGTTCTTCGCGGCGATGAGCGAAGGAGCTAGTACCGACAGTGACTTTGGCGATGTGGACGTTGGTTGGGATGCCGCACGTTTTGATAGCGCAGCCGATGCCGATCCTGGGTCAGAAGAGCGATCGCAGTTGATTAGTGCGCTCGTTGGTAAGTTCTTTGGGTCCTACGATACGCAAGCGGGTGGACACGGTGAGGCTTTTATCTCGTTGGACAAGGGATTGTCGGTTATCAGCCGGCATGCAAAGGATCTCGGCTACGATGCGTTGATCCTTTTCCTTGACGAACTGATTCTGTGGTTGGCCAGTCACGCTGCGGATCTGAAGTTTGTTCACCAAGAAGGTCAGAAGCTGGCCAAGCTGGTAGAAGCTCAAACAGCCGATCGACCGATTCCGGTCGTTAGCTTTATCGCTCGTCAGCGTGACTTGAGCGAACTGATCGGCGACTCGGTGCCTGGGGCCGATCGATTGAACTTTGGTGACGCTCTAAAGCATTGGGAAGGTCGATTCCACAAGATCACGCTGGAAGACCGTAACTTGCCGGCGATTGCTGAGCGTCGTGTTCTGAAGTGCCATACTCCTTCGGCGCGACAGGAGTTGAACGCTGCGTTTGAACAGACAGCGAAGATCCGCGAGTCGGTGATGACGACGTTGCTGACCGGTGAAGGCGACCGGGAGATGTTCCGCAAAGTCTATCCGTTCAGCCCGGCTCTGGTGCAAACACTAATCGCAGTGTCGAGCGTTTTGCAACGCGAGCGTACGGCACTGAAGGTGATGATGCAGTTGCTGGTCGAGCAACGCGATGTGCTTACCGTCGGCGACATTGTGCCTGTGGGTGATCTGTTCGATGTGATCGCGCACGGTGACGAAGCGTTCAGCCAAGAGATGGCGATCCACTTCGACAATGCAAAGCGGCTGTATCACCAGAAGCTGCTGCCAATGCTCGAGAAGACTCACGGACGTCGGGAGGAACTCGAGAAGTTGCCAACTGACGATCCGCGTCGTATCGGCTTTCGCAATGACGATCGTCTTGTGAAGACATTATTGCTGTCTGCTTTGGTTCCCGAAGTAGAGACGCTGCGTGGGTTGAACGCGGAACGCCTAGCGGCCCTCAACCACGGCACGATCAAGACTCCGATCGCTGGACGCGAGGGACAAGAAGTCTTGCGACGTGTGCGTAACTGGGCGGCCAGTGTGGGCGAGATTCGTATCGGCGAGGAAACCAACCCATCGATCTCGATTCAGCTATCCGGCGTTGATACCGAAGGGATCATCAAGCAAGCGGAGCGAGAAGACAATCAAGGCAACCGTATTCGGCGCGTTCGGCAGATGTTGTTCGAACAGTTGGGGGTGTCTGGCGAGGACGAGTTCCAGCAGCACTATGACTTCAACTGGAAGAATACCAGCCGAACCTGCACCGTACTATTTAAGAACATCCGTGAGTTGCCAGACGCTTCGTTTGAGAACAACGATGCCGACTGGAAGCTGGTGATCGACTTCCCGTTTGACGAGGCAGGCCACGGGCCGAAGGACGATATCAGCCGCCTGCAGGCGTTCAAAACTGTGAATCCACTCGGGGCCAAGACCATTTGCTGGATTCCCCAGTTCTTTAGTGCCGACGCGTTGAAGGACCTCGGGATGCTGGTCATCCTCGAACACATTCTCACTGGCGAGCGATTTGGTCAGTATTCGAACCATTTGTCGCCGCAAGATCGTCAAGCGGCTAAGTCGTTGTTGGAGAATCAGCGCAGCGTTCTGCGCACTCGGGTTCAGAATCATCTCGATGCAGCTTACGGCCTGGACGCGATCACTCAGGGTTCACTCGATACCACGCACGAACTCGAACAGAATGAACAGTTCGTCTCATTGGACGACGGGTTTGATCCGCAGCCTCCGGTCGCGGCCAACCTTGGCGGCGCGATGAATCACCTGCTAAGCCAAGCTTTAATGAGTGAGTTCCCCGGCGCACCGAACTTTGAGGCCGAGGTCAAGATTGGCAACCTTCGCAAGGTGCAAGCCGTGCTGAGCGAGGCAGCTCAATCGCAGGATGGACGCGTTGCAGTCGAGAAAACCATTCGATCGTTGGTCCGCCACATTGCCAATCCGCTGCAACTGGGCGAGATGGGCCACGACGCCACGCACTTTGTTCTGGGGCACCACTGGCGCAATCACTTCAACAAGAAAGCCGCTGAAGCATCTAGCACAATCAGCGTGGGACAACTCCGTAAGTGGATCGATCAACCGCGGGCGATGGGTTTGCCCAAGGAAGCACAGAACCTAGTGATTCTGACTTATGCCGAGCAGACCAACCGCACGTTTGTATTTCATAATGCTCCGGTCGATGTGTCGCTGACCAATCTTTCGAACGACTTTGTGCTGCAAGAGCAGAAGCTTCCCGATGAAGCGCATTGGAACGTGGCAGTCAGCCGCGCTGCACAGATATTTGGTGAAGCCGTATCGCCGCTCATGAAAGCCACGACGGTTGCAAACCTATCAGCCGCACTGAAGAAAAAGTCTTCTGAGGTTCGTTCGTCGTGCGCTACGCTCCAAGAGCGACTTAAAGATCGATTATTGAAGCTCGGTGTTGAGCCTGCAGACAGTTCGCGTCTGACGACGGCCTCTGCGACGGCCAGCTTGGTGGAGAAACTCCATGCCACCGATGCGGGCCAAGTTGTATCGGCACTCGCCTCTGCGGCGGTCGCAACGACCGAAGCGGCCATGGGAGAATGCTTGAGCAAGGCATCACAATTGTTGGCGACGATCGAGAGCACAAACTGGGAGATCTTTGATGCGATCGCCAAGCTGGCTGATGATAGGCAGGCTGTCGCTCATTCGATTCGTTCGTCCATCGCTCAAGCACTACAGTCCGACGAGCACGTGACCTCTCTTGGGCCAACGCTCAAGGAAGCTCAGCTCAAAGCGGTACGACTTCTGACGCAAACGCCTCCTCCGCCAGTTCAAGTGCCAGTGCCAGCGGTTACACCCCCGGTCGCTGGTGGTACTGGTACCAGTGTTACGTTGCCAGGAGTGACCACGCCACCTGTCAGTAAGCCAACAGCCACAAAGAAGATTCTTGAATCGGAAACCAGGTCGGATTTATCGCTCAGCGAGCTTAAGAGGATCGTTAGTGACCTTGAGCAGAAATACACAGGCAAACAAGTGATCAAGTTCAAAGCGAGTTGGATCGTGGAAGAAAACGGGGGCAATGAGTGAAAGACGCATCTCCAACATTTGCTCAAATCAAAGCTCAGGTTGCTGCGATCAGAAAGAAGCTTCCTGGGACGAAGAGTATTGCCATTCGCTCCAAGGCAAAGTGGTCTGGAAACAGCAGCTACGAAGACAACGGCGAAGTTTTCCAGATTCACCAGTGCGACTCGCCGCTTGCGATGCGATTGGCCCTGCGCGAGTCGGGCGATGAGAAAACGACCGTTCTCGTTACGGATTTGGATGATCACGATATCAGTGACGATATCCTTGTTCGATTGAAGCCGCGCAAGTTGATTCCGTTGGATAGCTGGCAGATTGTCAAAGCGCTGTTTCAGGTTCGAGCCGTCGATCCACGTGTGACTCGATATGGCTGGATGGCGGATACTCTGATGGATTTGATTCCGCCGAATGGCTACCCGCCAGTGGCGACCGGGTTCCTGGATGCAGAGACCGTCTGGGGAATCGTGCTCGATCATTACCTCGGCCTTTCAGGATATTCGCTGGATCTATTGGCGGTGCTGAAATGGTCCATCGACCCCAAGAACGTTGAGCGTTTTTGCAGCGCACCGCAACTGATCCAAGAGGCAACCAGCGAATGGCTTGTGTCCACAGTCGGCCCGACGGTCGCCGAAGTTTTGAACTGTGCCGCGCGAGTGTCAAAGTTCAACGGGTTGGCTGAGGCGTTGCCACTTGGGCTAGCTGCCGGCGTTGTGTTCAACACGGCGGCAAAAGGCAAACTGGAACGCGCGATTGGGAAGTTGGAAGAGAAGTATTTTGATGGCCATGCGCCAGAGTACTCGATTATCGAGCGATGGTCGGCAGCCGCCACAGAGGTTGTGCGGCTTCAACTGGGCGACGTTCGTGTCAAACAATCGTTGCTTCAACGCGCGGATGAGATCCTGCGTGAAGTTGGTGCCGAAGCGTTCGCTTATCTGAGTGACACGTCACCGATTGGCTTCGATTTGCGTTTGGCCGACTTTGGCAAGCAGTTGTCGACGGCTATTGCAGGATCGAAATTTGATTTTGAGACGCTCATTGAAGCAAGGAATTCGATTTCTCAACATGATCGACATAGCCGAGAACGTCGACGACTTGAACGTGTCGACATGGCGATGCGGCTCGTGCGTTGGCTCGGAGAAAGCCAGTCCAGGGATGAAGTGAAATCGCTGGCCGACGCTGCGAATCGCCACTTAGGCGAGGGTGGCTACATCGACTGGGCCCGGCTCACTCTGAGATCTGGCGATCCGGTCCGAGAACTGTCGGAAGCTTATGCTAAATTGTTCGACAAGGTGACGACGGCCCGAGAGGCAGATTCGCTGCGATTCGCAGAATTGCTTCGAGATTGGGTCGCGGCCAAGTCGACGGACGAAACGATCGTTCCCGTTGAGCAAGTTCTCGAACGCATGGTTGCTCCTATTGCCGCGGCGAAGCCAGTACTCGTCGTCGTGATCGACGGGATGAGTGTCGCAGTTTTCCGTGAATTGATGGCGGATGTGCTTGGGCATGATTGGGTGTTGCTAGCCGAAGATGGAGTCGGACTGCGTCCAGCTCTTGCAACGGTTCCAAGCGTGACTGAGGTGTCGCGTACAAGTCTATTGACCGGGAAACTTGCGCAGGGACACGCGCCGAACGAAAAGGTAGGGTTCGCTGAACATCCAGCACTTTTGAAAGCGTGTCGCAGTGGTTTCCCACCAGTGCTTTTTCACAAAGCATCCCTGCAGGAGACTGACGATTCGAGCTTGGCTGCAGACATACGCAAAGAGATCGGTTCAGCCCATCGCAAGATTGTCGGCGTTGTAGTCAATGCTGTTGACGATCACTTGTTGAAAGGCGAACAAATCGATACGCGTTGGTCTCGCGATGAGATCAAGGTCCTGCCTGTGTTGCTTCACGAAGCGAAAATGGCCGGCCGAACCGTGATCTTGCTGAGCGACCATGGTCACATCCTCGACTGCAATGCCAAAGGCAAGCAGTATGAAGGTGGTGAACGCTGGCGATTTGATGAAACCAACGTCAGCGAAGGAGAACTCCGAATTTCGGGTGAGCGCGTTGTTATTCCTGAAACGCGGAAGCTGATCGCGCCGTGGACGGAGAAGATTCGATTCGGAATCAAGAAGAACGGATACCACGGCGGTGTTTCTCCACAAGAGATGGTGATCCCGATTGCCGTCCTCAATTCATCAAACGCCTTTCCTGCAGGTTGGAGCGAGGCACCAGTCGATACGCCGCTGTGGTGGGACATTGCGTCCAGTCCGACCAGCACCGAGCCTGAGACAATTCTGAACCTGAAGCCGGCTGAGCCAAAGCCTGTTCCCTCTGGCATGCTGTTCAATGTCGACGAGCTGGTTCAACAGGCACAGAACGCTGCCCCTGTAGTTCCAGTTCCAGATTCAACATCGACACCTCCAAAAGCTCAGGCCGAATGGATCAGCAGACTGCTCGTGTCGCACGTTTACGAGGAGCAGAAGCGATTGGGTGGTCGATCAGTACCGGCGGACGCTGTGATCAAGCTACTGTTGCAAGCGATCGACGAACGAGGGGGCAAGATCACGTCTCCGGCACTCGCACGCGCAATCCAAATGCCACCGCTCCGTCTTCGCGGACTACTGGCAATCGCACAACGTGTTTTCAACGTCGATGGCTATGAAGTGCTGTCTCGCGATGACGTTTCGGACACGGTTCAGTTAGACCGAGCGTTGCTACTCAAGCAATTTGATTTAGTGGAGTAGGTGTTCATGATAAGCCCGCAACGTCGACAAGAGATCATCGATGCCCTTCGGCGCGGTACCGTTCCGAAGAGCAGTTTAGACGCATTCGCCGTTGGGCTTGAGCGTTTCGAGTCGGCCCTGGATGAAGAACTGCAGAAGGTGGCCACAGGCGGCAGTGTGTTCAAAGCTGTGCGAGGGGAATACGGTTGTGGAAAGACCTTTTTTGCTCGCTGGCTTGTAGATCGCGCGAAGAAGCTAGGCTTCGCGACGTCTGAAGTTCAAGTCTCTGAGACGGAAACACCTCTTCACCGACTTGAGACAGTCTACCGTCGCTTGAATGAACGCTTGGCAACGGCCGACACAGCTCAAGGGGCACTACGCAATATCGTTGACGGCTGGTTCTATACGCTGGAAGAGGACGTACTGGCCGAGGGCGCGATTGATGCCAATGATGAAGCCAAGTTAGTCGCACGAACCGGAGAGTTGTTGGAGCAGCGACTTGCCAAGGTCACCGAAGCGGCTCCGATGTTTAGTGCTGCCCTGCGTGGCTATAGGCTCGCGCAAACTGGTGGCGACCAGGCAATTGCTGATGGAATCCTGGCTTGGCTTGCTGGGCAACCCAATGTGTCTGCCAATGCAAAGCGGTTCGCTGGAGTCAAAGGCGACATCGACCACTTTGGTGCGCTTGGATTCTTGCAAGGATTGTTGACTGTACTCCGTGATTCAGGTCACCCAGGACTGCTGGTTGTATTGGACGAGGTGGAAACCATTCAGCGAGTTCGTAGCGACGTACGCGACAAGAGTCTTAACGCATTGCGGCAGTTGATTGATGAAGTCGACTCGGGACGATTCCCTGGCCTTTATTTGCTCATCACCGGTACGCCGGCGTTCTTCGACAGTCACCAAGGCATTGGGCGGCTTGAGCCACTCGCACAACGACTGCACGTCGACTTCACTACCGATGCAAAATACGATAACCCTCGAGCGATTCAGATTCGTTTGCCTGCGTTTGATTTAGATCGGCTCTGCTTGGTAGGCACTCGCGTGCGTGACATCTACTTGCAACATGCCAAATCGAGTTCGCGTATCGCGGCTCGTTGCGACGATCAATACGTTCGCGTGCTCGCGGAGGCTGTCACTGGAAAGCTTGGTGGGAAAATTGGCGTCGCACCTCGGATCTTTCTGAAGAAGCTGGTGGCGGATGTCCTCGACCGTGTTGACCTCCACGAATCGTTCGACCCCCGGGTCGATTACCAGCTGACGATCGGAGACGTTGAGCTGACGACCACCGAGAGACACGCTATGGCAGGAACATCTGTTGATGAGATCGAGTTGGAACTGTGAAAGGATTTGATCATCTCCACCCAGCGTTGCAGTACCACATCGTCAACAGTCTTGGCTGGCGAGAGCTGCGTCCGTTTCAAGACTTGGTGATCCCCAAGGTGGTCGGTGGAGACCATTTGATTGTTCTTGCACCCACTGCTGGTGGGAAAACGGAGTCAGCATTCTTTCCCGCTCTTTCCAGAATGTTGACGGAAAACTGGACCGGACTGAGTGTGCTTTACGTTTGTCCGATCAAGGCGTTGTTGAACAACCTCGATGATCGCTTATCACGCTATTGCAACCTGCTCGGCAGACGATCTGCGCTTTGGCATGGGGACGTGGGGGCATCAGCACGGCGCAAGATCCTACGCGAGCCGCCAGACTGTTTGTTGACGACACCAGAGTCGCTGGAGGTGATGCTGGTATCGCATAGCGTCGATGATCAGCGCATGTTTGGCGACCTGAAGATGATCATCGTCGATGAAGTCCATGCCTTTGCTGGAGACGATCGAGGCTGGCACCTTCTGAGCGTGCTGGAGCGTGTTTCGAAGCTCGCAGGACAGGAGATCCAGCGAATTGGATTGTCAGCAACGGTTGGCAATCCGGAAGTATTGCTGACATGGATTGCGGGCAATTGCCAGGGCAAGAAGAGCGTGGCCTACCCTCCACCGAGTGAAGCAGCGCCGGCAGATGTTCAGATCGACTATGTCGGTTCGCTGGAGAATGCAGCGACTGTAATTTCGCGCCTGCATCGCGGTGAAAAGCGACTGGTGTTCCTCGATAGCCGCGCCGGCACCGAAGAACTCGGGTTGATGTTGAAGTCCTATGGCGTCAATGCATTCGTTACTCACAGCTCCTTGAGCCAGGAAGAGCGACACAGGACAGAGAAAGCGTTCGCCCAGGAAAGCGACTGTGTCATTGTGGCGACCAGCGTTCTAGAGCTAGGCATAGATGTTGGCGACCTGGATCGCGTCATTCAGATTGATGCACCATTAACGGTTGCCAGCTTCTTACAACGCATGGGGCGTACAGGACGCCGGCAGGGAAGTGTTCGCAACTGCTTGATGCTTGCAACCAAGCCAGAGCGACTGCTTCAGGCGGCAGCGCTGACCGAACTGTGGGAAAGCGGATTCGTCGAGCCGATCATTCCTCCGCCTGAACCTTATCACATTCTGTCGCAGCAACTGATGGCGTTGGCGCTTCAAGAAAGTGGCATCGGCCGACTGGACTGGTTTAAGTGGATTGAAGGCGTATATGGATTCAGCCAGCTACCCAAGGAAGCCGTCGATGAGCTCGTTCGCTGGATGATTGATACCGAGATTCTTTCCGATGATTCGGGGCTGCTATGGCTGGGGGCCAAAGGAGAGCAGACGTTTGGTCGGAAGAACTTCATGGAACTATTCTCCGTTTTTATGACGCCGCCCATCTTCCGCGTTTTGCATGGTCGGCAAGAGATCGGCCAAGTCGACGAATCGGCGTTGACGGTGAAGCAGGACGGCCCACGCGTTTTGTCCCTCGGTGGCAATGCGTGGAAAGTGAACTACATCGACTGGCAGCGTAAGGTCGCGTTCGTGGAACCGACCGACGTGCTTGGACGAACTCGTTGGCCTGGATCTGGGCTCGGTCTCTCTTACAAGATCTGTAAGACCATGCAGTCCATCCTGTGTCGATCAGATGATTCAGACCGGTGGTCGAAAAGGTGCAAGGCAGAGATCGAACGTTTGCGAGATGATTTCAGTTGGCTTCAAGCTGACTCAACGTCGTTGCTACTGGAATCAGGAGATCGCTGGTCTTGGTGGACGTTTGCCGGCGCGAAAGCCAACGCAACACTCGCTTACTATCTTGCTCAAGACCTTAAGTCGACGGTGTCGAGCGACGGGTTCAGCCTCAAGTTCTCCGAGGGCGCATCGAGCGAACAGATACAAGCGGCTCAACAGGTGCTTATGCAGGCCAGTCCAGAAGACTTACGTCCCGTTGCACACGAGAAGGCAATCCGAGGACTCAAGTTCTCAGAATGCCTGTCACCGCGTTTGGCAGACGAAGTCACGTCCATGCGACTACGCGACGACGCAGCGGTTGCAAGTGTTCTCCAAGAGCAAATCCGTGTGACCATACCGTCGCCCGACGAAACGTTCAAACCATCGATCGGCAGTCGTCGCTCCAGTCACGCGACTCCTAACAAACCAGAATCTCCGAAGACCATTCGCGTTGGCAACACTGACGTTGAGCTTGGAGACGCGAACACCGCCGATAAATCTCTGCGAGCTCTGAGCGTGCGCCAGCCATGGGCCGAATTGATCATGCTTGGCGACAAGGAGATCGAATATCGCAACTACCCAACAGATGTCCGAGGCATTGTATACATCTACGCCAGCGCCACCCGTTACCCCGCAGAAGACGAGCAGGAGATGCAATCCGAATTCGGCCTCGACCTCGACAGCCTTCCCCGCGGTGTCATCGTTGGAACCGTCGAGGTCTACGATTGCCAACAAGGCGCAGAAGGCGGCTACGAATGGCTCCTCCGCTCGCCAGCACGACTACCCAAACCCTTGAAACCAAAACGCAAACCCGAACCATCTTGGTTCTTTCCGTTTTGAATTAATGACATAAAAGACAATTCCATTTGTTGTTGAGTAAGCAATTCGAATGAGCATAGCTTTACCTAGCCTGACGACTTTTGATCCTGAGACGAGCAGCGAAGGTACACTCGATCCATTGGGCCTTTATCTCATCGCCGATCAGCTTGCGACTCGGTTGGTCCCTGCCGTGCGCGAGCGAATGCAGCGCATCCGGTTTCTGACGGCGATGGCGGTGGGCGCTATCGTCACTGAAGATTTTGGATCAAGCTCAACTGACGATGGTTGCGCACCATGGTTGGTTTGGGAATGGCTAGTCGTGGAATCGCTGCTGCGATCGCCAACCGTCGCCGCAGAGCTTCGAGGGGTACCGGGCACGCTTGTGACGAAACGAGCACTCAACTCGCATAAATATCTCGACGAGCGGAGCTATCTGAAGACACCGCGAATTTTCGGATTCCATGGTGTGTACAAAAGGCTCGCGATTCATCTTGGCCTCGTCGATGTACACATGAGTCCGCAGTCGGGCGCAGAAGAACTCGTGCTCGCTTGGGCTCGTGATCAAGGCTGGAGCAGTCTGCGCGATGCGAACCAGACGCTCGATGTTTGGCGAACGGGTCTAAGACGCAGCCTGGAGGCGAGCCCACCACGCACGCACACCTACTGGAACGGAGATGCCTGGGAACAGCTCGCTCAAGCGCTGAAGCCAGACGGAGCTGGTAAACAAGAACGAAAGGTTTTAAGCCGGTTGTTACTCAACAAGGATCATCGTGCGTTGGGAGCCTTACCAGACATCTGGAGCCTTCAAGAGGGCTTGGATGATGAATCGTATTGTGAGGAAAGAGTTGTCGAAGAATTGAAAACCCGTTCAACAGGGATATTGCCACTACTGGAATCAATCTCGTTGTACGAAGCCTTCTGCAGAAAGTTGAGCGATGGTTTCAATTTGATACGAAGACATGCCGTTTATGCTGACATGCGTGGACTCAAAGTCACGGATTTGGGGGACGAATCAGACTTTGAAAACGCCATTGGCAATCTTTCCGCGGCCTTCGAAGCGGCTTACTCTTCACTTCAAGAAATCGACAGTGGATTGGCAAGTCAATTCGATGAGCGATTCAAGGATTTCTCTGACCCCATGCTGGCAGGCGAGATTTCGATTGCGTTGTGTGAACATCACGAAGCGATTCAAAAAGGAAAGAGTGATTCTGGAAAACGACCTTGGTTCGATCGTCTAGGCGATGACCGGATTTACTTGCGTCAGCAGTATCGCGACAACGTTGCAGAGCCAATGCCAAATCGATTTGTGCATGACTACCGAGGGCGGCCTATCCGCAATTTCTATAAGGACATTCGGTAACCATGGCAAAGAAAAAGAAGTCTGACTCTGCTGTCGCGATGCTAGAGCTATGGCGACCTCCTGTTGCCGCTGGTGAGGCGATTGGTTGTCTGGCCACAACGTTTACGTTTCAGCCAGGATTGTTTGAAGAGCAATGCCTAGCTCGTTTCCTTCAGGTCGACTCCGATCCGCAGCGTGAGGAACTGGCATATCTGCTGGAACGAGAAGCGAACTTAGGGAGAGTGTACGCCGGTATTCTCGTTGATCGTGCGCAATCTGGCGTCGAACATTCGATGCGATGGGATGTTTTACCGGTTCGTATACCGAATGGAAAGCAGCACGCAAAGTTGAGTCTTCTTGCATGGGAGAATTGCGTTCGCGTCATTGTTAGCTCAGCGAACTTGACGGAGCAAGGCTATCGCAGCAACCAAGAAGTGACGATTGCAGTCGATAGCGTTCCGACCGGCATCAATAGGACGATTGTCAGCGATGCGATTCGCTTTTTACAGTCGCTTATCGATTTTGTTCCTAGTGGTGAAGACGGGAGTCCACAGAAGGAACGCGCATCGGCATTCTTGAGTCAAGTAACGACGCAAACGGAGGATTGGATAAAGCTGTCTGTTGATGCTTCGGCTCGGCAGCTACTGGTCGCGACTTTGCCTCGGAATTCACGGAGGACCGAGGAGCCTCGCAGTTCGCTCGTTGAAACCCTCCAAGCCTGCTCGAAAGCTGGCGCACCGGAAGAGATTTGGGCAGCCTCACCATTTTTCGATGTTGGACATGAGGACGACGCAACGACTGAAGCACTTTGTAAATCGATGGCTCGTGGACGCACGCGTTCGATCTACTTCGCAGTGCCCTCGTTGGATCAATTAGGCAGTGACTCTCCGCGACTAGCTGCGCCCAAAAGTCTGTTGCTTACCAGCAAGAAGTTTGTCGATCAGGTTGGCTTCGAGATTCTTCCACATACAGATGTCGACGGTCATGAGCGTCCATGGCATGCAAAAATGCTGGCGCTGCGTCGCTACAACGCTGATGAGGGTTACTCCGCATTAATGATCGGTTCGTCGAATTTCACGAAGGCGGGAATGGGAATCAATGGAGTTGCCAATGCCGAGATAAACCTGCTTACGATTGCGAAGCTAGGGGACAAATCCAAGTTGCCGAAGCACTTGGACAACGTGTGGCCGGAGATGGAGGAAGTGATCAACCTAAGTGAAGACTTTCTCCAAGGCCCCGTACCTGAACTGGAAGAGGAAGAGCGATCCGGAGCGTCGAACGTCCCAATAGGGTTTGTTGCGGTTACTTTTCATTCGGGCGAATGTTCGAAATTGACGATCGAATTTGATCCAGCATCGCTTCCGTCCGAGTGGTTATGTCAAACGCTTCCAGATTCAAAGCTGTTTACGCTGACCAGCAACCAATGGATTAACGATGGGAGCAAGACGAAGATCGAGTCGGATTGGCCTCGACTGTCGCCACCAACTCGCATGCTTGTGCGATGGCTTTCCAACGACGAAACATGGTGCGAGGGATTCCTTCCCATCAATGTTGACAACCCGAGCGATCTGCCGGCCCCAACGGAAATCGAGAACATGTCATCGGACGACTTGCTAATGATTCTTGCAGCATCCGATCCAGGGGCCGCATTGCGAGTCTGGGCTACGGGGAAGGTTTCGCTCGACAACGGGTTTGATGAAGACCTGGACTCGGCAAATCCTGCTGATTTGGACCCACTTAGGAACTATTCATTGGCGAACACATTTCTTCGACGAATCCGAACTCGCGCTCTTGTTTTTGCCAGATTAAAACAAAATCTGGAACGTCCTGTACGCACGAAGCAAGCCTTGCTTTGGCGGCTGGAGGGATTTATCGGTGTGAAGGTACTTGCAGAGCGTTTGTGTAATGAGGCGATGGTTAACGCGGATAACACACAGGAAGCCCTGTTGTCACTAATCGACTTCACAATCCTCTTGAGAGAAGTCAAGTACGTTGGAGACGATGCATCGCTTAACACGGTTCAGTTCAACGAAGTCTACTTACCATTTCTTCGCGATCTGGTGAGCAACTTGAATCAATCGATTCGGGGCGACGGTTCCAAGTTTGGAAAAGAGCTGATTTCATTTTGGGGAAGGATTGTCAGACTATGTCAGCAGTAGATCCCTTTCAGCTAGTGTCCAATCTTGTTTTGGGCTCTAAACAAAACGAACACGTTCCAGCGGCAGATCAAGATCGCCAAAAGCGAGAGACAATCGAGATCCTCAAGCGTCTCCGCGTCCAGCCCGGCGTCGTGCTGGCAGACGAAGTCGGCATGGGTAAAACATTTGTTGCGCTAGCCGTTGGTTATTGCGTCGGCTTGCAGAGCAAACGAGGCCCCGTCGTGGTGATGGCTCCTCCTAACTTGATCGATAAGTGGGAGAACGACCTCAAGACGTTCTGTGAGTTGTACGTTGATGGTCACAATCCTGTTGATCGCAATCAAGGGACACCGAAGGAGCTGCGGGCGACAAACGCATTTCGCTATGGGGTTGCACGAACCAGTGTCGACTTTCTGAAACTGCTTGACGATCCAGCTCGCACGCGATGCCACATGGTATTTCTTGCGCAAGGTTCGATGGCCAGGCGTCAGTCAGACAAGTGGGTTCGACTTGCATTAGTTCGTGAGACATTTCGCAGGCACGCGCGTGGCAAGTCCCCGCTCGTCCGAGTGCGAAAGGCCGCACATAAGTTCATGGCCGAATTGCTTCAAGCACTTGGGGAGCAGTCCGCCAGCGGATGGAAAGAGGATCTTTGGAACGATTTGCTAGCCAAAGACCCAAGAGAATGGCGGGAGATCTACAACGCAAATGTTGGCAATTCAAAACGGCAACTTACCGATGACCCTGTGCCTGAGGCTGTTTTGAAGGCACTCGAGCGAGGCAAGCTCGATTTGCATCCGCTTGCCAAGTCGTTGGAGCAAATGCCGCTGCGGGCAAGCGAGAATCTAACCAGTCGCATTACAGAGGTTCGCCATGAGCTAAAGAATATGGAGAATATTGCTTGGCGAGAATTGTTGGCGAAGGCGTCATGGCGATCACCGCTGCTGATCATGGACGAGGCGCATCATCTCAAGAATCCATCGACGAATCTCGCTCGACAGCTTCAATCACCTGACTCGGATCAAGATTTGCGATCTGGAGAGGGTGCGCTTTCACGATCCTTCGATCGCATGCTGTTTCTGACTGCCACTCCATTTCAACTTGGCCATCAAGAACTTATTCGAGTCCTCCGACGATTTGGAGACATTCACTGGGACAGGCACTCTGAGTGCATGCAGCCCGAGATTCTGCATCATAAGCTGGATGTGCTGGAACATGCATTGACGGATAGTCAAAGAGCCGCAATCCAACTGCAAAAGAGCTGGCAGAGGTTGGGGCCGACTGACATGCCGCCCGAGGTCGAACCAAATCAATGGTGGCTGGCGATACAAGCCCAAGACCTGGAATCGCTAACTCCGCGGCAAAGATCGCTGCGCGAGTCATTTGAGAAATGCCTCAGCTCAAGGGGGAAGGCTCAGGAGCAACTTCGACCATGGCTGATTCGCTTCAACAAGACGGATGACTGGGCGAACCTACCCGTGAAACGTAGGCTTCGATTTTGTGGAGCCGGGATCACCGATGATCAAATTTGCGACGAGGGGTTAGCTGTTCCTGCGGATCAATTGTTGCCATTTTTTCTCGCCGCTAGAAGCGCCGCGTCACCGGGCAAAGAGTTACTTGGTGAAGCACTGTGTTCGTCGTATGAAGCGTTTCGGCATACTCGGGAACACAATCAACACGGACGCGATGAAGAAGAGGGAGTGGAGTCAGTAGGTCTTGCGAAGGACAATACTCATTCAGCTTGGTATCTTGAGGAGTTTGATCACGTGTTGCAAACAGCTACTGGCGCGGCGCATCCCAAGATTGCCGCCACAGTTCAGCGAGTCGTTAATCTGTGGGAGCAAGGCGAGAAGGTTTTAGTCTTTGCCTTTTACCGGCAGACTTGTCGAGCTCTCCGATTACACATCAGCAACGAAGTAGAGAAACGCAGCTACGCACTTGCTCGCCGGCGACTTGCTGCCGCGGGACAGTCCGGCGCAGCCAATGAAACCATTGACGAGCTCGTTACGAAGATCCAGCGAAGCTTCTTCGATGATGTAAAAACGACAGGGCGTCAAGAGCTAGATGAGGCATTGTCGCAGATTGTCGATTCCAAAATTGCGCAAACAGGCAGTGAGAGAATCTCGATGTTGGATCGGGATGAGTTGGTCGACATCATGCGCAGATTTATGCGAGTATCAACAACGCTGGTCCGAGCCTTTCCAATTCATCAGGTTGACACCGTAAGTCCCCAGCAAGCAGTAAAGACAATGCTCAGCCACGAGGACGGTTCGAAGTTTTCTTGGCAGCGAAAGTTTGAGGCTTTCGTTGACTTCTTTGTCCATCGATGCTCGACAGCCGAGCGCGAAGGTTTTCTGGAAGCCGCACGTCGCACGTCCACAGGTGCAATTCGCATTAAAGTCGACGGTTCCTTGTCTACTGAACAAGCGGACGAAAAAGAGGAGTTCGCAATGACACTTGCAAACGTGCAAGAAGCGACTGGCATGACCGATCGTGACCAACGTACTCGTCTGATGCGCTCTTTCAATACACCGTTCTTTCCAGACATCTTGGTATGCAGTGAGGTAATGGGCGAAGGTGTTGACCTTCATCGCTATTGCCGCAATGTGATCCATCATGATTTGGCGTGGAACCCCAGCCAAATTGAACAGAGGACTGGTCGCGTAGATCGTCTTGGTTGCAAGGCCGAGAATCGTCATTCCATCCATGTATATCTGCCATATCTTGCCGGCGCATCTGATGAACGACAATTCCGCGTGATGCGAGACCGCGAGCAGTGGTTCCGTATTGTGATGGGCCAGGACGAGGTAACCAAGTTGATTCCCAATGACGACGCCGGCTGTCGGCCGAACTTGCCACAACAATTCGTTGAGCAGCTTAGTTTCAGCCTGGAGATCTAAATCCATTGAAGGCCGCGCCGAAATGACCAACAATCCTGGAGATGCTAATGACTGATGAGCTTGCAACGAATGCAGACGACGCTTACATGAAATCGACCTTCTACGAGCAACTTGTAGAACATGTATTCATCTCTGAAGTACTCCAGGAAGCTTGGTACTACTACGGAAAGACCGTGGAAGTACTCCGTTCCGAAGTAGATGCGTCAGGATACGACGTCGTGCTCGAGTGCAATGAAGTCTTGCGGCATGTACAGCTGAAAACTTCAAGGCGTGAATCCAAAACT
>JANMHA010000205.1:0-58937 GCA_031374925.1 Pirellula sp. | reverse complement strand
AGTTGGATGGCAAGTCGCAACGACAGTCACCACTCTCAATTCGGGTGAAAAAATGTTTATCCAAGCTGCACTCGATCGAGATCAAGAGTCGAACTTTCTTTCTCGATACCGAAAGCAGCTCTACTTGATTCTTTGCATGGCAACAGCGACTTGTGCCGCAGGTGGGATTGTCATCGCGAGACTGGGCCTTCGTCCATTGAAGGAGTTGTCTTCTTTAGCGGCGACTTTTGGTGCTGGCCGAATGGATAAGCGGCTAAGCTCGTCTGCCTACGCGAGCGAGTTAAAGTATTTCGCCACGACATTTAACAGCATGCTTGATAGGCTTCAGGCATCGTTCGAACAAATCAATCGTTTTTCGGGTGACATTGCACATGAGATTCGAACGCCATTAAATAACTTGAGAGGAGAAGTCGAAGTTGCTTTAACAAAGAGTCGCACCGATGACGAGTATCGAGATGTGCTGGGTTCCTGTTTGGAAGAATCGATCCGACTGTCGCGGTTAGTTGACAGCCTGTTGTTTTTGGCTCGATCGGATCAGCCGCAAGCGAGTTTAAGACGTGAGTCGGTGCGACTGAAGAATGAACTTGAAACGATAAAAGAGTTCTATGAAGTTGCGGCCGAAGAAGTTGGGATCAAACTTGAGGTAGCCAGTTCTGAATTGCAAGTGATCGTTGACCGCACGCTCTTTCAAAGAGTCATCGGTAACCTGATTACCAATTCGCTTGCACATACGCCACGCGGTGGCCACATCGCGTTAAATGCCGAGGCGAGAGACGGATATGTCGACATCATCGTGAAAGACAGTGGATGCGGTATTCCCGCTGAAATCCTGCCGAAAGTCTTCGATCGGCTTTTCTGCGGAAATAGTTCGAGAGCTGGATTGCGTGGACACGGGCTAGGGCTCTCGATCGTCAAGAGTATTGTCGAGTTTCACGGTGGAGCGGTTTCGATTTCTAGCCACATAGACCTTGGAACAACCGTCATCACAACCTGGCCTTCTGCCCATGCTTAAACGTTCCGACGTAATCTGAAATTTTGTCTGACGAAGTGCTTGACCACTTGGGATTTCGATCGTTCTTCCAGGGAGCCAAGCAATTGGAAATGCTGTCTACGTGATTCCAATCTGAAACCATTCACCATTTGATTCACAACCGTTTGGAATCACGCCTTAGCTGAATGCCAATGAAACCAGATCCCGTTGTTTGTCTAGTAGAGTTCACCACCGACAACTCGTCTAAGTGAGGTTAACCGTCGTTGCATTTCAACTTGGCCGACGATCCGTTTTTCCTTGAAATCAATTAGTTGGCGTTGCGCAATAGCCAATTCCACGAAGGTGCTCTTGGAGTTGTCATAGTTTGCGCGAACGACCGCGACGTTTTTCTCGGCAATCGGAATCAGTTTTTCTGAAAACAGATCAATCGATTGTCGGGATTCTAGTACTCGCTCATAGGATGCTTGTACCTCTCGTTGAATATCGAGTAGGAGTTGATCGTACTCGGCTTGGGATTTAGCCAACTGCTGAACGGCTTCGCAAACTGCGGAATTCAATCTCTTTTGGTAAATGGGCACGTTCATCCGAACGCCGACTTGCTCGCGAAGGTCACTTTGTGTTGTCTTCGGTTGCCAAAAAGTATCGTGGCGATAGAAGAGTTCCGTATCCGGATAGAATTGCTGCCGTGCTATTTCGACTTTTGTACGAAGCCCTCGGATCTGCATCACGTTGGCAGAAACTTCCGGCCGGCGAGTAACGGACAGATCTATCAATGAATCGAGTTCGGGCAACTTCTCGTTCGCGAGGTCCTGGTCCGACGCGATGGACAATTGGTCAGTTGGATTTCTTCTCAGTAGTGTGTTTAGGCCTCCCTTTGCAATTCGATTCATTCGCCGAAGTTCGATAAGTCGTTGTTCCAAGTTTGCAAGCTCAACATCCGCTTGCAATACGTCTTGCTCCATGACCAGTCCAGTGCGATATCGTATTTCCGCATTCGAACGGATCGATTTCAGAATGGCTGTGTTCTGATTATTCAACTCGATCAATCTTTCAGACGAGTAGTACTCCCAAAATTCTAGCTCGACTATTTCTGTTAATTTCTGAACGGATGTTTTGTAATCATGTGAGGCGACACCTGCTTCTGATGAAGCCACTGATCCTCTCAATGTCCTTTTGCCTCGCCAAGGGAATTTTTGAGATACTTCCAATACATAGGCGGGATTTACTTGGTTGGATGCGAGCGAGGCCGGAGCAACGGTCGAGCCCAACATTGGATCTTCAAGCGATCTTGCTTGCGGAACGCGTTGCATGGCTGCTTGCCAAGCGGCAGACATGGCATCCAGAGTTGGGTTTACTGACAAAACCTCTTCGACAAGTTGTGAGAGCGTAAGTTCTTCGGCGTGTACTTTTGAGTCGTCGCTCAAGGGAGCGGATGGCTTTTCGTCCTTGGAACCTGGAGAGACAGACTGGAAACTAACTTGAGTAACTTGTAACTTCGAATCCGGACCAGAGTGGTCTGTAATTGCATCGTCCAAGGGGACAACATGCGGAGAAATTTGAATGTGAGTCGTTTTTGTTGCTACTCGTTGCGTTACGCGACAACCGACTGAGCAAATGAGCGGAACGCAAAAAGCCAATCCGACTTGCATCAATCGACAGTAGTAATGTTCAACGAAAAGTCTCATGTTGGTTCCAAATCCATCAACTCCTGGACTGACGTTCGCGGAATGGAAAAGTGCCTGCGGATGACCGCGGTCAACTAAAACGCGATGACCGCGATTTAGCACTAAATGATTTGCCTCTCAACCTTAGGAACAAGGCCACACTGTCACATTCACCAACGCTTGTTATCGTCAAGATTTGCTGATATCAGAAGAATATTGAGTAACACCGCCACAACCGATACAATCAATACGCTGGGCTCAGCTCTCCCGAGAAGAACAAAGTCGTTCCGTCGCGAAAACTCAAAAATCGGACCAAAGATCCCCGTTGTAGTTTACCGACCCCTTTTCGAAGCCAAATTTGCCGGGACAGTGTAGTCGCCCTATTTTGAATAGTTATTGCATTCCACTTGACCGAGTTTGGTGGCGCACTACACTTCAAGTACTGATTTTTGGGTAGGTTTCTTCTTTTCAAGAGCGTTTTGTTGGCATTTTCGATGCATCGCCACTTTCCAATGCTTAGAAAACTCCTACTACTGGTGCTCATTCCGTTGATCTTGATCAACGGTAGAGTTTCAGCGGGGTGTATTTGCATGGACGGGCACGTCAAGCTTTTTTGCGATGGTCATGGATGTTGTGCCGGAAAGTCATACGACCAAAATTCGGATCACAAAGTATGCGGTGATTGCTGCAATCACTCGCGCCCTTCCAATGCCGAAGCGGTGCATTCATGTTGCAATCGTTCCAAAATGGACGGAGTCGATTCGGAAGATGGAGAAAACCGTACCACCTGTAGATCGCCCAACGGATGTCACAGGCTTACTCTACTTCCTGTGAACTTGACCGAGAAAGACTCGGTAAATTCAGCCAGCGATCTTGTCGTTTTAGACATCGCATTTTACACCGATCGGTTTCTTTCCGTTTCGGTAGTCGCAGTAACGCATCTGCCAATAATCTTGCTGCCAATAGTGCGGCAAAAGCTATTTCAGCGATTTCTGATTTGATTTCTGCGCCCGTTGGATTCGACCCTAGTTGCTCAGGATAACCCCTAGAGCTTCAATCTCGCGATCGTTTCTAACTTCTTCCATCGCATCAACAGCATTTAGACCAAGCGAATCGTTTTTCCGAACGACGGCTTAAACTGATGGCAATTCTGTTGCTACATGAGCATCGGGAGCCTTCTCGATGCCAATCCTAGCCAGTGGATAATCACGCATTCGATCGTTGAAATATCCTCTCTTCGATCGGACTTGGTGTGCTTTCTTGGCTTTGAATCCTCTCATTAAAAACCTTCAAATCAATCTCTGAAAGATCAATACCATGTTCAAGAAATTCTCAATCGGTTTGTTTGCAATTGCAGCTAGTTTTGGTTTTGTCGCAACGTCTTTCCCTGCCTATGGTCAATGTTCAAATTGCCAAGGATCTGGAGCGTCACTTCAAAGTTATGTGAGTGCGCCAATTGGTGTCGGAAGTAGTCAATTGGCAGTCGCTCCATCGGTGCTTTCATCGATTCGCTCCTATCCAACCGTGGGTAATGCATCGGGAGTTCCCTCTGTTCCTTACAGGACCAGCAAAGTGAGTTCGCAATCGCAAATCCCGTTCTACTTCCTCTCGAAGCCAGAACGCAACGGCGGCCACGGTAACTAAGCATCGACGAACTGCTTTCAATACCCATGGTCCGCGTTCGCGCGGGCCATGGTTTTCCTGTTTCCAATTCAACAACAGTACGAGTAAATCAATGGAACGCAAATTAATGATCGGTTTGATGATGCTATTATGTGGGAGCATGACCGCAAGAGCTACCGACCCGCCAACCGGGAACAATCCAAAGGACGATACGCAATCGACGTTCAAAGCTAAGCTGCTCATTACAGGACTGCACTGTAAGCCTTGCACTAAGACGGTCGAGGGATCGCTGCTGAAAATCAAAGGAGTGAAGTCAGCAAAAGTAGATTGGGATACCAAGAATGCGATTGTCGAGTTCGACGAGAAGGAAATGCCACTGCAAAAGTTGCTTCAACGGATCGTGGATACACCACACATGATGGGCGGTACTTTGAAATATGGTGCATGGATTGCTTTGAAAGTCGACGAAGCGGACAAAAAAGATGATGCTTGGTGGGAGTCACTTAAGAAATCCATCGGCAAGTTAGAAGGAGTCAAGCAGGTCACGATTTACAAAGCTCAATCGAGCATCGGAGTTCAGCTTGAACCAAAAGGTGAAATCACTTCGAAAGAACTGATTGCGAAAATGACCGAGACCGGATTCAAATTCTCGAATCCTTAGGGCAGAAGTTTTGTTTTCAACACCGATTTAGAGGACGGCAGCAGCATTGAGAGAGCATGTTCATCGTGCAAACGGCACGACGAACCGTTCTGTCGCCTACTGCCGTTCAATAGCGAATTGAATGCTTCAAGGTACTATGATGTCGGAACAGCCAAATACCCAGTTAAGTAGTTCGAACCCAGACCGCAATGATGAAGGGGGCCTTCATGCACCTAGCCATCTTCGAGGGTGGAGAAAATGGTGGTGGTGGTTTGACTTAATTATTTTGGTCAAGCTTGCGCGTCTGCGATTTGTCGGAATCCTCGTGCTGATCGGTCTTGCCATCTCGCAATGGGATCTGCTGTTAGCGTATTACGATAAGTGGACGAGACCAGCCACAGCATCGAATATACTCACCAGCAATGCTGAATGGTTTTGCCCAATGCACCCCTCCGTCATAAGAGACAACGCAAAAGACAAGTGTCCGATTTGCTTTATGCCGTTGTCGAAACGAACGAAGGGCAATGGGATTATTGACGCGCTGCCAGACGGAGTCGTTAGCCGTGTCCAACTGTCACCCTATCGTGTCGTACTTGCTGGCGTTCAGACAACCACCGTAGACTATGTGCCACTTGAAAAGGAAATAACTGCTGCGGGATACATTGAATTCAATGAAAGTTTGCAGCGAGGAATATCCGCCCGTTTCGGAGGACGAATCGATAGGCTTTTTGCAAACCAAACCGGCCAGATGGTCAAGGAAGGAGATCCTCTCGCGTCTGTCTACAGCCCGGAGCTTGTTGTGGCGATCAAGAGTTTGCAAGATGCCAAGAGCACTGGAAACAGATCGCTGATGGCAAGTACTCAATCACGCTTGGAGTTGTTAGGTATCAATGGCAAACAAATCGAGGAATTGTTGAGAACGAATGAGAACAATACCCAAGTTACCATTCGATCGCCAATTAACGGTCACATTATTCGCAAGTACGTTCGCGAAGGGCAATACATTCAAGAAGGCATGCCCCTATTCGACGTTGCCGACTTAAATACGGTTTGGATACAAGCACAGGTCTACGAAGAAGACTTGCTGTTCCTGCCTGAACATCTTGCTTATGTGAAAAATTCGGAAAGCGATGACGCGTTGCCAGTCACCGCAACTACAAAATCGCTACCGAACGAAGTGTTTCATGGCGTTCTTTCCTTTGTATATCCGCACGTTGATCAGCAAACTCGTACGGTCACTGTGCGCTTTGCACTTGATAATCCTCACCATAAACTGCGACCAGGAAGTGCTGCATCAGTCACACTAAAGGTCCGCCCCGAACAATGGGCGTTGGTCGCGGGCATACACATGAGTGCAGGCGAATCACTGGAACACTTAAAGCAAGGTGAGTTGTTGGCTGTTCCACAGAGTTCTATTATCGACACAGGAACTCAAAAAATCGTTTATCGCGAAACCGAACCAAACGTTTTCGAAGGAGTGCTCGTTCAGCTTGGTCCAAAGATGCAAGGTCCAAATGGAGTGCCCTATTTTCCCATCCTTGAGGGACTGGACGCAGGAGCGAACATAGTAAGTGCCGGTTCCTTCCTAGTCGATGCGGAAACAAGATTGAATCCATCGGCTGGATCGATTTACTTTGGCGGGAGCGGAGGTTCTGCAATTGCCAAAAGTAGTGTTTCAAACTTGCGGCCATCGACTCCGGACGATCCAAACGCCAAGTTGAAGGTCGCGATTGCGAAGATGTCGCGAGAAGATCAACTAAGTGTTAAGCAACAAGGGTTTTGCGCAATCCTAACGCAAAATCGCCTTGGCTCAATGGGAACCCCAGTTAAAGTCAAAATCGAAGGTAAAACGCTATTCCTATGTTGCAACGGTTGCAGTGAAGAGGCGACAGCGAATCCAACTACAACCCTTGCATCGCTCGATCGTCTTTTAGGAAAATCGTCCGACACCGTAAGTGCTCAACGCGATGCGAATCCCACAACGAATAAGAAGAGTGACGAGATTTCGGAAGCCATCGCGGAGCTCCCTACCGACGAACAAGAACTTGCAAGGAAGCAACAGTTTTGTGCTGTGCTTCCCGAAAATGCGCTTGGATCGATGGGAATGCCGATCAAACTCATGATCGAAGGGAAGCCTGTTTTTCTTTGTTGCGATGGTTGTCGTGAAGCGGCATTAAAAGATGCGAAAGCAACACTTCGAAAGGCTGACAAACTGTCTGGAGCCAAGCGTGATTGAGAGAATCATTGAATGGTCCATTCGAAACCGTTTCTTGGTATTGGTCATAACAGGTGCCCTGACGATCGCTGCAATTTATGCGACGGTAAACACACCTGTTGATGCCATTCCGGATCTTAGCGAAAACCAAGTTATCGTTTTTGTCGACTGGATGGGACGAAGTCCCCGCGAAATCGAAGACCAGATCACCTATCCCCTTTCGCGAAAACTACAGGGTCTTGCGGGTGTAAGGGCGGTTCGATCGTCGTCGGAATTCAATTTCTCGATGATTACTATCATCTTCGAGGACGATATCGATTTTTACTTCGCAAGACAACGTGTTACCGAGAAGCTCTCACAGTCCAACACGTTTCTGCCGCAAGGCGTTGTTCCGTATCTTGCGCCAGATGCAACCGCACTTGGCCAAATCTATTGGTATACCGTTGAATGTGATCCAAAATCCCCAATGGATTCCGGACGTTTGTGGGCGCTCAATAAATTCTACATCGCACCACAACTTAACGCGGCCAAAGGAGTGTCGGATGTCGGAATTGTGGGTGGCACCCCGTTGGAATACCAAATTGACATTCGTCCGGAGGACTTGCGCGCTTACGGGCTGACACTTGGCGACGTGCTTTCGGCTGTTGCGCAAAGCAATCAACCCGCTGGTGGTGGCGTGATTCAAAAGAATAATGCCGAATACATCGTGCGTGGCGTGGGATGGTTGCACAGCATTAGTGACATTGAAAACACGGTTGTCCGCGAAGTAAGAGGGACTCCAATCCTTGTTGGCACAATCGCAAATGTTCACCTAGGGCCTGGGTTCCGACGGAGTGTTTTTGAAAAAGATGGTAACGAGGTAACGGGAGGCGTGGTACTCATGCGCCATGGTCAGAACCCTCTCGCAGTAACACAATCGGTCAAAGAGAAGATTCAAGAGATGCAACCAGGATTGCCACAGGGCGTTCGGATTGTAGCCGCCTATGACCGAACACGCTTAATACACGGGGCGATCGAAACACTGACCGAGGTCATGTGGCATGAAATGCTTATTGCGTCCGTTGCAATTCTTTTGATCCTAATGCACGTTCGAAGCGTTTTCGTGATTTGCGTAACACTTCCGCTCGCAGTTTTGTTTTCATTCCTGATGATGTGGTTGTTGCGAGTGCTGCAAATTATCGACATTCAGGCCAATATTATGTCGCTAGCTGGATTGACGATATCGATCGGTATCCTAGTCGATCACGCCATCGTGATGACCGAAAATGCAACGCACGAATTAAAAGAGCATTTTGGCGATCGAAAGGTTAGTGGGGATATTCGGGAACTTGTCATTCCTGCGTGCCGGACCGTAGGTAGACCTATCTTCTTTTCGATTTTGATTATGCTTTTGTCGTTTGTACCGGTGTTTATGCTAAGTGGTCGGGAGGGCAAACTCTTTCATCCCTTAGCCTTCACCAAGAGTTTTGCCATGATCGGCGTTGCAATCCTTTCGGTCACGGTCGTACCGGCCTTGATCCCTACTTTTCTTAAGGGACGACTTCGAAGTGAAGAAGACAACTGGATCGTTCGAAGTTTCATCAATATCTACCGACCACTTCTCACTTGGGCATTGCCACGGAGAAACTTGGCGATGTGGGGTTTTGCCGTACTGCTTCTACTGGCTGCTGGGATTTTCCCAATGCAAGCCATTATTGGCCAAGGTTCATCCGAAACTGCTTGGCGGGCGCTGTTTCTTGGCGTGTTTGCATTGGTTACCTCGATAACGGTCCTTTTAACTCGCAGCTGGCACTGGCAGATTCTTTCGTTTGGCAGCTTGCTGCTAATCGGCATGTGGTCGTACCACTTTCAGAAGATCGGCGTTGCGTTTATGCCTGCGCTGGATGAAGGTGCGATGCTCGACATGCCGATCACGGTTCCTCGCGCTAGCATTACGCAGGTCGCGGACGACTTGAAGGCAAGAAATAGTCTTTTGCGAGGATTCCCGGAAGTGGAATCGGTCATCGGCAAAGCAGGCCGTGCAGATACATCAACCGATCCTGCGCCCTTGGACATGGTCGAGACCTTTGTCAATTTTCGCCCAAAGGAACTCTGGCCAAAGCGAGTCATTCGGTATCGCGATGCAGCGAGAATAGTTCGCAAATGCTTAACGAATCTCGAAGATCAAGGGTTCGTCGACCGATCGCCAACTACCGACGATCTCAATACCATCGTCAATGACGCCACACAAAAGGCGATCGAGAGATTTGATGAGACGATAAGAGAATTGGCAATGCTTCGATACTCCGAATTCGAACAGGAGCTTGGCGTAAAACTTGTACGATTTGCGATGGAAGATTGTGTTCAAAAATGGCGTGTGAACGGAGCAATTGCGAAAGACACACCGAATAAAATACCTATCGAGCAGATTGCTTCCGAGTTCGGATTGCGACTTGGCAAATCGCTCTCCGAATTACCTGCTATGGAAGATGTAGCGGAGCTAGTTCACGGATTTGCTCGTCGATTGAACGAAGATGGCTATCTTGAGGAAACGCTCACGGCATTGGACGTGAACTATTCGTTGGTAGGATCGGCTTGGATGGGGCTCAAGGAAGCTTTTGGAGCTAAACGCCCAACGTTTACTTCCGATTTGTTGCAGTTGATTACTGACGAGCGAATGCGTTTGTGGCGTGAGCGCATCAAAATTCTCAATTGGGAGTTTTTCGACTATGGATCAGAAGCATTTTCGAACTACGCACTCGAAGAAATCATTTGTGCTTCGCAGCGCTTTGGGCTACTAAAAGAGGCTTCCCATTCCGCTGAGTCCATCGCGTTTGCCGACGCTTCCGTGTCGTCTCAACTCCAACCGCAAATGATTCCATCCATTGTTAGGTTGTTCGCGGACGCAAACTCTCCGTTGGTCGCGATTCGCGAGGAAATAACAAAGGCGTTCAGGAATGAGGTTTTCCTTTGGCATCGACAAACAGGCCCAAAGGGAGACTTAGTTGATGATGAAATTGGTCGGTCGTTACAAGTTCCTGGTTGGAGCAACATTTTTACACAACCAATTATCAATCGAATTGAGATGCTTTCGACTGGAGTTCGGACAGACATTGGAGTGAAGGTGTTTGGCCCAGACCTCGAAACCATTGACGGCGTATGCAAGGACATTGAAGCGGTCCTTAAACCGATCAACGGATCTCGTGATGTTGTTGCCGCGCCAATCATGGGAAAAGGTTATCTACAGATCGACATTGACCGCAAAGCAGCGGCTCGTTTCGGCATCAGCGTTGAAAACATTCAAAACGAGATTGAAGTTGCCCTTGCTGGCCGAACGGTTACTTATACAGTCGAAAAACGAGAGCGGTTTCCGGTCCGCATTCGCTATTCGAGAGTAAATCGAGAAGACGAAGAGAGTATTCGCAAGCTACTCATCAGTTCCAAAGGAATGTCTGCCTCAAGCGACGCCAGTAGCGGAAGCAATATGGGAATCCAGGGAGGTAGCGGTAAATCCACTTCGACGGAAAGGTCCACCAATGGAGCCGAATCGTTGACCGCGCCCAGCGTACCTGACGATTCGCATTCCGCATCCCCGGCACATGCACCTCGAAGTCAGTCTTTCGTTCCGTTAAGTGCTGTTGCAGAGATCCAAATTGTCGAGGGACCAGCCATGATAAAGAGCGAAAATGGTCGCTTGCTGAATTACGTGACTCTCAATGTTCGGGGGCGGGACACTGTCGGATTTGTTGGCGAAGCTCAACGCGTCGTGACCGACAAGATTGTGTTGCCCGAAGGTGTCCATATCGAGTGGACTGGCGAATTCGAACATCAAGTTCGGGCAGCAAGAACTTTGCGATTTGTATTCCCGATCGTGATCCTATTGATCTTTGTCATACTCTACCTGACGTATCATGATTTGGCTGACGCAGGACTCATGATGCTAGCCGTTCCAGAGGCACTCGCTGGTGGCGCATTTTTCATGTATTGGTTTCCGAAGATCGTTAACGGCTGGGATACTCCGCCGATGGATTTTAGTGTCGCAGTTTGGGTCGGATTCATAGCTTGTTTTGGCATGGCAACCGAAACGGGGATCATTATGCTCGTATACCTTCGCGAAGCGATTGAAAAACGAGGCGGGCTTGAAGGAATCCAATCACTCGAAGAACTTCGCGAAGCCGTGATCGATGGAGCTGTTCATCGACTGCGCCCCAAGCTCTTAACGGAAGGTGTAGCCATTATCGCGATCTTTCCGATGGTATTCGCAAGTGGCGTAGGCGGCGAGATTCTTGCACCTATGGCACTACCTGTTCTCGGAGGCCTCCTGATTTCCGATGAAGTGGTAGACCTATTTCTACCCGTGCGATTTTATTGGGTTCGACGCGCCAGGTGGCTCAAGATTCACAAATCTACACGCACTGGTGTCTAAGACGTTTCAACGAATGGGAATTGCGATCTACTCTTATTCGTATGAACGGCGTTTGGTTTTTTTCGATCAGCACTTGATTTCGCGTCGTTCCACAGCCCAATCGGATAAGACTTTAGGGTACGAGTTTTAGGCATGTTGCTGCATCAATGGCAACCATTCACAAGCCAATTATGAGTTCCTTGACCTTAGATTCGATCAGATTGCGGACATCACGAAATTGATCTGGGGTCATATCTCTTGGGTCGGGGATTTTCCAATCCACTCGATGATTTGCATGGACCAAAGGGCATTCATCGCCGCAGCCCATAGTGACCGCAACTTCCACTTCTTGTCCATTAAAGGCATCTAATCCTTTTGAGTGGTGCGTGGTCAGGTCGTATCCAAGTTCTCTCATGGCATCGATGGCTTTCGAGTTGACCCTTCCAGACGGTCGAGAACCAGCACTAAATGCTTCAATCTTTCCTGATGAATGTATCCGAGCAAAGGCTTCCGCCATTTGACTCCGGTTCGAGTTCTCAACACATACAAAAACGACTTTCTTCACGATCATCTCTCCTTGGTGAATTCGGCGCAACAGCAACTTGGATCTTGAATGCATCGACAAATAAAAACGCTCGCACATGCACCGAGTACTGGAGCCACAATGTATATCGGTAGGCTTGTAAAGTTCAAAGACACAAGAGCAGGCCCAAGCGAGCGGGCCGGGTTCATGGATGCACCGCTAACTGGTCCCGCGAACAATGCCTCTAAGGCAACAATCGATCCAATCGAAACCCCCGCCAAAATGCCTTTTTCTTTGGAGCCGGAGGAAACACTCAGGATCACGAACATTAGAATTAATGAAAGCAGGAATTCCAATACAAACGACTGTAGTACACTTCCATGTGGAAGTGTTTCTCCCAGCGTGATGCTAGTCGGAAATATAAGCTTAAGCGACAGACTAGCTAAAACTGCACCGACGCATTGGCAAAAGATGTACGGAGCAACGTGTCGACCGGCAAACTGACTCGCAACAAAAAATCCAATCGAAACCGCCGGATTCAAGTGGCATCCAGAAACGTCTCCCAAAGCATGAATCATCGAAAGGACAATGAGTCCGAAAGTAAGTGCGATGCCAACATGCGTTACAGCTCCGCCACTTACGTCATTTACGACGATCGCTCCTGTGCCAGCGAAAACGAGGCAGAAGGTGCCGAAAAGCTCAGCGGCATATTTTCGTTTCCAATCAATCATTGTGAATGGAACTTCCTCGTGGCGACATTTCCGCGATCGTTGACTTCTTCCATGAGGCAAAATCCCTGATCCATCAATGACTTTACGCAAAGATCCACCAAACGGTAGTAGATGCTGTTGCCTTCGCGACGAGAGGTCAAGATTCCTAGGTCTGAGAGGCGTTGAAGCTGATTGGAAACCGCTTGTGATTTCATGCCAACCGAGGACGCAAGATCCGAGACACAAAGTTCATCCGCCTTTACCAACGCATGTAGTAGGCGAAGTCGAGTATCATTTGCCAGCACCTTAAACACTGCGGCCAGTCCACCTGCCTGAATAGGTGACATGAGTGCCCTGTCCCTTAGCGCAGGGCGAGAAATGCATGCCGCAGTTTCTTTTGTCGACCTCTTTTTCATCTTGCCTCCTCTAAGCAACACTCATACACTATTCTATGTAATACGCGTCGTCAAGCTGAGTCTCGCCCGCAATCGAGAATGGATAGTTTTTTTCGGTCTGTAAGTGAGAGACTTCGAGTTCCAAAACCTGTCGCTCAATAATCGAACGAAAAATGAACGTAAACGAACTTAAAGATGTACTCGGTAAACAACCTAAATCAACTTTGCAATTCATCTTGCCATCCGGCGAGTCTGTACCTGCACACTTTCACCTAACCGAAGTGGGACGTGTTGAGAAGTCGTTTATTGACTGTGGTGGAAGCCAACGGGCTAGCATCACATGCCTATTGCAACTTTGGACGGCAGACGATTTAGAGCACCGATTGGATGCAGAAAAATTTGCCCGAATTTTGAGTTTGGCAGCTCCACTTCTGAAGACCAACGAGCTCCTTGTCGAAGTCGAATATGGCCAAGAGGTGGCAGCTACCTATTCCATCGGAAGCGTTGTCTCTGCATTTGGTTCGATACAGATTTCCTTGTTGGGTAAGCAAACTGACTGTCTCGCAAAAGACAAGTGTGGCGTTGGAAGCTGCGGTGATTTGCCTGGCTTTTGTTAAGAGTACTCGCTTCTATTTTGAATGGATTCGAAACCGATTCCCGGCTTCGAACCATCGAGACCGACGAGTTCTTCCAAGTTTCATAGCGTTAAATTCAATGGGCCCGTTCTCGGGTAGTGGGGGCATTTGCTCGGCTCTCCAATGGATTTTCCAAAAACTTGAAAACCGTGGAGCCGCGATTGCGATGTTCGTAGCGAACTACAATTTTGTTTGGCGAACTCGCTATCCTGACAAATGCGGAAAGCCAGTGGAATTGCGTCCAACGGCTGATATGATGGCAAAGGTTACTGACAAACTTTGGTCATTCGATGACCTTTACAACGAGGTGATTAAATATGGGTAGCCCCAGCATGGAACTCCTCAAAACAACATCGCTTTTCGCAATTACTGGGCTCGCGGAAATTCTAGGCTGCTACCTTCCGTATCTCTGGCTGCAAAAAGGCAAGTCTGCTTGGCTGGTGGTTCCAGCAGCTATCAGTCTTGCGGTTTTTTCCTTTCTGCTTACGCTTCACCCAGCCGCGTCCGGGCGTGTTTATGCAGCCTACGGGGGAGTTTACGTTACGATGGCCGTTTTTTGGCTCTGGCTAGTTGACGGTATTCGCCCAAGTGGTTGGGACATTATAGGGGCAGGACTGTGCTTGGCCGGAATGGCGGTAATAATCCTTTCACCAACTCGTTAACCACAGGTGTCATTCAAATGACCCCACTGCCCGTTCTCGTATGGGATTGCAGCAAAATCTGACGTGAACTACCATACAAAGGTGTTTTTAAAATGGGTTTAGCGGAAAAGGACAAAAGCGTTGCTTAGGTTAGCTGTTGCCATTCTGATGATCTTCATTCAATGCTTCGGAAGCGTTACGATGGCTCGCGTCGTTTGCTTTCGCGGGGGGGCCATTTGCTGCATTACATCAGCTTGGGCTAGTTCGCAATGCTGCGAACGCGTTGAAGTGCATGAATCCAATGGTTGCAAATGCTGTGGACGTACTCAAGATACTTGCGATGAACGAAGTGTCCTCAAGAACCATACTTCTAGTTCGTTAAAGCTTGGCCCGCAGACATTTGATGCGGTTCTTAGAGCATCTGACTGCCAGCCAGTGGTGGTGATGGCGATTTTAGAATCTTCAAAGCTGCCGGAAGATAACGTCTTGTCGCACTGGATGATTTTTACCTCCACCGAGTTCGTTTATGGTGATGGACTTACGGAGTCCACTAAGTGGAGCATCGTGCCGCCTAGTCCTTCTTTGACGAGCTGTCGCAACTCAATAATGCGCTGTTGATCGGCAGCTCTCTGTCGACTGCCAAAACAATTGTGAATTGAATCAAGTTTTTGGCGAACGTTGCGACACAAAAAGCTAAGCCGAGACTATGCGTTTGTCTCTGCGCTTAACTTTCTCGAATCTATTCTTAAATCGTATTCGTCAGGAATTCGGATCTTCCATGTCTCCATCTACCATTCCAAGCCAAAACCAAATCACGAACAATGCACATCAACCACTATCGATTGATACCAATCCAACAACCATTCGGCAAAGAATCGTTAACTTTGGTCTGACCGGTCTAGCATGGAGTGCATTGATTGCAATCTTTGCAACTGGCTATATGACCGGCTGGAAACTCCCTTCCTTTTCCAGTCTTACCGGCAATGTTACAGCGACAAGTCTTGATTGGTGCACAGAACACTCTGTCCCTGAGTCAAAATGCATTGAGTGCAACCCTAAACTCCTGCCCAAGCCCGAGCCAACTGGGTTTTGTCTTCTGCATGGTGTCGCGGAATGTCTCTTTGAACATCCCGAACTTTCGCAGCTAAGCGAAACCGCCTCGCGTCCAAAGCGATTCACACCGTCAACTATTTTTGTCGCTAAGAATACCAACTCGAGCCGAGATCCGTTGCATAAAAAGCGAATTCAGTTTCCTTCCAAGGAGAGCATGGATCGGGCAGGAATCGACGTCGGAATTGTCGAGGAGAAGCCAATGAAAGAGACCATTTCGGCAAATGCCGAATTGGTTTTCGATCCGACTCGTGTTGCAAGGCTATCGACGCGGGTGTCTGGTAGCGTTGCTGCAATCCTAAAGATAATTGGCGAACGAGTTCAAGCAGGCGACATTTTGGCGGTCATAGATGCTGCTGAGGTAGGAAAAGCTAAGTCGCAACTCGTTCAGGCTGCCGTTCAATTGCAACTCAAACGGTCTGTCGCCGATCGTCTGCGACCAATCGCACTTCAAGGGGCAATACCGCAACGTAGTGCAATAGAAGCAGAGACGTCACTTCAGGAAGCTCTAGTTGCTTTTTCAACAGCCAGGCAGTCACTCGCAAACCTGGGATTCAACCCGCCAATCGAGAGCGACAAAATGGACGCCGTATCGCTTGATCGAGAACTCCAAACGCTAGGTCTCGATGGTTATTCGAGGTCAGCAAAATCCACTATTTCGAGCGGCAATTTGTTTCCCATTCGGGCACCGATCGACGGAGTAGTTACCCAATCCAGTGCCGTCGTCGGCGAAGTCGTTCAGCCAGGTGCAACGCTGATTACGATTGCAGACCCGCTTCAAATGTGGCTGATGATGAATTTTAATCAGGACGATGCAGGCCTTGTTCAAATCGGTTCCAAAGTTGTTTTTGAGTCCGATTCCAATGGCAGTAGTGTCGAGGGCAAAGTCACTTGGCTCAGCCCAACAATCGACGACCGAACGCGAACCGTTAGCATTCGCGCGAACATCAACGACGATGGAGGACAAATGAGGAACAATACCTTTGGGACGGCCAGAGTGTTGCTTCGTGAAGAGCCCAGAGCGATCGTCGTTCCGAAACTGGCCATACAGTCGACATCCGATGCAACATTTGTCTTTGTGCGTGATAAGAACTTCTTCAAGCCAGACTCCCCTCTCTTTTTTCATGTGCGTCAGGTAGCCATCGGAACTTCGGACGAATCCCATGTTGAACTGTTGGCTGGTGTGCTTCCTGGGGAGGTTGTCGCTACCAAGGGGAGTGCTTCGCTCCTCGCCCAACTGCTTAAAAGTAATTTGGGTGCCGGTTGTGGGTGCTGCGAGGAATAGCCATGGATATCCTCAATCGAGTAATAGATCTGTCACTTCGCTATCGCGGATGGGTGCTGATTGCCACGCTTCTAACCATCTTTTTTGGTGTATTGGCTTTATGCAATTTGGATATCGATGCATTTCCCGATACGACACCCGTACAGGTGCAGATCAATACATCCGCGCCCGCATTGAGTCCGGAAGAAGTCGAACGACAAGTTACCTTTCCAGTCGAACAGTCAATTTCAGGGCTACAGGGATTGGAATTGATGCGATCCATTTCAAAATTTGGGCTTTCGCAGGTCGTAGTCGTGTTCAAGGACGGGACCGACATTTACTTCGCCAGACAATTGATCCAAGAACGAATAGCAACCGTCAATTTGCCATCCGGCTTAGGGCGTCCCCAAATGGGACCTGTCTCGACCGGTTTAGGAGAGGTCTTGCACTATCTGGTCGAAGGAAACGTTCGAGAAAAGAGCGAGTTGCGAACGCTCCATGATTGGACAGTCAAGCCGCCGATGAAGACCGTTCCGGGTACCGCAGAGATCAATAGTTGGGGAGGGTATGTCCGGCAATTTCAGATTCTGCTCGAACCTGCAAGATTGATCCAATACGATCTCACGTTCGATCAAGCTGTTCGAGCGGTCGAAAACAACAATAGCAATGTAGGTGGCGGAAACATCAGCCAGAATCGTGGCATGCTGCTCGTTCAGGGGATAGGCAAAGTTTCCACCATTGAACAAATAGAGCAGATCGTGATCGACACGATTGACGGTGTGGCCGTTCGATTAAAAGACGTTGGCAAGGTTGTTATCGGACATGAGATTCGTCGAGGTGCGGTCACTGCAAATGGTCGTGGCGAAGTAGTGCTCGGGCTTGGGTTTATGCTGATGGGTGAAAATAGCCATCATGTGACCGTTGCAATGAAAAATAAACTGGCAAGCATTGAGAAGAGCCTCCCTGCGAATGTTCAAATTCGCAGGGTATACGATCGAACCATATTGGTTGATCAGGTGCTTGATACGGTTCGCTCCAATCTTTTCGAAGGCGGTCTGTTTGTTATCGCGATTTTGTTTGCTTTCCTGGGCAATCTGCGAGCAGCCGTAATCGTGGCTGTCGCTATCCCGCTTTCCATGTGCTTTGCATTTGCAGGCATGTATCGATTCGGCATCGCAGCTAGTCTATTGAGTTTGGGAGCAATTGACTTTGGACTAGTGGTGGATAGTTCGGTTGTCATGGTAGAAAACTGCGTGCGGCAACTTGCAGATCCAAATAACAGCAAACGTGATCGAATAGACGTTATCCGGGACGCCGCAATCGAAGTACGAAGGCCAACGATGTTTGGGGAGTTGATCATCGGCATAGTGTACTTACCAATTCTCACGTTAGAAGGGATCGAAGGAAAGTTGTTTCGCCCGATGGCGATGACGGTTATCTTTGCGTTGCTCGGATCGATGGTTCTTTCATTGACGTTGATGCCTGTCCTAGCCAGTTATTTTCTGCCCCGAACCGTGCGTCACAAGGAACCTTGGTTGATGACGTTGGCGCACCGAATCCACGGTCCAATCCTTCGTTTTTCGATGAATCATAAGGGGGCGGTACTTGGAATCGCCGCAACTCTCCTTGTGTTTTCGTTTGGTTTGATCGCGCCGAACCTGGGAACGGAATTCATCCCAGACATGAGCGAGGGAGCGATTGCAATCGGCATTGTACGATTGGCCGGTACCGATTTGGACGAGTCGGTTCGAATTAATACACTGATGGAACGCGAGTTGTTGCGTGCATTTCCCGAGGAGGTGGAAAATGTTTGGAGCCGAATCGGTTCGGCAGAAATTGCTACGGATCCCATGGGGGTCGAGTTAACGGATATGTACATCACGCTAAAGCCACGCGAGAAGTGGACGCGTGCCAAAAATCAAAAGGACCTTACAGAACTAGTCGATCAATCCTTGCGCGAGTTTCAAGGCCAACGATTGTCGTATTCTCAACCGATCGAAATGCGAATCAATGAGATGACTTCTGGTGTACGAACCGATTTGGGAATCAAAATCTACGGCGATGACTTCGATGTGTTGATTGCGAAAGCCAAGGAGATTGTTGCGATTGTCAATTCGGTTTCTGGAGCATCGGATGTTGCCGCAGAGCAGGTTACCGGTCAGCCAGTATTGCAGATTCGCATCAATCAAGAGCAGATTGCCCGCTATGGAGTTACTGCCGATTATGTACTCGGTTTTGTCGAATCGATTGGAAGCCGTGCCGTCGGCGAAGTTGTTGAGGGACAATTGCGTTTCCCGCTGGTTGTGCGATTGCCAGAATCGGTTCGAAGCAGTCCACAATCTATTTCCGACATGCAAGTTACAACAGCCGATGGCAAACGCGTACCGCTTGGCCGCTTGGCGAGCGTCGAGATTGTTGAGGGTCCATCCACAATCACGCGAGAATGGGGGCAACGGCGCGTTACAGTGACTGCAAACGTGCGTGGACGTGACTTGGGAAGCTTCGTGAGGGAAGTCCAGGACCGAGTCGTAGCGAGAGTTACAATGCCGCAAGGCAGGTACCGGATCGAGTATGGAGGACAGTTTGAGCACTTTGAAAGCGCTCGGAAGCGATTACTCATCGTGGTTCCTATCACGCTTGGTTTGATCTTTGGATTGCTTTATGTGACCTATGGCAATGTTCTAGATACGATCCGTGTCTTTACTGGAATACCGTTCGCTTGGGTTGGCGGGATCATTGCACTTTGGATTCGCGATATGCCGTTTTCGATTTCTGCTGCGATAGGGTTTATCGCAATGTCAGGCGTTGCAGTATTGGACGATATGCTGCTGGTCTCTAGCATTCGACAGTTCTTAGCGCGAGGACTGTCGGTGGACGATTCGGTAACGCGTGCCGCGATCACGCGTCTTCGGCCCGTCTTGATGACAACGCTAGTTGCAAGTTTCGGCTTCCTACCCATGGCACTGAGTGACGGGGTTGGAGCAGAAGTTCAACGTCCTCTGGCCACTGTCGTGATTGGGGGCGTTTTAGGGGCAATGATCATGTCGCTCTTGGTCTTGCGGGTACTGTACATGGTCTTTGATCGCTTTCGGGCTGTCGCAAAAAGTAATGTTTCGATTGGGCAAGTGTCTGGGCCGAACGGTTCGGATTCAGATGCTGTCCATTTCTCTAAGGAGTCTTAAGTATGTTGGTTCGAGTTTCCGTCGTTTTCGGTTTGATGTTGGTAGTGGGGTTTGTCGGATGTGCACCCAAAGCATCCACAACCTCGGTGTCGAGTGGATCGACAGCCGCAAAGAGCGGTGAAGATCACAGTGGTTGGTGGTGTTCCGAACATGGCGTACCCGAAGAAGTCTGCGGCCTATGCGACTCCAAGGTCGGAGCCGAGATGAAAAAGAAAGGAGATTGGTGCAAGAAACATGATTGCCCAGATTCGCAATGTTTTGTGTGCCATCCGGAAAATGAGGCAAAGTTCATTGCGTTGCACGAAGCCAAACTGGGGACAAAGCCACCAAAACGCGAATAGTTTGATTGCGTTTTATCTGTGCCCTACTTTGACGAGACTTCGAAACGCGAGAAACAATTTTTTTTTGGCCTGAGTTGTTTCTTGATCTTTTTTGCTAAAGGATGCTTCGCTGGCCGCTCCAGCGAAGCAACGAATTGACTATCACAGACAACTATTCACTGGTCGTTGGAATAGGTGTCGAAAGCATTTCTGCCTTCGGTGATGGTAACACATTTTTCCTTGGTACCTTGTTAATCACAGGCGTTGCGGCTGACTCCGGATCGATGTCCGCTTGCCTTTGCAGATCCCAACCTTTTTCCGTCACAGCAAAACGATAAACACCCTCGGTCAATTGATAGTGTGCTTGGCCAAAATCCTGGCCCTCACTAGATTCGCCACGTGAAAACTTGATCTCGAACGCTCCTTTGCTCGACAGTCGCTGTTCCTCGCCGGCACGAATGATAGCGTCTTGAATGTTGTCGATTAGATAGTTTACTTCGGCATCAAATTCCTTCGACATCACGATTGTCACTCCCCTACCTCGATAGGGAATCAAATTTGGCTTTAGCGACCTGACTATGGTCGGCTGTGCGAGCATTTGTGATGACTGAGTCACGATCGGCGTTGACTGAGTAATCACCGGTGTTGAAGAAAAAATTCGTTCGCCTGACATCAACGGCGGACCGCCAATGACGGCAGTTGGAGTCGAATAGACGACACTTGATTGGCGATAGTTGCCGGAGTTGCTAGAAAAGCTTGTCGATCCGTTTTCATACACACCGATGGAGCCCGTGTGGTACCCATCACCGTTGATGTGATGGCCATAGGAATCTGTCAAATGGCCTGCGGCATCGTGCCCATGGGGTACGTTTTGATGGACTACCGAATCGTAGTGGGTCGTTGTGTGAGGAACGTTGTGATAGTGATTTCCGTGTCGTACTGAGTCGATATGGGTCGTTGTATGCGGCACTTGGTGTACGTGCTGAGCGTAGGAAACCGAATTCCCAAGTGCATTCAATGCCGCTAGGGCTAAAAACGAGAAAAGTCTTCGCATGATCAAAATTCCTTCTTCAAAGCAAAAAAATTCATCCATGCAGAAACCTCGATAGCCCATTCCCTAGCTCGAACCTTTTATACCGCAATCCCTAGTCCAACGTTTGTTGTGCCCCCATATTTTTCTTAGAGTCAGTACTAGCAAAGGCC
This sequence comes from Pirellula sp., assembly GCA_031374925.1. Lineage (GTDB taxonomy): Bacteria > Planctomycetota > Planctomycetia > Pirellulales > Pirellulaceae > JBKCUI01. The sequence goes on along the minus strand of JANMHA010000205.1, from coordinate 37,437 downwards.
AAGAACGCTTCCGAAAACGCCTCTACAGGCAATCGCGGTGCGAGAACTTTTAGTTGTGGCACAAGACTTGCTATCAACCAGATTGCCGGTCGGACATTGAAACCTATTTTTCGGCTATTGCTCTTGCCTATGAGCCCTTGCAACCGATACAGTTTCCATCAGAGGATTTGTTGATGCCTAAGTGGATTTCCGTATTTCTAATCATTGCGATCGCCCACATGCAGTTTGCTGTTTGTGGATCGTGTGGGTGCGCTTGTTCATCAAAGTCAGCAAGCGATGCATGCTGTTCGGAATCAGAAAATGACAATTCCGAGCATGATGACGACTCTTGTCATCATCATCATAGTGGCTCGCAAACACACCGTGAAAACGAGCCTGCAAGTCGTACTTTCGATTCCGCAGAACAGCCACAATGCGTAGCTGAAGGACCCCTATGCCGTTCTCGAATTGTCGAGTCGATCGAGTGCCAGTGTACTTGTCCTCTTTGCACTGCGCATCGACGGGCTCACATGGCAGCAAACCATTTGATTACACAGCCACGACAGGACCTGTCAAAGATTTCGGTTGCTATCCAAGCAACCTATCTTACGCCATCCTTTCTGGACTTCGATAGCCATCGAACAATCGAGGGCATCACCTGTCAGCCTTCTGTTTCACTGAGCATATTAGACACTCTTTGTCGGCTCCGTATTTGATTCAAGCAATGCGTTCTCGCTGAGCTCTCTGCCTGGGCTCTTATCTTTGAAAAGAACACAACTGAATGCACGCGTATTTCGCGTCATTCCCTTCATGCTTGTATTTAATCAAATCACTTAATTGGGAAATCGAAATGAAAATCAAATTCGTATTAGCTTCCGTTTTGGCATTCGCATCCGCTGGCTCTCTTTCCGCTCAGCAACCATCGAACACTCCGACGCCATTTTCGCAGCCAAAAGCCAATGGCGGTGCGAACGAAGGACACGATCATGCAGAACATGGTCCTCACGAAGGAGAATTGATTGAGGTTGGCAAGGAAGAGTATCACATCGAGCTCTGCATCGACGAAGTCAAAAAACAAATGGTCGTTTACTTGCTCGACAAGCAGGTCAAATCCTATATCGCGATAGATGCTCCATTCTTGGCTGTCAACCTTAAGATGAAGGGGAAACCCGTCCAGGCCAAGCTAAAGGCAATGCCGCAAGAAGTCGACAACAAGGGCTTTGCGTCATGCTATGGACTCGTAAGTCCTGAGCTGATCGATGCGTTACACGATGAAGCATCGGAAGCGAAACTGGCGTTAAAAATTGGCAACAAGCCCTACACGGTGAAGTTATCTCATAATCATGACCATGCTGGTCATGATCACGCTGGCCACAACCACGCGCCGAAGAAAAAGTAAGCATATCATTTTTTCAGAACCCGATGGCCGATGCTGTCGGGTTCTGCTTCCTTTTGCACCTCAATGATTTCGCAAACGCGGCACTTGATGCGTCGTGTTGGTTGGTCATTGTCGGTTTTTCAGCATGCGACTCTCTTGGGTTGCTGCCGTAGCCATTTGCACATTGTCCCATTTCTAATGTTCAAGTATCGAGTGATAGCATGATCGACCAAACTTCTGTTCCTAAAAATAAAGCAAAAGTAGCGGTAAGCTCGATGTCGTTGAAATCGACCCTCTTCATGCTAGTCGCAATTTCGATTGTCTATGGTGCTGGCCTACTCAACGGGCGGTACTTAGGCAGTGGATGGCCGTTTGCTAATGGTGCGACGACGGTCAATACATCAAAGAACCCAAATAACAACGAAAAGGATCATCCGAGTGATGTTCACGAGGATCACGCGGGGCATGATGATTCAGCTCACGAGGAAGGCAATTCGATTGAACTTTCTGATTCTGCTCGAAAGAACATGGGTCTATCCGAGGAGTTTCTCCAGCCAATCGAAGTGAGCTCATTCGAACGAAGTATCTCAGTTCCTGCCGTTGTCGTTGATTCCCCAGGACGCACTCGATTACCGGTTAGTGCTTCGATGACTGGCGTAGTGACGCATATTCATGCGTTGACTGGCGAAGCGGTTCGACCGGGCGACTTGCTCATGGAGATTCGGCTCACACACGAGGACCTGGTAACCGCACAAAAAGAGTACCTCCAATCTATCGGAGATCGTGAGATTGAGGTCAAAGAGATCGCGCGTATCGGAGCGGTTGCGTCAACCGGTGCTGTCTCTACCAAAACTTTGCTCGATCGAGAATACAGCCGCGATAAACTCGACTCGTTGTTGCGGTCCCAACGTGAGGCTCTGCGGTTGCATGGAATTACTGATGCTCAGATCTCATCCATTGAAACTCAACGCCGTTTGCTAACCGAAATGAAGGTCTTTGCACCTGACCCAGACAACCATTCTGAGTCGGAAATCCAATTGAGTCGACAATCTACCCTGCAAAAATCTGCTGCAATAGAATCGAAGAGTCAGCTTCGTTCCGATAAGTCTAATGCCGCAATCGCGTTTCGTAGTGCAGCATTCTCACAAGAAGCGGCAACGGCCAAAGATGCCAACGATCAGCATTTACTCGTCTTGCAAGATCTTCGAGTTCAAAAAGGACAAGTGGTCAATGCAGGGGAGCTTCTATGCGTACTTGCGGACTACAAAGAGTTGCTTATCGAAGGCCAAGCATTCGAGGCCGAGGCCAGTGACATCGCTCGAGCTAAAACTCAGGGCTGGAAGGTTGCAGCTTTGGTCGAGAACGGGGGGAACCTAGAAAAGATCAACGACCTGCCGTTTCGATGGGTCGGGAATGAGATCGATCCAAGTACACGAGCTCTTAAATTCTATGTTGAGCTTCAAAATGCGAGACTTCCGGATTCGGTCGGAAACAACGGCCAACGCTATATCACGTGGCAATATCGGACAGGCCAGCGGATGCAACTATTGGTTCCCGTTGAAAAGTGGGAAGATCAAATCGTATTGCCTGTCGAGGCTGTCGTACGGGAAGGTATCGAGAGCTATGTGTTCCAACAGAATGGCGATCACTTCGATCGGGTCCCGGTTCACGAGCGATTTCGAGACCAAACGTCAGTCGCACTGGAGAATGACGGAACTCTTTACCCAGGCGACGTTGTTGCAAGACGCGGCGCTCATCAATTGCAAATGGCACTCAAAAACAAATCCGGCGGCGGGGCCGATCCACATGCAGGACACAATCACTAAATGCTCAACGCAATACTCCATTTTTCACTTAAACAACGTCTGTTGGTAATCGCTGTCGCAGTATTCCTATGCGCCTATGGTGCTTGGACGGCGTTGTACCTACCTATAGATGTGTTTCCCGACCTCGATCGGCCTCGCGTAGTCATCATGACCGAGGCAATGGGAATGGCACCAGAAGAAGTCGAAACGAGAGTCACCTTTCCTATCGAGACAGCGGTAAACGGGGCAAACGGAGTCCAAGCAGTACGAAGTACGTCTTCGACTGGGCTGTCTGTCATTTACGTTGAGTTCGACTTTGGCGTGAACGTCTTTACCGCGCGTCAGATTGTAAATGAACGGCTCGCAACCGTCATTGACCGACTTCCCAAAGCGGCCAAACCTCAACTCGCGCCTATTTCGTCGATCATGGGCCAAATCCTAGTCGTGGGAATGTGGAACGATGGTCGCGCAATCGATCCCATGGAACTGCGAACGCAAGCGGACTGGATTGTTCGACAACGACTGCTATCTATCCCTGGTGTCGCGCAGGTCTTTACGATGGGAGGTGGACGCAAGCAATTCCAAGTGCAGGTAGATCCCGAGTCGATGCGAAAGTTTGGTATTGCTTTAGAGGACGTCCGGACCGCAGTTGAGAACAGCAATGAAAATGCGACAGGCGGGTACCTTGATCAGCGGGGACCAAACGAATGGTTGGTTAGAGCCGTAGGACGGATACAGTCTATTGACGATATCAAAAAGATCTCAATCGCTGTTCGCCAAGGCCGACCGGTAAGTATTGGAATGGTCGCGTCTGTTGTTGAGGCACCACAAGTAAAACGAGGCGACTCGGCTGCCTATATTCGGAATGAAGACGGAAAGTTTAGCGGCGGACCGGCCGTCGTATTCACCATCAGCAAGCAACCGGGCGCTGACACTCGTGCAATCACCGATCTCATCATGAAAGCAATCGAGGAAGTAAAACCTTCCTTATCGCCTAATACGCGAATTGAGCCACTGTACGCTCAAGAACATTTCATCGATCGAGCGGTTGAAAACGTTATGGAAGCCCTACGCGATGGTGGAATTCTGGTTGTCATTATTCTGTTTCTGTTTTTGATGAACTTCCGCACTACGTTCATTTCGTTGACCGCAATTCCGCTCTCGTTGCTTATGACCGTTTTGGTCTTCAAGTGGATGGGCCTTTCGATCAACACGATGACGCTGGGTGGTTTGGCTGTTGCAATCGGAGAATTGGTAGATGATGCCATCGTCGACGTAGAAAATATCTTTCGTCGACTAAAGGAAAATTCGCAATTGCCATCGCATTCTTCACTCGAAAATCAGGAATCGCAAATCAAGACCAGAAAATCCTCGCTTCAAGTTGTCTACGAAGCTAGCCTCGAAGTTCGCAGCTCGATTGTTTTTAGTACCATCATCGTGTGTCTCGTCTTTTTGCCGCTATTTGCATTGTCTGGAATGGAAGGACGACTTTTCAGCCCACTCGGAGTTGCGTATGTCGTATCAATTCTGTCATCACTCGTCGTCTCATTGACGGTAACTCCGATACTCTCCTATTGGTTGCTGCCATCGTCGAGGGCAGTTGCACACGAATCGGATGGGTTTATCCTCCGTTTTCTCAAATGGATTGCAGCCAAGGTGATTCGATTTAGTTTGCAGGTCCCATGGCTCAATTTGATCGCTGTCGTAGTTATGGTTGGAGTCTCTTGCGCCTTTGTCATTCGACTCGACCGGGATTTTTTACCGCCATTCAATGAAGGTGCCATTCAACTCAATGTGCTTTTGCCACCCGGTACATCGTTGGCAACGACAATACAAATGAACCAAAGCGTCGAAGGAGCTTTGGTGAAGAATACGGACGTTACCAATTTTGTTCGGCGAACAGGTAGAGCCGAATTAGATGAACATGCTGAACCGGTTAGTGCCAGCGAATACATTATCGATCTCGACCCAAAATCTACGCGAACGCGTGAACAACAGCTTAGCAACATCCGCGAGGATCTATCGGACATACCCGGTATTGTGTTCGCTGTCGAACAGCCGATTTCGCACTTGATCTCACACATGCTCTCTGGCGTAAAAGCCCAAATTGGGGTCAAGCTTTACGGCGATGATTTGGATGTGCTTCGGGCAAAGGCAAATGAAGTAAAAAGCCAAATGCAATCGGTACGGGGAGTTCGCGATTTGATGGTCGAACAGCAAGTACTGATTCCTCAGCTCAAGATCGACTACGATCGAGATAAATTGTTGCTTGCGGGCCTAAACGTGGAAACCTTGAATCGATTCATCGAAACAGCCATGAACGGTCAAATTGTTTCGGAGGTGATGCAGGGGCAGCGCACCTTTGATCTTGTGGTTCGCTTCAAAGAAGACGCCAGGGAAAACATTGGAGCACTGCGTCGCCTGCCAATTGAACTTCCGAGTGGCGGCATGGTTCCGTTAGAATCATTGGCCAAAATTTATGACTCGTTTGGTCCAAATACGATTCAAAGAGAGCGGATTCGTCGACGCATTGTCATCCAATGCAATACAGCAGATCGTGGATTGGTCGAAGTTGTTGAGGAGATACAAGCCAAACTCCGAAAAGTAGAATTAGCACAAGGTTACTATTTCCAGTTTAGCGGTCAATTTGAAAGCCAACAAAGGGCATCGCGAATGATTTTCTGGCTCTTTGGAGTCGCGTTGGTCGGTGTCTTTCTGACCCTCTTCACCATGTTTCGAAGTGTCAATTTATCGCTCCAAGTCATGGCGGCAATCCCAATGGCCTTCATTGGTTCGGTCGCTGCGATTGTGATCACCGGGCAAAACTTGACCATCGCAAGCATGGTCGGTTTCATCTCCCTCGGCGGTATCGCATCACGCAATGGAATTCTATTGTTGCAGCACTACTTGCACTTGGTTAGATACGAAGGCGAAGAGTGGAGCCATGAAATGATAGTGCGAGCTGGTTTAGAGCGTCTAGCACCGGTCTTGATGACTGCGCTCACTGCGGGTATTGGACTCGTTCCACTCGTCTTGGCTGCCGGCCAGCCAGGAAAAGAAATTCTATATCCTGTGGCAACTGTGATTCTTGGTGGTGTCATCAGCTCTACGCTCCTTGATTTTTTCGTACACCCTGCTTTGTTTTGGCTCTTCGGTTTGAAGTCGGCACAAAGAACTATCGATGGCAAACCCGAGGAAGAAATCTATGTCGCAGGTCACTAAAACGATTCAGTTTCGAATTGATGGTATGGATTGCATGGAGGAAGTCACCGTGCTTCGCTCGGGACTTTCCGCTTTAGTTGGCGGTGAATCGCAGCTTTCGTTTGACGTCCTCAATAGGAAGATGACAGTACGGCCATTGTCGGAAAATGTTACGCCCGATCTCATTCAGAGTGCGGTTCGTAAGCTAGGAATGGAAGCGATCCCGGTGTCGCAAAATAGCAGTGAACCTGTCGAGCCAACAAACTCTTGGAACCTAAGTCTTTATTTGACTGGATTGTGTGCTGTTACGGTTTCAATAGGCTTTCTCTTGCAAGCCTTTTCGTCGAGCGGTTGGGATCGAATTCCGTTTATTGTCGCCGTCGCGTCGGGATTGTGGCTTGTTGTCCCGAAGGCATGGCGATCCGTGAGCCGACTTCAACCTGACATGAATTTGTTAATGACCGTCGCCGTAGTTGGGGCAATTGCAATCGGCGAGTATTCCGAAGCGGCCGCTGTAGCGTTCCTATTCGCGCTCTCACATGTACTTGAGTCTTGGAGCGTTAGGAAAGCGCAAAAGGCCATTCAGTCACTGTTGGATTTAGCTCCGACCACAGGCCGAGTTATTGATAAAGACGGGTCCGAAAAATCAAAGCTGATCAACGAGATTGCGATAGGTACAAAGTTGCTAGTGAAGCCTGGCGAAAAAGTCCCTTTGGATGGGAATATTGTTTCGGGGGACAGCTTTTTGAACCAAGCACCGATAACTGGCGAGAGTATGCCCGTCGCCAAAGCGAAGGGCGAATCTGTTTTTGCCGGTTCGATCAATGGAAACGGTGCTATTGAGATTGTTACTACGAAAGATGCTGGCAATAGTACGATCGCGAATATCATTCGATTGGTTGAACAGGCTCGAAGCGATCGATCCTCAAGCGAACAATGGGTTGATCGATTTGCAAAGATTTACACCCCTGTGGTTATGGTGCTTGCCTTTCTAGTCTTTTTGGTTCCGCCGTTGCTAGCTCAAGGCGAATGGTCAGTTTGGCTCTATCGAAGCTTGGTGCTGTTGGTTATCGCATGCCCCTGTGCACTTGTGATTTCAACCCCAGTCGCAGTCGTCGCGGCGCTTGCATCTGCGGCGTCGTCAGGTGTGCTCGTAAAAGGTGGCTCCGTACTTGAAAAGATGGCTACCATTAAGGCAATCGCTGTCGACAAAACAGGTACGTTAACAGAGGGCCGACCTAAAGTCCTAGTCACTCTGCCACTCGACAATCATTCTGAAAATGAACTAATCGAACGTGCGGCCAGTCTCGATGCGAGAAGTAACCACCCGCTCGCCATTGCGATAGTAGAAGAGGCCAAACGGCTTGGTATCCAGCCTATTCCTGCCGAAAACTACCAGGAAATCCCTGGTCGAGGCGCATCGGGAACTTGGAAGGGTAAAAACTATTGGATTGGTTCGACTCGACTGATGGATGAACGCCGCCAATCCAGTTCGGCGGTAACCGAACGCATTGAGCGATTAGCAAACGAGGGAAAAACGATTGTTGTGGTTGGCAACGATCAGCATGTCTGCGGCCTATTAGGATTGGCCGATGAAATTCGTGAATCATCAAGACAGGCAATTGAGCAATTGAAAGAATTGGGTATCGTCCATGTTCAAATGTTAACTGGGGACAGCCCAGCTACTGCGATTTCGATCGCCAAATTACTTGGTGTCGATGATGTGAGTGCAGGGCTCTTGCCTGCTGACAAAGTGACTGCAATTGATTCATTGCTGTTGAAATTTGGTAGTGTTGCAATGGTTGGCGATGGGATCAATGACGCACCAGCATTGGCAAAAGCCACTGTTGGCATCGCGATGGGAGTTGCAGGTAGTGACGCTGCGATCGAAACAGCGGATGTAGCACTAATGTCGAACGACCTCACTCGATTGCCATGGGTAATCGGCCATTCTCGACGAATGCTACGAATTATCAAATGGAACATTGGTTTCTCAATTTCAGTAAAAGTTCTTTTCTTCGCTCTCACATGTTTTGGACTCTCGAGCCTTTGGGGAGCAATTGCAGCAGATACTGGAGCATCCTTGTTGGTAATTTTCAACGGATTGAGATTGCTAAAGAAATGAGTTGATTTCGAGTCAAGAATCAATCGATAGTAAACAGATAGCAGGACGATCAAGGTGGATCATTATGAAATACAAGCAATTTTTCACGTCAGACAGCCGCGCAGAAACAATTCGGAATCGCTCGTTGTCGATTGCTATCTATTCGATGGTCGTTTTCTTAGTTCAGCCAAGTCTTGTTAGTTTCGGACAGACGAGAGATGGATCGACAAACTCGTCGGTCCAGGTGGTCCAATCGCCAGTCTTAGCGCCCCAGGGAAAGGAGCAATCGATAGAGTCCTTTGTGTCCAATGAAAAACTGGATTTGACGTATTTCGAAAATGTCGCATTGCAGAATAGCCCTTCGTTGCAACGTATCTCTGCGCTCGTTGAATCTGCACGCGGGCGAGGCATCCAAAATGCGACTCAAGCAAACCCTCAGGTTGGTTTTAACGGACAGCAAATCGGAAGTGCTGGCCGTGCTGAACAATATGGTGTCGAACTTGGACAAGAAATCATTCACCGCGATAAGTTATCACTCAATCGTTCGATCGGAGAACGAGAAGCAAATCGGCTCGTTCGGGAATGGCAAACACAGCGACAACGCATACTTACCGATGTCCGGATCTTATTCTACCGAGCAGCAAGATCCGAGCGGCAGATCGTCGTCCTAAAAGAGCTCCTTACGATTAGCGAACAGGTGGGAAAACTCTCCGAAGGACTTTTTAAGCAAGGAGAAGCCAGTAAGACTGACTCATTGTTATCCGAGTTGGAAGTCGAATCATCGAACCTATTGCTTGATGCCGCCGTCAACAGACAAAAAGCCGTCTGGCGAGAACTCGCGGCGACTATCGGTCAATGCGATTTGCCGATCCAACCACTTGCAGCCGATTTGTTCTCGCCCGCAGTTGATATGAAGTTCGAAGAGACTCTTTGTCGAATCCAGCAGCAAAGTCCGGAAGTTTCCGTTGTTCTAGCAGCCATCGAACGATCTCGAGTGCAGTTACAGCGACAGCAAATAGAAACAAGGCCGAATGTAACCGTTCAGGGCCTTTTCAACGCTGTAGATAATGGAATCGGTGGACGACCGGACGGGGCGCTTCTAGTAACCATGCCAATCCCAGTTTGGAACAAGAATCGAGGGGGCATTCAAGAAGCCAGATATAGGTTGGTGGCTGCTGAACGCGAACTAAATGCAGTCGAGTTTGAACTGCAAAATCGATTGGCTCCCGTTTTTGATAGGTACAGTACAGCTCGTGCGCAGGTAGAACGATATCGAGATCGCATTTTACCTAAGTCTGAAAAAACATTGGAACTAAGCAAACAAGCGTATTCGTCGGGCAGCGTAAGTTTCCTTAGTATTTTGACGGCTCAACGAGCCTATTCCCAGAACCAAGTGGCATACCTTGAATCGCTCGAAACACTTCGAGTTGCCGAGGCGGAGATCGAAGGACTATTGTTAGTTGGAAGCGCTACTGCTGGTCGAACCATCAACTAACGGAGATCATATCTTGGTTAAGGGACGCGAAAGCGGGATGCCGGACGAAGACTATTGGAGCACTTTCTTTGACCCAGAATGCATCCTAAGAAAACTCGAATGCGTAGGACCAATCAATGTCCTTGAGTTCGGATGCGGCTATGGGAGCTTTACGATTGCAGCTTCCAGGTTGATCACTGAATCGATCTTTACGCTCGATATCGATCGAGACATGGTGGAACGAACGCAGAAACTGGCTCTATCGAAGGGCATGAAAAACGTTTTTGCAGAGATTCGCGATTTTGTTTCCGATGGTTCGGGCAAGATGAAGGAGTCCATGGACTACGTGATGCTCTTCAACATCCTACATATCGAGTCCCCGAATAAGCTCCTGTTAGAGGCGTTGCGTGTTCTCAAGCCAAACGGACTTCTGTCTATCATCCACTGGAATTACGATGCAGCAACCCCGCGTGGACCGTCAATGTGTATTCGTCCACGGCCAGAACAATGCCGTGCATGGGCTGAATCGGTTGGCTTCGAATTCGTACGCGATGAATCGCTCGCTTGTTGCAAATGGCATTGGGGAATGTTGCTGCGAAATCCGGCATGAGGAAAACCTGCTAGTCTGCATAGCAATAACGGCTACAGCGAACATTCCAAAAAGCAAAAAGTAGGCTAATCAGTTTCCCGTCACTTTGGGAACGGGCAGGATTCTCGAAATGAGTAGAGTTCGTCCTCTGCTTCGCGCCAATTTCCGGCCTTTGCTTTTTCGATGATGGCCTTTACCGCCTTGTGATGCCTTTCTGCCAGAAGGCCATCAGCCAATCGCTTGTCCAATAGGACTGTGTCTCTGTCCAATTCCTTGGTGTTTTTGAGCGTCACAGCGGTAAGCACAGCGTCGACCACGCGTCGATTCTGCCTAGATTCGTCGGAGGGGTTACTACAGCCGGCAAATACTCCTGCAAAGCAAAGGACTAAAACTAAATTACACCATTGCCGTTGAACGAAAATTTGCCTCATCTCACTCGTCTCCGATCACTTCACCGCCACTGCGGCTGCACATCGCTTGAAACGTCGAGAAGCGGATGTTGTCAGACTGAAACCGAACTGAGCCATCTCCCATAAGTAAATTGCATCCGCCTGTATGATGCGAGTACATCTGGTCAGTATGCCCTCCTGGCCAGTTTGGAGGATGAATGATCTGTGGATCCTCGTAAATGGATGGACCACTGTTTGCCCCAACGTAGCTGCCAGCGTTGTCGTAGTTGATCCCAGGCCCGCCAGTTCCAGAACTTGCGAATTGGTTATACGAATAGTGCTTTGCACCAGGCACCACACCTGCCCAAACTGCATCCGCTAGAAATGGAGAACGCTCACCTGCGAAGACGGTATTGGTCAAGCCGTCCGTTACGTCAGCCACTCGGACCTTACTGTTCCGAAACATGACCCCATTGCAGCCGAGTAAGGTGTCTTCATAGTTGGTTGTTGCGGGAGAGGACCAGATATCGTTCCAGCCAACATTATGTACATAGTTGGAGCGGCCGAAGACAGCGTTTTGCCATACGTTTTTGTTGATGTCTGTGATGCCGATAGTTGGCGTGTTCCCGATTGCAGACGGGCAAAGAAAAAACGGCACCGTAGCTTTGACGGCCTCCGAGTTTGCTGGATCCCAACATGGTAGGTCCCATTTTAGCGACTGTTGTAGACTGGTCTGCTCGAGATGGGGAAGTACAATCGCAAGCCAGCTCCACCCTGGTCCCCAATCCCCGGTTTGCGAGTCTCGAAATCCGACACCAGGAGTACTTTGATAACCGGCAGGGAATCGTCGGTTAGCGCTTTCGAAATTATGCAGCGAAAGGCCAATTTGTTTTAGATTGTTCTGACAGCTCATCCGTCGACTTGCCTCTCTAGCAGCCTGAACAGCAGGTAGAAGAAGCGAGACCAAAATGCCAATGATTGCGATCACAACCAGCAATTCAACGAGAGTGAACCCTCGACAACGTTTCCTTTTGCATCGAATCATGACATTTGCTCCAAACCGGAAATTTGCTTGCAAGCCCATTTGTTAGCCTGCGCTAAACTTAATTTAGCGTGCGCTAAATTCAAGTCAAGATGCGATTCAGATAATTGCCTCTAAATGCGGCCAAACTTGCTTTTAAACTCTGCCACCGGAAAAAAATAAGTGTATCGGGATCCTAGCTTAAGACCGATTGCGATCGTCCAAAAAGGCTCTAATCGCAGTTTCCGTAGCGGAACTCACGTGATGCTCTATTCCCTCTGCATCAATTTTCGCATGTTCTGGCGGTACTCCAACAGCGATTAGGAAATCGATCACCAATCGATGGCGATCCCGGCTTCGACTTGCTAACAGTTGGCCCTTTTTCGTCAATTGTATTGGGCGGTAGGGCTCTGACTCAACAAGTCCGATGCGTTTGAGTCGGGCGACCGTTCGATGGGCACTTGCGTTGCTAATTTGAAATAGTCCAGCTAAATCGCTTAGTCGGCATTCTCCTTTCTCCCGAATCAACTCTTCCACGGCTTCAACGTAGTCCGAGGCGGACTCTTCACTATGATCGTCACGCGTTCGAATATGTTCGTTGATATGGCGCACTTGCCGAGAGGTGTTTTTCGTCATCGAATTTCGTGTTAAACCAGTCCGGTCACCCAATAGGAAATGCCAAAATGTTCGCCGAAACTTAAAAGATACTGCGATTTCCACACATTTCGCAATACCTGTTTGGCATGATCGACATTAAGCCCGTTTAGGACCTCATGAGAGCGATGACGTCCATGTTTCTATGACATGGCAATACTAACAACCGTAAAAATGAGTTTCCAGCTTCCTTCGCCTATCGCCGGATGCTTATTGGCAAAACTACTCAACGATTTCCGCATCAAGAAAAAACTTTAGAGTTTGCTTCGAATTCTCATCAAGCCACGGTACGCTTACCAACTGATTCATGCGTGCCCTGATCTTTGGAACCTTTTCCGACGAAAAAATCCTTTGGTGGTGCTTGAATCCCACTGCAATGGCGAGCAGGTAAATCAGCCCTAGAATCGCGATAGGTTCATCGTCTGGTTCTCTCGCTGCACGTTTCGCTGTGTTTCGGACCGCTTCAATCAGTTTATCCGACATTTTTGCGCCGCAAGCGAGGTCTTCCAATGTAAGGTCTTCCGAGTTTTCCAGCGGAGTGTCCCATGAAGTCAACCAATCCGAGATTCTGGTTTCGCGAAGTTGGCCCCATCGATACTCAAAATCTCGCCCGGTTGCGTACATCGTCATTTCGGGGTCAAATAAAAAAGTTCGTTCACCAGCGACAACGTTATCGGGTACATCGCTCATAAGGGAATTCCTTTTAGACAGTTCGAGATCTCCGATCAGTTCGCTCAACATATCGATCTCGACGACTCTGGGCTCCGTGAGGAGCGACATAATGTCGTTATACTCTTCGTCTACGCACGATTCAGCGCCAAGAATTGAGTCTTCCGGAAGGTAATCGGCTATGGCAGTCCTCAAGTGACTTTGAAACTTGCGAATGACAGTTCGAACTGCAAATGAAGCGCTCCTCGGAGTTTTGAATCCCAAATCACTCGAGAGTTCAGCGTAGCCAGGGGTCGAAACGTTTAGGAGCCGAGGAAGCACAATTTGGCGCAGAAATAGCTCCCACTTGTCAAGTTGCTTTTTCTTGTGACACTCGTCCCGAACGTCGATAATGACCTTTCGGAGCAAACCGTTGAGCCAAACTTTATCGAACAATATTGCATCATCGTTGCTTCCCACGTCAAATCCAGAAAGTCCTGAAATGCTTGTCGTCGGCAGGCGGTTTTGAAGCCTTTTCAGATCCAAGAAATAGTTCCAAAGGGAAGACTTAAGGTAGTAGCGAAATTTCACGGCTTTCTTCTCACTGTCTTCCTGCCGAAATTCAAGATACTTGACCACCAAGTTAACCTTGGCCTCGTCAGTCAGAATTTTGGTCTGCAAAAAACTGTGAACGGTATCGGAAGCTTCAGCCTCGCTTAGCGATCCTCTCGCACGCAAGTACTCTACGAGCAGACTCCGATATTGTTCTGCGAACTGCCGGAGATAAACGTCTCTCTTAGGATTGTTTCGGTCCGCCACGCCGTTCAAAGTCGGCAAATCAGTTCCCGATGCTCCGCTATTTTCAATTGTCATAATGTCACTCCAGATAATAAGATTCTACAATACAGGTGGTAGTCTCAGCGTTAACAGTCGCAAGGTGCGTCGCTCCAATCGCGAGCAATGGAGTGCTGCGAAGAGTCATCGCGGTTTCGAGATTTCCGAACTGTCTATACCGTAACAGCAGGTAAACGAAGGAATTTGGTCTCGGTTGCGCAGTTTCGCAAAAATTCTTTTGCCTATTTTGGATCCTGTTTTGCCCGAACAAGGTCGTCAATCTCAGCCTCAGTAGACGAGACGAACACACCAAACCGGTCGATCCTCGATTGCCAAATTGCTTTTTCGACATCGCTGGCTGTAGCTAACTCTTGTTGGGCAAAGTCCATCGCTGATTGCCACAATCTCGCCCGCACCAAGAAATTCCAGGCTTGCTCAGGAGTCCATGGGGAAACGATGTATCGTCCGTCTTGCCTTCGGCATTCTTGAATGATCTTTGCCAAGTCCACTATCTCGGAGTCTCCGAGAGACTCGCCAGCAAGCTTAGCTTTGGTAATTAAGCAACCCAACGCAAACCAACTTGATCTGCACCTCAGCGAGTCGCTGAAACTGTCGCAAGTTGCTGCCTGAGCAAATGCGGTATGAGCACCAGCGAAGTTGCTTTCGCTGAACATCGCTAAGCCCAAAAGAAATTGAACCACTTGATGATTTGGCAGTTTCTTACCTAGTTCCACAAAACGATTGCTTGATTTCTTCCAGAGAGATCTCATTAGATATTCTGCCATTGTGGGAAAAGAGCTTGGCAATGACCAGATCCAGGCCGTTTTTGGAAGGCCAGTTTTCGTTGGATGTTTATGTTGCGAGGAGAGGATCGTCGAGATATCGACGAACACTTGAACCATCTCAAGTGTGATGATTGATTCCCCTCGATTTAAAGTGTCCTGGTTAATCGCAGAGACATATTTGGAAAAAAGCTCACTTATACGTTTCGCTTGAAGAACTACTTCGATTTCTGCATTGAGTCCCCCTATTTCCTCTAGCCTGTCGGTAGCTTTTTTCGTGGCAACATCATCTGAACGTAACGCTGGTATCAACGCCGCAACAAAGAGTAGTCGAACGTCATCAGGAAATGACAATAGTCCAAAATCAGTGTACTTTGTTGCTTCTAAAAGATCCCCGGCGAGTACGCAGGTAACTGCATGCTGAGAAAATGCATTTGCATTGAGAGGATCTAGCTTCAAACATTCGCGAAAATGCTCCTGACTGCCCGTTGAGGAGTCTGCGACCAAGGCCTTCGCGTAAGCGAGGTCAGCGGGACGTAGAAGTTCGCTTTCTATTGCGTTCTTTATGGATGCAAAGCCTTGTTTATCCGTTCTTGTCAACAATTGCATATCGCCGAAAAGGAGATCAAATTCAGCCGTCCCTTTAGGCGAGAGTTTTGATCTCTCAAGCAGCTGAATTTCCTTCCATGCCAAACCCACCTCTTCGGCGCAGAAAAGGTCGCGGACTAGCAAAAGTTCTTCTTCCTCGGACAATGACACCTCACTTCGAAGTGCCTGCATATTTTTCGCGGCCTGTCTGAACTGTCCACGGTCTCTCGCAAGCTTCGCTCCATTTCGCAATAGTTCACGATTGAAGATCTCGGTTTCACCTCGATGCGTTCTTTCCTGCGCTAGTTGAATCTGTTTTGCTTGATACATGACCCCTAGCAACAGGGCCAATGAGACAACGCCAACTAAACCAGCAGCCGCCAGGGTCTGGTGAACTCGAAACCACCGACCTGCTTTCGCCACAAATGACTCTCGCATCCCAGGTACTGCTTGGTCATCAAGCCAACACTGCACTCCATCTCTAAGATCAGCTACGCTTGCGAATCGAGCCTTTGGGTCGAACGAAAGAGCTTTTAAGCAAATGTAGGCAAGCGGCTCAGGAATTTCTGGCTGCAACTCATTCAATCTTGTTTTTTGTAGCGACTTGATTTCCTCTAGAATGTTCTCAATCTTATCGGTGTTTTGAACTGGCGCTCGCCCCACTATGATCTGAAACAGGATTGCGCCAAGGCTATACACATCGGTCGAAATCGATAGCTTGTCAAGTTCTCCTTTTAGTTGCTCTGGAGATGCATAGGGGCGACTACCCACAACTGAACCGTAGGCCGTCGCAGCACCAGGCGAATCAGAGGCCGCATCGCTGGTTGGCGAGGTCGCATTGTTCCTTTGCTCGGAATCGTCCGCATCACTCTTGCGTTTGGTTGACTTCGCTAATCCCCAATCAACTACAAGCGTCTCACCGAACTTGCCAAGCATTACATTGACCGGCTTTAAGTCGCGATGCAAAATCCCTTGGCCATGCGCGTATTCAATTGCATTGCAAATATCGATGAAGCGTCTTAGCAGTTGCCGAAGCTGCGACGAGTTGAAGCGGACTTTATGCTCTCTGAGAAGTTGATGAAAGTGTCGGATATTTGTTTCAAGATCCTCGCCTCGGATGAATTTCATCGCATAGAATGGCTCACCCCAAGAATCGGTTCCGAGAGCATATATTGGGACAATGCACGGGTGCTCGAGCTGACCCGTGAGCTCTGCTTCTCGGTTAAATCGCTGGCGAATCGGTTCTTGACCGACAAGCTCCTCTTTTATTTTCTTAACAGCCACATGTCGGTTTAGCTGAATGTCTTCAGCGAAATAAACGACACCAAGTCCGCCGACGGCGTGTTTGACTAGATTACGAAAACGGTCCGAATCGGAGGTTTCTCGCTCGTACCGATTAGGTGCCGATTTGCTTTTCACGAACCCAACTTCCGGTGTGAAAAAGTGAAATTGGTTGTTTCCCGATAAAGTTTTGCTCAATTCATCATGAAGCGATGACGTCGACGAAAAAAGAGCTATCGATTGTTTCTCTGGCTCAGCACTTTGGAAACTCGCAACGATTTGATCGATCACCTTGCAATCCTCGATTCGCAACAACTGCCGCTTCACGAGGAGTTCTGAAAATGGAAGAGCAGGATTTTCAACCCAATCCCTAAGAGCCTGAACCAGTGGTTTTCGTTCAATGAAACAATTGTGAAATGCGACTAAAGCAAAAAGCAATTCGTTCGAGCTCATGGAGCGTTTCTTTCGAAGTTGAGTGATACCACTTGTGATGTGTCGAGGATCATTTCGCATATCCGATCCCATTCGGAACCCCTCCACGCCTCAGTGTCCGCACAATGCGGAAGAATGAATGAGACGTCAATTGCAGCGTCTTCAAAAACCGTTCGCAACCAAATGCGAAACGATTTGCACTTGTGGTAGACAAAATCGGGAATTTGGCGAACGAGTTTCAAATAGACGTCGCCGACGACTTCGAGAATCAAATGTCCAGCCAACCCCCGAACTCGGAGCCAACGGTGAATCATGGGCTCATAGATTACGACGAAGCGATTCCAACTCTCTTCGTCGCCCGATCTGGCAAGAGCTTCGAGCAAGCTAACCGACGTTTGTTCGTCATTGAATTGTCGATCCAAGATTCCTAAGCCTATAGATGCCATCGGGTTGTGACGTGTGCGTTCGCCCACAAGTGTAATGGCAATTTGCACAAGGTTCTAGAGACTGCATGCAAATTCGGTCGCGGAGAACGCTATGACGAAATCGCTTGCAAAATCCAGGGCGGAGTGCACTCCCGTTCCGATAAGAGTTGCCGAAACGGCGAAAGTTGCGGGACGATGCTTGATCGTAATTACCACGAAGCGACACTTGGAGTTGGACCCGTTCAAGCGTTCAAAATGCTCGCTGAGAAATCAGTTCAAAATTTGCCAAGGTCGTTCTTTGTTCGCTTCGCAGTGACCAAGTTGAAAAGGAAATTTCCAGTACCAAAATTATTGTTTCAATACGGATTCGATGATCTCGATGAGCGTGAGCATTTCGCTGTACTCTCTTTGCCGCATAGGACGAGTACGTTGAAGTTCCACCTGGAGATTGTCGAACTCTCGTTCGCGTTGAGCGAGAGGCGAGTTTGGATTCAAGGCGTATCTCCCTCCGCCAACACGAACATGATCAGGCGGCAAGTCTGTTTTCCGATAGCCGGTATGGTACTTTTCGATATGTTTGGCAATTTCAGACCTTTCGTACTCGTCCAACTCAAGTGATCTCGCTTTTGCTCGTTCTCGAATTTCGATAAGATTGCCTCCCTTGGACTTCGCCTGCGTTAACCATTTGATCGCGGTTGACTTATCTGGTAAACATCCTCGACCAACTGCACTGAAGATTCCTAGCTTCAACTCGGCACCGACATCACCGGAATTCGCAGCTTCTAAATACCACTTCTTCGCAATTGCAAAACTCTTCGGAACACCTCGTCCCGATTCATATCTCGTCCCAATCAAGTATTGGGCTCGTGTCGAACCGCCGTTTGCCGCTTTCAAGCAATACTCCAATGCCTTAGAGTCATCCTTGGGAGTTGCCTGCCCCAATTCATACATGGACGCAAGATTGGCTTGAGCATCTGCGTTTCCTTGATTCGCGGATGCCTCAAATAATCGAAAGGCTTCGCTCAAGTCCTTTGCTACACCCAAGCCGTTGTAGTAACAAAATCCCAGATTGCATTGTGCAGAGGCATCTCCTTGATCCGCAGCCTTGCGATACCACCGGGCCGCTTCGTCAAGGTTCTTCTCAACCCCATCCCCTTTCGCGAACTTCAGGCCAAGTTCGAATTGAGAAGAAGCATCTCCTTGCTGAGCACGTTCAAGAAGCGTGAGTTCCTTCCCGCTTCCGACTAGCGACAACAGCATTGATGAAAGCTCTTTTCCGGATGTGGTTGGATCCGTTTCACTTCGTCGACACCCGAAAACGAGACCTCCAACAAGGACAACGTAAATCATTTTTCGCATGTTTTTCAAACTCCTAATTTTTGATTGATAATGGTGTGCTAATGATGTGCAAGTTGGGACAACGAGTGCTATTTGTTAGCTGGTTTCAATTTGCTGACGGCCATTGGTTCGACGCGTTCTTCCCATTTGTCGCTCTGAAGGAACAATAGACTCGGATGCAAGA
The DNA here is from genome assembly GCA_031374925.1 of Pirellula sp. Classification (GTDB taxonomy): domain Bacteria; phylum Planctomycetota; class Planctomycetia; order Pirellulales; family Pirellulaceae; genus JBKCUI01. The sequence continues at coordinate 18,331 of JANMHA010000205.1, read as the reverse complement.
ACGCTCCGAAGTACGCGTCTGGTTCGTTTCCAACATTTTGGATTACCACCCTACAAGGCTTTCCTAGAGCTGCTCGAATCTGCCGTCTGTCCAACGCTTTTCCGGATGGATCAAATGCGGAAATGGAATCCAAGGGACAAGTGAGAACTTGTTTTCCAGCGACTTCGTAGTCAGTGATCGTCCGTGTTTCGATCCGAGACGTCGGTACGACTTTGACTACGGTCTTCTTTTGTCCTTTCTCGTCGATGAATTCCAGCGTTTCGTTTCGTGACTCTTCTATTTGGACATCCATCGTTTTCTGGACTGGTCGGAAAGCGTTCCGACTAAGGAGAACAACACTAGGATCGCGACTATCTAATGTCGCTACACCGAAGTTCATAGGATGGAATGCAGGTGCCGCCTTTGCGTCCGCCGAAGCGAGCCAATTCTCATCCTGGGCACATGCGTTGGCGCCATTCAGCCCGCAATAACCGCTGACAGTCAACAACAACAAAAGTGCTCTCGTACCGACCAAAACTACAAAAGTCTTCATAGCAATTTTCCTTTTCAATTCCTTCTCGAGATTCGCAATACACCGTTTTTCGGCGTATCCATCTAGCCCGTTGTCGACATTGACTTGGGCAACAAGGAACTAACGGCAAAATGACCTGACCGTTGCGCGCAGAAAAAAATATTTTTGACGGAGGGGATCGGAAGGCTACCCAACATTTTTGAGCACACTTTGAAACAACCTGCCACAACGATTTTGTTGACGACGATCTTTCACTCACGCTGTTTCGAGTAGATGGGGCAAGCATCGGTTTTCGTTCGGAATTTCGATTTCGAACGAGGATCGGTGGTGCATCCTCAGGTTGTTTTTTGGTTTTTTCTCTACTCGTTGTCCATAGGAGGTATTCTCATGGTCAATCTCAAGCGTGCTTCTCAGCAGCTTTTTTCACGTCCGGAAGATGAGCGTTTCCAGAGTTTCGATGCTCTTCAAGCTCATTGCAATTCAATGAAGGAGAACTCGACTCTCCGTTGGCATTTGCCAACGGAGATAACTCCTTGCCCGATGGGTTTGGAACTTGGACTTCAAATCGGTGGTGCCGGTATCCATTCCCTCAACGATTGGAGCTTTGGGCAAATGTGCTCCATTGCGAACATTCAAAAGGAAACAGTGAATCGACTCGGGGCTGATACTGCCTCCCGTGTTTTTCGCGAAACCTTACCCACGAGCGGTAAGCCATTGCAATTCCTGACGCAGGATAGCTTTGTTCGCTCCATGCATGGTGCCAGTTACACACGCATGTTCGATGCGGACCTTCTTAAGATGGTTCGCAATGAAGCGGATGGGTTCCATGCTCCCCCAAAAGGATTCAATGGTGCCACTGGGCTATACGCAGGTCAGCAAGATATGTTTGCGTTCTTGATTGACGACTCAGCTTGGGTTGAAATCGGCGGCGAACGGTTTGCGCCTGGATTCTTTGTTTGGAATAGTGAAGTTGGACGACGCACGATCGGGATCGAAACGTTTTGGTTTCAGCACATTTGTGCGAACCACATTGTTTGGGACGCGATCGAAGTCGTGCGCTACAAACGCAAACACACGGCAAATGTCGTCAATTCGCTGGACGATATTCAAGAGATCATCGCTCGACTGATTCGAAGTCGCAATCAACGCCGCGATGCCTTTGCTACATCTATGGAGAAGGCGATGTCGATTTCGCTTGGCACGGATCGCGAAGAAGCGACGAAGTCTCTGTCAGGTCGCGGAATTTCGGCTAGTTTGGTCAAAAGTGCTATCGACATGATGGTTGGCAACGGAAACCGTCTAACTGTATTTCATGCGGTTGATGCCTTGACCCGCTTGACGGGACGATTGACCAACGCAGGAGATCGAATTGAGCAGGACGCTCGAATCGGTTCACTTCTCGCCCTGGCGGTTTAGTCATGGACCCGCAAAAGGCATGGCTAGAAATGATGGCGGCGATGCGAATTGGCGATTACGACCAAGCCGTTGAAATCGCATCCGATCTCGACAACTGGTTAACGATTGGAGGCTTTCCGCCTGCTGTCGTTCCAGAACTTTCGCGGGAAGACGGAGATCCACTCTCGGTTCCCTGCAAACTTCAACGCCAACTTGCGTTGAAGGCATGTGAATTCATTCTGTTTATGGCTTAACTTCTTTTGAAAGGTATTACTCCAATGGCAACAGCCAACAACACTAGACGCCCTGTCCACGAAGTTCGAATGGGTCGCATCAAAGCTGCGATTTGGGAGAACAAAACGGAACAAGGTACTCGCCACAATGTGTCGATCACCCGAATCTACAAAGATGGTAACGCATGGAAGGATTCGACCAGTTTTGGTCGCGACGATCTCCCATTGGTGACCAAAATTGCAGACCTCGCTCATATGTGGATCTACTCGAATGCGAGTGTTGCTGCTCCCTCGTCGGAAGACGGCGCTGAATTCTAGCGGCTGCTTTCGATGTTGAAATTGACGACGAAATGGTACGCGTCTACTGAGTCGAGCTTCTTACCGAACTATCAGCAACCGACGACGTACCAATCGTTCGAACGATCGTTCGTTCTTGAGTGTTTTACACAAGAACAATCAATCAAAACTTAGGTTCGATGCACCACCGAGCCTATTTCGTCTCGCTTTCGATCTTTCAAACTGGGCCTGGGTAGAAGTCGCCGCCACTGGCATGCCTGCAATCGAACTTCGCTTCAACTGCCGGAGGATCAGTGGTGCATTCTCAGGTTTTTATTAGTACGTGACGACTTTGAGGAGATGAAAGCAATGAACAATTCCGTAGCCCATTTTGGAACGCTCTTTGTGCGACAACCGGACACACAATTCAACTCGTTCGACGATTTGTATTCCGCCGTAAACAGCGAGATGGAGGCGTCCAAAACTCATTGGATTCCCCCTTCAAACCTCTATGCGACGGTACACCAAGATCGACTCAAGTTAAAGATTACTGGCGATCGAGCCTACGACTTGAATGACTGGAGTTTCTCGCAGCTTTGTTCTTATTTGAATGCCGATAGAAAGGTCATGGATCGGCTTGCCGCTGAAACCGCTGCACAAGTTGTGTCTGAGATTTTCCCTACTGGAGGCACACCTCTTCAGATCTACACAGTTGGCTCAACAATACGATCGATTCACCCGATCAGCTACTCAAGGCTTTCTAGCACCGATGTATTGGAAATGGTTATCGACGAAGCGTGCAATTTGACCGAGTATCGAGATCTATCGTTAAAGATACCTGGATACTTTAATGGCGAGCGGGATATGTTCTCCTGTTTGATTGATGATAGTTCCTGGCTTGTTTGCCGTGATGAGCGATTCGCACCAGCCCTGGTTGTTTGGAACTCGGAAGTTGGGAATCGTAGCGTTGGAATGCGAAGTGCTTGGTACCACGCAGACACGAAGGGATTTTTCATCGTCGACGATGATGATCCAATTGGATATGCCCGCCGCCATTCATTTGGAGTTCGAGAGTCTTTATCGATTATGCGAGGTCGGATTCATCTATGGCAAGCAAGTCTCGATTCGCGGATCGAAAATTTCCTAAGTTGCCTCACAGAATCGGCAAACGCAATGTATTCCGATTCTTATGAGGAGATGAAACGGCAACTGATGCGAAGCGGTTTGAGGACTGAGCAAGTGAAGGCCGTTGACAAGTGGCTTACCACCACGGACCGAAAGCGTTCTCGGCTCAATGTGGCTATTGCGTGCTTATCAGTAGTCCAAGACGCCAAGATCGCTTCCAACCGATTTGATGCTGGTCGAGTTGCATGCTCAATTGTCTCTGGACGTTTTACTGCGGCACTTTCAGTCTGCATGTAGCGAGGTTTTAGTGTTAAATCCGACAATCTCTATATGATAGGTTCCGTGGCACCACTGATCCTATCCAACGTGAACTTGGAATTCGCGGAAATCCTAAGTCCGCACATGCTCGTGCTGACGAGCCCGCTCGGAATCGGCACTCTAAGGCAGATTTTTAGGCTGATCCAAGAAATGCGATTGCAGCGGCGTATCCCGCCTTCGTCAACTGTCATCATGCGGGGCCAAGGGCCTTGCCGGCCTCAGCGTGGCGAGCCCCGATGATGACAGCCGACGAAGGCAGGTTTAACAATTCGAAAAACTCCCAAATCTGATAATTCCAATGAGGAATGGGTTCAGAGTCCAGCATTTTGCTTGCTGGCGGGCACCCAACCGTTCGGGCCGACGATTTTGGTTGCCATTTCGCTTGGAACGCGCTATCTCATCGCAATATGGCCGGAATAAATAACCCATCATGGAAGTTGCCCCAGATTGCAGTTTGTGTAGTCCTGCTCTTGCTTGCCGCAGCGTTATTTGGGTCAGTACGCCTGGAAATAGCTGAAACCGGCATCACTTGGCTATTGCTATTGGGTTCATTTTCCAGCACCTGCTATTTGCTCTACGCAATGCGGCATCTCACGGTGATTGAACCGGATCTCATAAATTTGCCGTTGGAACTTGCTCGGGACGGGCCAACGTATGCAAAATTCCTCGATTACGCCCGTGAGCTAAATCGAATTCGCAATATCCCCGACCCTATCTTTCGAACGAACGTGAACCAACGACTCTCCGAAATCGATTCCGAACTAACTGAACTGGGAAACGGCACTCTCGTTTTCCAAAATACGGAATCGTGGCGAATCGCCTACGAGCAACTCCTCCGTAGCAAAGTAGTTTACCTGTATAGATCAGTTGCTTGGATGCGGTACGGCGGTTACTGGCATGACGAGCCAGGGCAAAAGAGCCTACAACTAATCTATGAGTTGGTTGACAGCCAGCAACTATCCATGGAGCGGATCGTGATCCTATCGGAACTTCTCTGGCCCACAAATGAGCAAACCCCCACTGCTTACATAGTCGATTGGATTCATGACCAACGTCATCATCGGATTCCTACGCGACTCATTCGTGAGTCGTCGTTGGAGAACGATCAAGACTTGCTTATTGACTTTGGAATATATGGATCCCATGCAATGGGACGGCAATACTTCGACGAAAATAGCCGCACTCGCCGTTTCGAGTTGCGATTCAATTTCAATTCGGTTGCGGAATCTGAGCGACATTGGGATCGGCTATTCTCCTACTCCGTTTCCTTGGAACAAATCTTGCAACATCCTCCTTGACCGTCAACCATATCGACTGAACAATGCATGAATCAATCATGCACCCAAACCTACTCTACTTAGATGATGCACGCATCGGACGATTTCGATCGCAAGCAAGGGATTTGCACCACGCATTCTTGGAGCTTGTTGGGGAATCTCCCTGCTCCCCTCGAGTCATCGAACTCCTAAAATTTGGAGCCGATGCAATCAGGGAAATTCGACCTGAACTGCGCAAACGATTGGTCGGATGGAAAGGGGTTAGAGATTTGAAGTCTGCATTGGTTGACGACTTGGATTGCGTTCAACCAAGGGACGTGGTCTTGGCAAGCCGGGCAAAGTCTCTGATGCAGTTGGGAGCAAGAATGCTCTTTCAAAACTGCCGGAGATGCTTGACTGTCGATCTCAATTGGCCTGCCTATCAGAATGAATTGGAAAACACTGCTGCGAAGATGGGCGGTGACGTAGTCAACGTCAAGATTCGCAAACGCATGCTGGTCGATTCGTGGGATGCGGAAGCCATCTCAGCACACATCGCGGAGACCTATTCAAAACAGCGTTGTGATGGAATTTTCGTCGTGTCTGTCGATCCATGGGGCAATCGTTTGCCTATCGATAGGATCGTCCACCGTATCGCGGAAACGAACGAGATTCGGTTTGCTTTAGTGGATGCCGCTCAAGCAATCGGACAAATTTCGCTTTCAGAACTGGTCGAAGTGGCAGATTTCGTTGTTGCTGGGGCACAGAAATGGGTTGGCGGTTACTTTCCGCTTGGAATTGGAATCGCAGCAAATCCAAATAGCCAACAATGGATTTCGCGTTGCATTGAATCCGTTGTCAACTCAATCTCTATCGATGACGGCCTATTGCGATTTGTCGAATCGGTTGAATCAAATCGCGAAACGAAATTCCCAGAAACCGTGAACCTTGGACCGTTGTTTACCACATGCGGAGCATGGAAAGCGACTCCAAGCCCGCAGATTGCTCTTCCAACCCGAATTCGGAACGCCGATCAAGTTGCATTGTTGGCCGAGCGGGTTGGTTGGAAGTCAATGCGGCCACATTCTGAGCTCCGCACCGGATGCATCATCTTGAAATCAATGACAACCCGATCACACGAAGCAAGCTCCGATGCAATTCGCAACGCATTTGAGGAATTGGGAATCGTACTCTCAGCCTACCCAAACGGTGTAGTTCGAATGGCCATGCCCGATCGGCCATTGAAACCAGACGAGATTCAAAGACTGGAAACTGCCCTCGAAAGAGTTAGCCAGACTTCAATGGTATCGTGTTGAACTTGCCGGCAAATTGGATCGACGTTTTCGACGTCCTTCAAATGCAACATTTTAGCGCGGTATTGCATAACAGGCGCGGGGGATGGTTGATGGAATGCACGGACCTCCTAATCTTCGTGAACCTACCATCGTCTATCCCCTTGCAATGGCTTCATCCTCGCTCAGCGGATAATAAATTGCAAACTCAGTTAATGCATGATAAAGGACGTTATCATGCATTAACTTCCTTTTCGTTTGTGAGTTGACGAGTTGGCCCTATTGATGCATTTTATCGACAGCGAATGCAGCAATAGGAGATGATCAATGGAGAAACGAAGCGAACTCGGTTTTATGGGCCATGCAATCCGCTTCCCATCTTTGGACGATGCCCAGGGAGTAATGCCGTGGAACCCTAACCAACTTGATATCTGGGCAGCGGAATTCGGAAGAGATCTTCAGGCCATTCACGCGGCGCGGTACATATTGGAGCGATGGAATTCTGGTTTCGCATGGGAATGTGGAAAATTCGATCCCAAGTCGGCGCTCGATTGTTGGGATAAGAGCCATCGCCGCGTTTTCCTGGACCTGGCGACAGCGAACTTGCATTACTCGGCCTAGCGGAACGCAATGTCATCGAATCTAAACCTTGCCGTGATCCGAACTCGCGTGCCAATGATCATTCAGGCATCGGGCGATTCGGCCAAGTTTGCATGGGAGGAATTCTTTTACGGTCGCATCCGAAGTGACCACACGCGACGAGCCTATTTCCGGGCAGTTCATTGTTTTCTTTATTGGTGCGACTCCCAACAAGTACAGTTGTGCCATATTGCTCCAGCACATGTCGGACTTTACTTGTCTCGACTAGATGTTGCCATTGCGAGTAAGAAGCAAGTCTTGGCAGGACTGCGGCATTTTTTCGACGGCATGGTCACCCGACACGCAATCCCATTGAATCCAGCCTTGTCGGTCCGAACCGAACGCTACAGTGTGATCGAGGGCAAGACTCCCGAAATCACTGTCAAGCAAGCGAGGACGCTTCTGCAATCGATCGACACTTCCACGAATATCGGGCTTCGAGATAAGTCGATCATCGCAATTTTGATTTACACGGCCGCAAGGATTGGTGCCGTGTCGAAGCTTCGAATGAAGGACCTCTACGATAGCGGTGACCAATACTGTTTACATTTCCTCGACAAGGGAGGCAAGTCTCGCGAGATCCCGGTTCGACACGATTTGCAACGTTTGCTATTCGAGTACCTCGAATCGAGTGGTTCAGAAAACAGCAAATCAGATGACAGGCCTTTGTTCGTCACAAGCATTCGTCGGACAAAGAAAAACACTTTACTGTCCATGACGGCGAACGACATCGGTCGCATGATCAAACGCCGCCTCAAAAATGCAGGCCTTCCAGTTCGATTGTCTCCACACTCGTTCCGAGTCGCAACAATCACGGACTTATTGAGCCAAGGCGTGCCGCTAGAAGATGTCCAAAACCTTGCCGGTCACGCTGACCCACGAACCACAAGGCTTTACGACCGGCGAAAGAAATCCGTAACGAGAAACATAGTCGAGCGGATATCGATATAGAAGCAATCTCCCGCAAGGACCGAGCGAGGATATGGACACATTTGGACAAGTGTCCAACGGTCCAAGAGCCTCACCGGCCAGTTCTTGCGCTCAAGGCACTCCTTACTTTGGAGTACTCGCCAACTCGACATTCAAACCTTCCGAAGATGGTTGCTTTCGCTTTTCTGCTTTTCCCTTTTCAAAATCAAAAGTATGGATCAGTTTTGTGAAAGCTAGATCAGTGAAGACTTGGCAGCTAGTAATGTCAGCAACTAGATTATCGGGTTCCTCTTGGAGCTTGATTATCCGGATGTTCATAAGCACGTAGATAGTACGATTGACGTCTCCGTTCCGGTTCTTTCTAGCTTTTACGAACTCCCTTGCCTGCGCTTCACTCATCGGAATGGCGTCGACGACTTGGGGATTGGTCATGTAAACCTTGAAGCTACTTGGAAAAGTACCGTGGGGATACGAAGATTCATGAAAAAACGATGTCTCGCTCCAGCCTTCAAGCGGAAAGCTTTTCAAATCGAAGTCGTAATTCTTGAAGCTAGTGGTCGCTCGAATCGAATAGGTTTCTTGCAAGGAGTGATTGGCAATTTGCTTTTTCATCAGCACCATGCTTTCCTTTCGTTTGGCAACCAATTCAAATTCGTCATTTCGAAAATGCTCCCAAACGTCAGGGCGGAAGATTTGCATATACGAGTCAATATTTGCATCGTAGTCCAGGTCCTCACGAAGCTTGAGCGACGCGAGCAACAGATTCTTCCAATTAAAATCGTGTGCCAACAGAATGCCGTTGGACTGTCCCAAAACAAAAAACAAAATGAACGCAAGTGAACGCATGGCTACATCTCCAAAAAACTTGAATTGCAAACAACCAACTCGGTTGTTCTCTGCCCAGTAAACGGAATAACGATGCAGTCGTTGCGCACGGCAAAAAAATATTTTTCAAAACGTCGTCATGCCGCTTCTCAACTTTGACGTTCTGGACTCTTACGAGGAGAACCAAACGCGGAATTGCCCAGTCAATTTGTGACCATCGTCTGAAAAGCAAGAATTTTTGCTTCCATTGTGCGACTTTTGCGGAGAGGCGGGCGATGTCAGGAATGCCCACGCCCGCCAAAAAGAGTTCGTGCAAACCTGTCCCGTCAGTTCCGTGTGGAAATCGATGCAGAACAATTTTGGGTTTGCGTCCTTACCTACGAGATTTAAGTTTGTATCCCGATTGGAAGTTGACCAAATCGACAGGAGTCTGCTGCAACCAAAATCGCACCGGTTCGACACACCGGTTTCGCTGACCGGTGCGGTTTTTGCCAACGCAATTCAGGCTTGTCGACCTGGGGTCAAAGCGACCGCTGCGACTTGTAGTGTGAGCAAAAGTACTGCGTCGCCACAAACACAAAAACGGTATGAGGATGCTCCATCCATTTGGACGAGGCGAGCTTTGTTAAATGGGTGGCCCCGCGCTATCGTCATCGACGCTACTCCGGCGTGACAAGCCGATTTCTTGATGCAGGAGATTCTCGAGAAGTCTGTTGGCTACGCTACAATTTGAAAACAGGAATCGGTCGAATATTTACCGGGAGGATCTGATCAACATGCCAACTAGCGCGGCGCCCAAACCAGGCGATCATTACCTGAGCTTCGACGGGATTAATGACTATGTCGAGATCCCAAATATGCGCTGCTACAGTGTTGACCACACTGGGGAGTTCACGGTTTCCGCGTGGCTTCGCGCCGATGTCGATGACTTCCCAACTCCAGAGCGCGAACGCGACTACGTCCATTGGCTTGGCAAAGGTGAAGGTAACCATATCGGCGGAACTCAGGAATGGGTTTGCAGGATGTATAGTCTGCATACGCCACGCCCCAAGCGAACAAGTTTCTATGTATTCAACCCTCAAGGCGGCTTGGGCGTTGGCAGTTTCGTCCAACTAGATACTCCCGTCGATCTCGGCGTATGGCGATTCATCGTTGCTGTAGTTGACCGCACACACACGTACCTGTATTGCAACGGCGACTATGTCGACTGTGATACTTACCGTGGTCCGGCAACTTGCGGATGTTCGATCATGACTAGCGATGGAAAACAGGTTGTCATCAACCCGATTCACGGCTCGGCTCCTCTGCGGATCGGTGCCCAGGAGCTGAATAAAAGCTACTTCTTGGGTGGCATCACCAAAGTCAGAATCTGGAACCGTTCGTTAAGTGCGCAAGAAATCCGGGCTCTTTACCTTCGCGACGATAGTGACTCCGTGTCCCGCGATTGGTTAGCTGCGGAGTTCCTACTCAACGAGGGGCAAGGGACAACTGCAAACGATACTGCCTACATGAATAACGGTATTATCCATGGGGCAACTTGGGAAATACAACAGTAGGTTGTAACACAAGCCAATGCCGAGCCTCGTGTCCGAGGAGTTGGCGGCTCCCTGACCCAATTAGCACTCAACAGCCAACTCGTACCGGTTTTACACGCCGGAGCGTCCAAACTGTTAAATTGTGTCGATCAACCAAAGCCAACGAGGATATATTTTGAGCCGAATTTGGTTGCAGTCTGTTACGTAGTTTTGCGAGCTGCGATTGTGGTACTGTTGTTGGGAATTGTTTTCACAGTGTCCTCTGGCTCGCCGGGTAGCGGGTACTAAAAACAATTCCCAACTTGATCTTGCAGTCCTCGTTGAGGAACGTTGGCCTTTGTCCGCCGACAACACTGGTCCAACTGTGGCGGAAGTGTTCTCATTCTTGACTTGGGCGACTCAATGCACGGCCCTTGGTAATCGTCTCCAACCGCTCAAGCAAGTCCGACTCCAGTTTGTCTAACCCTTGGCTATTCGCGCCAACATAAAGTAACGATCTATGCCCGTGCAGGTTCGATGGCACATGCTCCAGCGTCTGTGTAATCGGAATAACATGCTTCCCCAGTGTGTGGGCAACGCCTGTCTCGTACATCACATTTGGATTCTTGTTTGTAAAATCAGTGACGACGATTTCCGCCGAATAGATGAGGTCAAATATGTCCTGCAAAATGGTGCTGTTGTCCCAGATGTCGTCGGCTCGTTTTGACTCAAGCCCAGCACTTGTACAAGCTGACTTGATGGCCTTGTGAACTCCGTCAAAACCACCGAACGGCATCATGATTGCCACGAGCTTTTTTCTGGGTTCAATATCTTCTGGAACCTCGAAGACTCTCGGTGAGAACGTAATTTTTGTTGCTTTATCTGGTGACCGATGGGCAGTCGAAACGAATCGACCATCTGTTGAGACGAGTGAGCAAGTTCCTTGGTTTTCATTGTGAGCGATCGCAAGATTATATGGAAGCAGTGTCTTGTTCATGATTGCTAATGCCTGATCCAGGTTTGCTTGGGGCGAGTTTTCGAAATATGTCGGATTCATCACTTCCTCAACGACAGCGAACAATGCGGCATCCGCAGATGCGTAAAACCCAACCGCTCCTCGTTTGCGGCTAAGGTCAATCAAAGAGTCTCGTGCCCATGTGTTGCGTGTTTCACCATGATGAATGTAGTCGAGATCGAGACCAGTGAAGAAGGTGGTGAGCTTGGACGAACTGCGATATAAAAATGGCAGAGGCGGGTCACCACAAATGAAGCTTGCGATTTTGTCAAGAGCGGCGGATCGGAACATCTTTTCTCTCGTCTTCGGTATTGAATTGTCAAATGAACCAAGGTGTTGATTCGAGAGCCGTGTGGAGTGTGAACGGTTCTCTCTGGCGAAGGAACGCAGCAGTGAGGTATGCGATGTCGCTCGCATACTTAACGGTTATTGGCTCACCACAGAATGCATCCGTGGAAGCCCAGTTGAGCTTTGTCAGGCTTAACACCTGCAATGCAAGGCTCCTTCTATCGTAATCAGATGGTTCATCCTTTCTGGCATCGAAGTGCATCACGGATAACTCCAAAGGACGTGGCGTACCCATTGCTTTGCGATAGGGATTTGTTCCGGTAGTTGAAAGAAGTACGGTTCGGCGAGAAAGGGACACATAGCTGCCTCTACGGGCGCTACCATCCGTTTCTGGTCGTGTGTCGAACAAACGTGTATTCCCGTGACTGTTGATCCACACAAAAGTGAGCGATACTTCTGGAACAACAGATCGGGCAGCACGTAAAATTGCAGTCCGATCTTCCCTCGAAATGCGAACCGAGTGGTGAATAACTAGATTCGATGACGTGGGAAGGGAGTGGACCTGACGAAGTCGTTCGAGCGTTTTTTTTACGAGTGAGGCCAGATGATCCGATCGCTTACTGGACTCGAAAGTCGTTGTATTGCCTGCGTAGAAAACCCAGCGACCGTAATTATTGAAAACGTTCGCAAACCCCATGATTCGTTGACCGCCACGAGACTGGGTATACGACAGTCCGATAAAGAAGTCGGCGTCTGGGATTCGCTCCGGTAGCACCCAAGGAGTGACACCGCATTTGGCAATGACGTTGAGTGCAAGATTGAGGTCCTTCCAGTCGGGATGGCTCAGAGTGGGTGTATCCACCATTTGGCATGGAACACCCGCCTCAAGCAAACGACGCTTTGCAACGTAGTAAGGTGACAATTCATCGTCACTGGCAAACCCCTCTTCAGGACTCTGGACCAGAAACAGTCGATTCAGCTTGGTGTTCCCGCACCAATCAGGATTTTGTTTTAGCAGACGATCGATTTCTGTTTCGATATCACGAACTGAGGTCGCTGTCACAACCGTGGTATATGAGAACTTTGTCGAGAAAGTACGTTCCGCTCCCTTGTACTTGAACTTACCTTCCATCAATCGGCGAATCAATGAACCCATCTGATCTTTGAACGCGGTTACGCAGACCGGGACGATCTCAACTTGATGCGCATCGTGATCGAATGATCCGAATTTCGTAATCCCGTCCCGCACATCAGGCGTTGAGTTGTGCCCCCGGAATTCGACTTCCGGCTCGCTCAATCGATGAACGGAAAGTGCAACCTGACCCGGACGACGTTGTTCGACAAGATGGACACTCGTGTTCTCTAGCGAGACTTCGTACTCACCAAATGCAACTGGAAACACCGCCGATGCCAGCATGTTTGCACATTGCTGAATCTTCTCGGCTCGCAATCTGGCAGCAGCTATTTCAGACGCCAGACTCGCTCGCTTGATCGCAGAATTAAGATCTACGCAGACGTTGTCGGCTCGCAACATTGCTTCGATCGATCGGACTCGGAGAATCGGAATCACATCCGATGTTGGTACAGCTTGTTCTTGCTCCGTGTCATAGAATCTAATTTTCGTCCAGTCGTCATTTATCTCGACAATGCGACCCTTGCGCCAACCGTCTGCATTTGCAACGCAACTGATATCGGTAACATCAGATTTTTCCAGTCGACCAAGAACATAGTTCAGCTTCTTGAGATTAAGCACTTCACACCGGTAGTCGATGCACAAGTAATGTCGCCCGAATGCTTCTAAAATCTGTATAGAATAAGCAGGGTAAAGCCCAACATAAGCTCGTGCCTTTTCAGCGATCGGCAACGCATTACCTCGTCGATGGACGGTTATTCGACCGAAGGAAAATCGATCGATGTACCAACCTTTTGCGTCCAACGCATCTCGAAGAGTGGATGAAAACTCGCCTTGCCTGTTTCGAAATTCGTTTGCATCAACTGGGTCAGCGCCCTTGCGAACTGCAATAGGGTAAAAGTTAATGGTCTCCGTCGATACCGATACTGTGGCAGCAAGAATTGCTGCTTCACGCTGTTGAGCATTGCTTTGCAACTTCAACAGCGACTCGTTCTCGGCCAGATGAAATTCCGGGGGTGAAAGCTTGAGACTTACCATCTCTTGGTTCATACGCTTCGTCCCTTCACTGACTGCTTGCACGAAGGCTTTGCCATCGGGGTCTTGCATTAGCTTAAGCCACTCCAAAAGCTTTGCGTTCCGCGGAGTCGAATCAAGATGCGTTGTGTCCAATCGAAAGTGATCGGGCAAATCGACGTTACGCTGAATGACTCGTCCGGGATTCTTGACGATGAATGCGTCTAGGTACGCTTCGCACTCGGTTGGCAACTTGGTGAAATAGTCTCGGTGCGCCACTGCATTGACGATTGCTTCATCGATGGCGACGGGTGGAAGTTCTGGCTCCTCAATAAAACCTCCATCGGCATTGCGTTTCTGGAATCGCTTAAAGAAACCGGAATCCCGAAAGTACGTTCGCGCAGAACGGATCTGCGAAGTAATCGGACCTTTGAACTCCCGATTTAGCGTGGGAGTTCCACGGTTGCGGAAGTCAGCGGAGACGACTCCAAATCGCATCAGTCTGATGTATGCGTGGGCGGCCACTCGCTGCGGATTGGAGCTAAAGAACAGTACGCCGGGCAACGTGAACCAGTATTCACCGTTCTTCTTAACGATTGCCCCAGCCTCCTTCAATAGTCGCTCATCATCGAATTCCGTTGACGCGCCGGGCTGAAACACCTTTCTAAATTCAGCGAGCACGTCTTTGTCAACGTCGTCCGGGTCGTACTCACAGAATGGGTTGACCTCAACATCAACGAGCCCTTTGCGAATGCGAATGCTGTCACGGACTTGTTGCGTGACAGTTACACACTGTGCCCCGTTTCGAGTCCATGCCTTTGGGCTATTTCCCATGATCTCGCAGATTCCTGTCGTTGCCCATCCGCTGTACATCAAACAAATGATTTTGTCGTCACCTCTGGCGTTACTGCAATCCAAGAGACGAACATCCGCTGCGTGATGATGTAGTGACGTATTCTGATCACAAATGTCATTCTGCTGAGTCTCTGACAGATGGTCGATCCCCATGACTTCGCCAGTTGAAGAGATCCCGAGAACCAGCAGTCCACCTTCCTTGTTGGAATTTGCAAATGCCGAAAGTGTCTTCCGCACAAGTTCTCGAATTCCGTCCAAAGACTTTCGACTGATAGTTCCGTCGGCTTCTAGTCGCCCAACTTCTTTCCGGTCGAAGTGCTGTCCCTCGAAGTCGTCATCAGTTGGCTGAGTAAGAAATGCCCAATGGGCCGCGGGATCGTCAAAGACTTGTCTTGGGGATGGTTTAGCCACTGCTTGAACTCCGTTAAGTCACCTTCGATTAACTGCCTGTGACGCGTAAAACAACACTTGGTCCAACTGCTGCGCAACCATCGTCGATTGAGCTTGATTCAAATTCTTCGGTGACGATCGCTCCGACGGCCATCGCAGTCAGAAATCGGATGCGTTGCATTCGCTCGCGCACAGCTGGAACCAATCGAGTCGCAAGCTGATCGGCGATCAGATACAGTCCCAGTGGATCGAGCGTACCTTCGCTGCTCGTCTCTGGATCAAAAGTCGTAAGGCTTGGTAGAACTAATGTCATGCTTCCCGATCTTCCCCCGTCTGACGTGATCATGCTTCGCTACCCGCGACTCACATGTTGAGCGAATCTTGCAAACCGAATCCCAAGATTCTGCCACATTTTGCAATCTATCACTTTGAGCGCGACCAAACGTTTCACACGACTACTTCACCATGGGCGAATTCTGGGACGTTGACGATTGGGATGACCGTGCGGAATTAACTGACGTTGCCGCATCTTAGCATTTCTGCAATTAACTGCAAAGACAGTGCGCGGCGACTTGATACAGTTGGGGGTTGACGAAGGTTGTAGGTCTGATGTAGTTTGTGAATTGCTTGCAAAAGCGTTGCTAGCGATTCGATTCATCGATTTCAAGGGGATTTGGGGAATCAAATGCCAAATGCTGTTGTCTTACTAAGCGGCGGAGCAGATTCAGCGACCACACTGGCGATCGCTCGGTCGCAGGGATTCTGCGTTTCTGCGTTGTCCTTCTCCTACGGGCAGCGGCATTGTTCGGAACTTATGGCGGCAAAACGAATCGCGAACACTGCGGGTATCGCCGATCATGTCGTCATTGAAATCGACTTGCGGGTATTCGGAAGTTCTGCGCTTACAGGCAAATTCGACGTACCGAAAAACCGTTCGCTCGAGGAAATGAATGCTGCGATACCACTGACTTATGTACCGGCCCGAAACACGATTTTTCTTTCTTACGCTATGGCACTGGCGGAAGTGAAGCAAGCAAGTGACATCTTCATAGGCGTCAACGCACTTGACTATAACGGCTATCCCGATTGCCGTCCTGAGTACATCGCTGCCTTCCAAGCGATGGCCCGCTTGGCGACAGCACGGTCGGTTGATGGAGTTCACACGGTCAACATTCGTGCCCCGCTGATCGAGAAAACCAAAGCGGAGATCATTCGCATCGGCACGGAACTCGGCGTTGATTTCGATTCAACGATTAGCTGCTACGAAGCGACAGCGGAGGGCTTGGCATGCGGTTGTTGCGATGCGTGCATCCTTCGTCGACAAGGTTTCGAACTGAACGAATTGCCTGATCCAACGCGCTACGTTGAATCGGAGATGGTTGGCACATGAGCTACGCGATCAAAGAAGTTTACTTCACACTGCAAGGTGAAGGAGCACATGCTGGTCGGCCTGCAGTCTTCCTACGGTTTACCGGATGCAATCTGTGGACGGGGCGAGAGGAAGATCGGCACATCGCGGTTTGCCAGTTCTGTGACACGAACTTTATTGGCACCGATGGGCCGCGTGGTGGCGTCTACGCGACCGCAAGAGAAATTGCAGAAGCGGTCGACGGGTGCTGGCCTAAGAATGATGACGGCGGTTGGGTTGGTAATAAGTTAGTTGTCTGCACAGGCGGCGAACCACTGTTGCAACTCGACACGGCAATTATCAACGCGTTGCACGATCTGGATTTTACAGTCGCGATCGAAACGAATGGGACGAAGTTGCCTCCAGACGGAGTTGACTGGGTATGCGTCAGCCCAAAGGCAAACGCACCGCTCGTGTTGACGCAGGGTAACGAACTGAAGTTGATATTTCCACAAGTGGGCGCTGATCCATCTCGATTCACATCGCTCGAATTCGATCGCTTTTTCCTGCAGCCGATGGATGGGCCTTCGCAATCCGAAAACACTCAGTTGGCGGCACAGTATTGTTTGGAGCATCCGCAATGGGAGTTGAGTTTGCAAACACACAAATTGATCGGATTGCCGTAATGCGGGAGCTAGCTTGATGGACCTTTACAAAGAATTTCGATTCGAAGCAGCCCACCGCTTACCGTATGTTCCCGAAGGGCACCAGTGCGGTCGACTGCACGGGCACTCTTTTCGCGTCGAGCTTCATGTATCTGGTCCTCTCGACGAACGGTTGGGATGGGTCATTGACTTTGCCGATATCAAGTCAGCCTTTAAGCCGATCTTGGACCGCCTCGACCATTACTATCTCAATGAGATTGAAGGGCTCGAAAATCCAACTAGCGAAAACATCGCGATCTGGATTTGGCGACAACTGAAGCCGCGACTGAGCCCGCTGTCGAAAGTTGTTGTCTGCGAAACATGCACTTGCGGTTGTTCCTACAGTGGGGAGCACGAATGACCGTTGTCAATGTCGTCGTCACCTGTACCAAAGACAAACGATATCCAGTCGCTGACGAGTGCCATCTTCGCAACGTCCCCGCCGGTACACTGAGTGATCGGATGCAGGAGTGGCACGCTCGCACGAATCGGCATTGGCGAAGTCACGTTCCCGTAAAAGATCTCTATGCTGGAGATCACTGGGCGAATGTTCGTTCCTTCGAGTCTTCATACTTCGACATCGATATCTGGGTTTGTTCGGCAGGTTTCGGGCTGGTTCGATTTGACGATGAGATCGCACCCTACGCGGCGACTTTCTCGAAGAGCCACGCCGACTCGGTTGCAGCGACGTTGTCAGATGAGGCGAAGGGTACAGCCGCAAAAAATTGGTGGCAAGCAACCGAATCACGTTGGAAATCCCACTTCAAAGAGCGTCCACGTAGCCTGACGGCGTTGATGGCCACCTACCCCAAACGTTCGCTTCTGGTTGTAGCTTCAGAAAACTATCTCGCCGCGATTGCCGACGATCTTCGACAAGGCGTCGACAGTCTTGCCGATCCCGATTCGCTTTCGATCGTTTGCGCGGGTGCCCGTTCGATCGACGGCCTCGATCGAAATCTCGTACCGTGCGACGCTCGTCTGCAAGCCGCCACGGGTGGCGCACGTCGATCGCTCAATACGCGTCTGGCCAACAAGATACTACGCGAATCCCGCCAACCGCCGACCGCATCGAGCCTGACCAAACGCTATCGCAAACTACTCAGCGAACAGCCACCGCTTGCCAGGTATGATCGCCAACCCATGTCAGACGACGAAGTTAAGAAGTTCATTCGGCAGCAGTTGAAGGTCGAACCTTCGCTGCGCCACACGCCGCTTCTGCGCATGCTTCGTGACAATGACAATGCCTGTGAGCAAAAGCGATTTGCGTCGCT
>JANMHA010000168.1:0-2419 GCA_031374925.1 Pirellula sp. | reverse complement strand
CCCCATGAACTTGCGTCCCACGGTTAAAAACCCCAACGCAGCCAGGTTTTGAACGTCGCTTCCTGTCAGTTGCAAGTGATCGGCCGCCAATTGCTCGACGATGAACTGATTAAAGGGCTTATCATCGTTCAAGGCGCGGATGACATAGTCGCGATACGTATAGGCGTAGGGATAGCGAGTGTCCCGACTTCCGGCTTGGTAGCCCGTTGTCTCTGCAAATCGAGCAACGTCCAACCAGTGACGCGCCCATCGCTCTCCATAGTGGCGACTCTCAAGCAATCGATCGACAAGTTTCTCAAACGCATTGGGCGACTGGTCGGCGACAAACGCTAAAACCTCCTCGTACGTTGGAGGTAGCCCGGTCAACATGAAGTGCGCTCGCAACATAAGAGTTCGACGATCCGCGATCGGATTCGGTTTGAGCCCCGTGGGTTCCAGCTTGGCCAGTATAAAGCGATCGATCGCTTGTTGAGGCCAATTGGTGTCATTGACGGTTGGAGGCAGATGCTCTCCGACAGGCCGATAAGCCCAATGCGACTCGCGAATCTCATCGATCCGTTTCGCGGGAGGTAACGACATGGCAGCCGTCGTGTCTTTGTCTTTGGGCCACAAAGCACCAAATCGGACCCATTCCACCATGATAGCGATCTCTTCATCCTTTAACTTCCCGTCCGGGGGCATCTTCAGTTTGCTGTCCTTATATTGAACGGCGCGGATGAGTAGGCTCTTTTCCGTTTCGCCTGCTACGAACGCCGGGCCGGTGCTGCCACCTTTCGTAGCCGCGGTTTGAAGATCAAGTCGCAAGTCTCCCGACTGCTCTTCCGGGCCGTGGCATTCAACGCAATGTTGAATGAAGAGGGGGCGAACTTTTGCTTCAAAAAATCGTTCTGAATCGGACGATTCCTGGGCACCTACGTTAGCGATCGACAGCAAAAAAAAGGCCATAAAAACGACCCATGCCAGGGCTAGGAGGTCGTTCAACTTGGTCACCCTCCCCGAGGGAGGGTGACTTGCTTGGGAAACTGTCGATTCGAACGGCACAGGAAAATCCTTCCTTCACGCTGGGTGAAGGGGCGTACCAAGCGGAAAAAGTTGATGTTTTGGCGAACTTCGCCGGCGGGAATACTCTAAAGGCTAAACAAAAATCTGCAAATAAGCAATGTTTGTCTGCTCACCTACTATCTTGTTGCAGAATCAACCCCTGGCGCATCACACATTTTCGTTTTGTACAGGTGGGACAAACCGTTGGTGGCGGATGCTGCTAGCATCCGTGCATCTACCGCAGCACATTCGGTTGTGCTCGGTAGATGCACGAACCGACGCTAGCAGCGTCGGCCACGGCACTTGTGGTCTCACAACAAATCGCGCAAATGAATATGGTGTTTGCCGAGCTTGCCACCGTAGTTGCCTGCCGTGATTCGCAGAATGTTGGGAGAGGCAGCTGCCGCATGCAGACCGCGTTTCATGGCAGACTGGACCGCTTCATACGAAAGTCCGTCAATCACGATCTCGTAGACCGCATTGCAATTCTTTGGCAATTCTGTTTTCGTTAGACCCCGAAGCTTGGGGCAATACGCATCGTTGGTGCTGGCTTTGAGCTTGGGATAGCGCGAGCCCACTTTGCTTCCCGATCGCACGATGCCACCGGGGAATGGCAAAGCTACGTTGCGACCGGTGCCTATCGCGTCAACCGCCGCTTCCGCCGCCGTCAAAGTGGACGACGAATTGGTCCCGCAGATAATTAAGTTCCCGCCAGCGACTCCGGTCACGGTTCCAAAGTAATCTTCACAGACAAACTCACCGTCCATCGTAGGAATTCGCCAATAACGGCGATCTTCGAATTTTTTGGCGCTCTGAAAACCATCTCCGAAATAGCGTATCGCGCCCCCTATTCGGATCTGCTTTTCCTTGGGGCAATCGCCAATGCCGTTGTAGCATGCTGACGTCGGGCTTGTGAGAATACATTGGCCAACACGGCCCTGCAACGCCTTGCCCAATGCGTCGACACTAAAGCCAAACACTAGCACCGAAACACCAGGTCGACCGTCGGGCGTATCCTCGACTGCAACCGTGCGCTCGATGGCGGCTTCCACATCGCAAGCGATAACACTGGTGGCGTTGCCGCACATGACGGTCGCAGCTGTGGCTGCCCATCGCGGACTGTCTGCCGTGATGATCAGTCGAGCAGCTTTGATCGGAAACGCTTCCGCAAACGTGTCGATGATCTCGACTCCGTTCAGTTGCAACGGAGAGTTTTGAGCCTCTGGCATTAGGAACTCGTGGTAAGTATGGCGAACGATGGGATGAAGTAAGCATGTTCGGAGGTTATTGTCGCCTTTTGCTCCGCAAAAGTGCGCTTTGCAGTTCGCACTCTCGCGGAGCAAGAGTGCGTTTGAAGTGCCCACTTTCGCGGATAGGC
>JANMHA010000356.1:0-50217 GCA_031374925.1 Pirellula sp. | reverse complement strand
CAGCTCAGTCCTTAAAGTACCGCACTCCGCTCCCGCCTAGACCGCCTACGGCGGGAGCGGAGGTTCGCGGGCTGTTACGTAGTACGCCAAAACAAGGTTGAGGGGAGGCAAGCTCCCACCCAACCTAAGCAAATTGCTGGTGCAAATGCTTCACCGCGTTGCCGGGAGGGTCGAGCGAGGGGAGCGACCGTCTAAAAAAGGCCCAAAAATGTCAATTGGGTACATACAAGGGTGAAGTGCCAGAAGCGGTTGTATAAATCAGTTCACCCTCCCCGACCGATAGCGCGTTGTTCCTGCCGGTTTGTTACAATTCAAAATCCTGCTTCAGCCCTATTTCAAAACGATTAGCTCTTCCGAGGATTCCGATACATGAAGTCTTTTCAAAAATTTGTCGGCGCGATGGCACTTTGCTGGCTAGGCGTCGCTGGTGTGACCCTAGAGTGCCGCGCAGAGGATTGGCCACAGTGGATGGGCCCAAAACGCGATAACGTCTGGAACATCGCCAAGCCGCCACAGAGCTTCTCGGCGGGTAGTCTCAAAGCCAGTTGGACGGCACCCATCGCTGGCGGATACGCCGGCCCGGCTGTGGTCGGCGATCGGTTGTACGTGACCGATCTGGTAACGAAATCGGATGTAAAAGTGGATAACTTCGGGCGCCGTTCCTTCGTCGGTACTGAGCGAGTGCTTTGCCTCAATAGCAAGACAGGCACTGAAGTTTGGAAAAAAGAGTACCCCGTAACCTATACTATGTCGTATCCGGCAGGTCCGCGCTGTACGCCTATCGTGGACGGCGAAAGGGTCTACACGCTCGGAGCCGAAGGGGACTTATACTGTTTCAATGCAGCCAAGGGGGACGTTGTCTGGTCCATCAAGCTTAAGGACCAGTACAAAACAAATTCAGCACTCTGGGGCTATGCTGCGCATCCGCTCATCGATGGCGAGCACTTGATCACCTTGGCCGGTGGCGAAGGATCGCATACGGTTTGCCTCGACAAGAAATCCGGAAAAGAGATCTGGCGATTTGGAACAGCACCCGAACAAGGCTACTCGCCTCCGACCATCATCAACGCGGGCGGCAAACGCCAGTTGATTCTCCCCAATCCAATCGCCATCAACTCGATCGATCCGGACACGGGCAAGCTTTACTGGACAATTCCTTACGAAGCCAGCAATGGTTCGATCATCATGTCGCCGATCCAATCGGGCAAGTACCTGTTTGTGGGCGGTTACTCCGACAAGAACATGCTCATCGAATTGGATGCAAAAACACCAACCGCCAAACAGCTCTGGCGCGACGTTGCTAAGAAAGCCATGTCACCCGTCAACGTCCAGCCTATGGGGATTGGCGATGTTGTTTATGGTTTCGATCAAAGCGGAGAGCTGATCTCCTTTAAGATCGACACTGGCGAACGACTTTGGGAGACAGCCAAACCCATCGGAAAACGACCGGTTGGAAGCGGTACGGCCTTTATTGTTCGAAGCGGCGAGTTGTTCTACTTGTTCAATGAATTGGGTGAAATCATCATCGCACGCATGAATCCAAAAGGATATGAAGAGATTTCGCGTGAAAAAATCATTGAGCCAACCAACAATGCCTTCGGTCGCGATGTGGTCTGGTGCGCCCCAGCTTTTGCAAACGGGTGCATCTATGTGCGCAATGACGAAAAGATTATCTGTGTTCCATTGACCAATTGAGGCGTTGTGATTTTATTATTGTCGCCTTTCGTTCTGCGAAAGTGCGCCTAGTTAACGCACTTTTTCGGAGCAAAAGGCGACAATGCTTGCGCTTCGCACTACCCATTCCTCGAACTTGCTCCGATCATGCAAAACCAAGACAATCACTCGAACGAAACGATCACGCGACGCAATTTCGGGCTTGGCGCTGTAAGTGCTGTAGCTGCCGGAGCGTCTATGACCGTCACTTTACCAAACCTTTACGCCTTGCAAGCTGCCGATCCTGTCGATGGCAAAAAGGGAAAGCTCAAGCAGTCGGTCTGCAAATGGTGCTATGGCAAAATTTCGCTGGAAGATATGTGCAAAGAGGCTGTCAAATTGGGCTTGGTAGGAATCGATTTATTGAAGCCCGAGGACTTTGCAACGCTCAAAAAGCACGGTTTGCTTTGCACCATGGTCTCTTCCCATCCGCTCACCGATGGATTGTGCGATGAGAAATATCATGAAGCGTCGTTGAAGACCTTGAATGAAGTCATTGAAGCGACCTCCGCTGCTGGTTATCGCAATGTCATTTGCTTTTCAGGAAATGCAAGGGGCATCGATCGCAAGACCGGTTTGAAAAACTGCGCTGCGGCACTTAGAAAAATCGTCGGGGTCGCGGAAAAGAAAAATGTCATTATCAACATGGAGTTGCTCAACAGTCGCGTCGACCACCCCGACTACATGTGCGACAACTCCGCCTGGGGAATCGAGCTTTGCAAAGAAGTGGGTTCTACCCATTTCAAGCTCCTTTATGACATCTATCATATGCAAATCATGGAGGGGGACATCATACGATCTATCCAAAAGAACCATCAGTATTTCGGTCACTACCATACTGGCGGCAATCCCGGGCGGCACGAATTGAACGATCAGCAAGAGTTGTTTTACCCGGCCATTGCGAAAGCCATTGCCGCTACCGAGTTCGATGGCTACTTCGCGCATGAATTCATTCCTGTCGGTGATCCAATCACCGGACTGACCGATGCGGTGAAGCTTTGTCTGGTGTAGTCATTGACGTGACAACGTCACCAAGATGACGACAAGTGTAGCTCGGCACTCCGTGCCGAGAACCTGATCGTGCTTTAGGGAATCATAACCCGATACGTAAGTGAGGGATGTGTGAATTTGTCCCTCGCTTATGCATCGGGTTGGGATAATCCAGTCTGCCGCTCGCCTAATGGCGCATTTAACCCAATTGGCACGAAGCGTGCAATTACTTCAAAGAGGTTATATCAGCCCCCTCTTTCTGGAGAATTATTGATGTCGTTCCGCATGTTGCAAATTGGATGCTTTGCTTTCGTAGTTGTGGTTGGATCCATGGCAAGTCGTTCGGTTCAAGCCCAGTACACGTTCGGAGGTCCCTCGTGTTCCAGTGGTTATGGCTACAACAACCAATCGTTTTATGGACAGCCGGGTTATGGTCAGGGCGTTTATGGTCAAGCCGGGTTATTCCAAAACTCGGGTGGGAATTTTGGGCCAAACTACTTTGCCCAGCAGCCAGGATATGCACCACAACCGTCGTTTGGTTATGGAGGGGGCTACCCGCCAGCTGTCAATCTAAATCAGAGTTTTTATCCGAGTGGCAACGGTTACAACTCTTTTGCTCCCATTCAACACTATCCATCGCACGGCTCACACCATTCCCATCATTCGGATCATCCCTGGCACTTAGGGCACTATCTGCTCGGCCTTTAGGCCGCCAATTTGGAGTGCTCCGATTCATCGGAGCTTTATGGCGAGCGGCAACAGCGTTTTAGGCTCATGCTGAACCATGGCGGTGCCAGCTCGGCAGGAGCCTCGCTCTCCTGTTGTTTTTCAATCAATTAGGCATTGCAAAGATGTTTACAGGGATGGCCTCGCTCTCCCATTGGGTCTGGGCATCGAAAACGATCGGCGGTTTACCTCTAACCGTCAAGGGGTTAAATTCTCAAAAATGGACACTCCTGGCCAAAAAACATGCGAGCACAATCAGAGAAATCAAGGTGCGAATACGCTGACTCGCATTGGCGCACGGGTGAATGTATTGAACTGTTGTAGGATTGGAAAAGACAATGTATCGCCGCCAATCAGATTGCCCAGTTGACTTTGAGCACGCGTTCCGAGCGTGAGATCCGCATTGTCTATGAAGATCTCAGGGACTCTTGTATTCATTTTTAATACGCGATCGCTTCTCTTAGCCCACCAGTTGGCCTCGAAGGATCCGGCCGGTGTATTGGACTGGGTCACAACACCCTCGAGCCTCAGCGACGGTCGGCCTGGCAACGGAACAGCCACGTGGAGTAGTCCTCCCTCGCCAAATCGAAAGTTTTCGTAATCGATTGTAGGAACAAACTGAGCATCCACTCCGATCTGCGACAGACGGACGGCCAACTCAACGTTGGAAGTGTAATACCACAGCGTATAGTTGTTGATGTCGCCCGTAAAATCCGGCGGAACGATGACCGCCCCGATTTGGATAATGGCTCCAGATCTCGGACGACGACCATCCACGGAAATGGAGCCGCATCGGGCAGTCCTCACTACGATCGGCGTGACTGGCGAACCGTCGCCTGCCAATATGAATTCCATTGGAACGAGCGATCGGACCCTCTCCGTTGGAAGCAAGCCAACACCAATACTCTCGATGCAATCGGAAAACTCGACGTCAAACCCAATTGGTCTTCGATCATTTTGCGCCAAGACTGTCGATGCGATGAGTGCTCCTGCGATCATCGCAGTCACTATTGTAAAGAATCGAAGGAACGATAAACATTTTTCGTTGCGGATCATTGAGCACCTTTGAGACAACAGAGGAAACGGAAATCGAATTGTCGTTCTGCAATAGAAACAATTCGCGAAGAAACTCTGACACGGCAAATCTGTAACTTTATCTGCTTCGACGCTTTCTGGCACCGAAACCGAAATCGAGGATGGACCACTCCAATTCAGTATCAGCTCCCCCCCAAAGATTATTCAAGTCGGCCTCGCCCTCGGCCTCGGCCAGCAACTTGAATACATCATCTACACTTCCTTCCTGAAACTCCTCTTCAGGAATATCGTCAGGAACAAATCGAGATGACCGATTGAGACGATTAATCACGAGTAGCGCATCGAGCGGTGAGATCGTTCCGTCGCCATCCGTATCCAGGAATGCGGGAACGGTTGAGCTAGAATCTTCCGTTGGCTGGCTCAAAGTGTTGAGATAGTTAATGACCAACAAGACGTCCAGTGGCGTTGTGATACCATCGCCGTCTGCATCCGATGGTTGATCCAAATTGTTCAGAACCGTTTCTTGTTCCCCGCTGACGGTAGCCCGTGAAGAAAACATCGCAGGGGGGGAATTGGTTATCGTAACCACAATGCCAGGCGGATTGAGCTTGATATCATTCGGCGATCGAAAAATCCAATCGTTGCGAGTGGGATTGTTGCTGCCAAAGTTGACAATCGTATCCGACGCATTGTCCAAGAAAACCGAATTCACGTTCAGATAATAGGGCACGTTCAGTCCACCCGGGGTCGAACCGTCCAAGTGGGCTATCCGGCTATTGACCGGAGTCGGGTCTCGCCACTCATCGCGGATTGCTTTCAGTGCGACCAGATCGGAGTCATAACTCGTTATTCCCGCGACAATTATGTCACCTTGATTTGCATTCGCACCCGTTAGAAGATCCCCTCCGTTGCCGCCAATCAGTACGTTGCGAACGCCTGTGCCATTGAGTTCATCGCTGCCATTGCCGCCAACCAAGATACCGTTGCCGGTGAGGGTATCGCTATTTCCTTCCCCAAACAGATAGCCGATACCACCGTTGGATTCCAACGTGTCATCGCCGCTCCCGCCGTAGATGGTGTCGTCACCATTGCGGCCGTAGATCGTATCGTCGCCGCCACGTCCGAACAGCAGATCCGGTCCATTGCCGCCGCGGATAATGTCATCGTCTGGACCACCGTCAATGTAACCAGGCATTGTGGTCCCGTTGATCCGCAGATCGTCGTCACCAGAGAGTCCAAAGATGACGACTCGCGAAGTTGGGACTAGGACAGCACCTTGAACTCCGTTGATCGTTGCTCGCAGGCCTCCTGCGTTTTGATTGATTGCAATGATGTCATCGTTAGTCGAACCCCGGACGTATAACATCGAGAGACCTGGAAACTCGGGGTCGGCAAGGATCTGAGAGCTAAGTGGATTTGGGACAACGATACTGATACGGTAGTCTTCTACTTCACCGTCATTGGCAGCGCCAATTGGCGACAGTCCGCCTAATGTGGAGACTCGAAAGCGAACGCCTTGATTGCCTGCGTTTGCCGAGCTAGGCACAGCGAACGAGAATGTATTCACTCCCGCAGTCAGCAACAACCCGCCTACCGGCGTTATGCGCTCGCTTTCGGCAAACGATCCATTGCCATTGAAATCGATGAAGGCATCTAAGCGACCCGACTGGGATGAAACAATGGTTGTCGTCGCATTCAAGCCGGGAACCAGCAGAAAGGGGAGAGTCACGCCGTCATCACCCGTGTCCAAGTTCGCATTGGCACTCGGCTGGCCATTGGCTTCCGACGAAACCGTAGCGCCAAGTCGAAGTGAGTTACTGAGCATGTGCCGTGCACCATTCGCGACAAGCGTTGTACCAAACGAATTAGGCAAATCGCCGAAGTCAAGCGCCTCAGGAGCATCCAATACGATGATCCGGAACGACTCATAGGTAGACAGTCCGCTGGAGTCGGTCACTCGAACAAGAATCAAATGCTCCGGATTTGTCTCAAAGTCGATGGCAACACCGTTATTAACAACCACGGTATTCCCAACGATTCCAAAGCGGCCACCCGCGCTGTCGATCAAGCTGTAGGTAAAACTATCGCCTGCATTTGGGTCCGCGGTCGAAAGAGTCGAGACCAATGTCAAGTTTGCTGCCTGTTCGACAACAGTGTTTCCAGTGAACGTGATATCCCGGGGTGGTTGAGGACCGGGAATGACTTGGATGGTGAGTTGTTCGGTTGTGAACAATCCAGTGGAGTCCATGGCGCGAAGGATGACTTTATGCGATGGATTGATACTGGCATCCAACATTGATGCGTTGGCGACAACAAGCGTGTTGCCTTGGAGGGCAAAGCGTCCACCCGCATTATCGACCAGGGTGTAGCTGATGGAATCCCCTACGTCAGGATCGTATGTAGCCAGCGTTCCAGCAACTTGCCCCAAGAGAAGATCAATCACGTATACCATACCGGTATTGTTTCCATCGGTATCGTCGAAAGCGTCACCTACGACGAGCCGAGTGCCCGCCAGGGAGACCCGTAAAAATTGGTCGCCGTTATTGGGCATCGGGTTAGCGACCGTACGGAGTAGGTTGCCCGAAGAAACGTCGAACAGCGAGATACGCCCTGAAGTCATGACGGCATTTGCATCGAGTGCTGCTGACACCGCCAGGATACTGCCGTGAATAGCGATACCAACACCGAAAATGTCATTCGGGGCGTTCAAGGGATTGAGGATAGTCCGCAACAGGTTGCCGGTAACGCGATCGAAAAGATAGACTCTCCCCGACTTATTCGCGCCGATATTCGACTGAAACGCACTCACTGCGATCACGTTGCCATGAACAGCAACGGTGCCTCCGAATGAATCCAAGGGGGTAGGTGCCGGATTGCTGAGCAGGACGGTTGCCGTTGCAAGTTGCGTTGTCGGATTAAATTCATAGACTTGAACCGCACCGGTAAAATAACCTGTGGCGATTGTGTTGCCGGAAATAGAAACTCTTGAACTGCTGGGAAGGTTGATTGTTTGCAGCAGCCCGCCAGTACTTGCATTGAAAAGAAATAGCGACCCCTGTGACGTAACTCCAATAAGATTGCCATTGATCGCTACTGAGCTTCCGAATTCCACGTTACTCGCGGGAGCGGGGTGATTGAGCGTGTGCACAAGAGCACCGGTGGTTGCGTTGAAAACGTATACCTGCCCGACATTAGAGGCCGCCAAATCCTTCAATCGGGCGGCGACCACCACCAGATTGCCGGCGACCGCGATGTTTTCGCCAAAGATTTCAGAATCTTGTGGCGTGGGGCTAACGAGGGTCGAAACCAAGGCGCCCGTCTGGGCGTTCAGAACGTAAGCTTCGCCACCGGTCAGCTTGTTGGTCGCGACAACAACCAAATCACCATCGGCGTCCGTTTTATTACCATAGACTAGATTCTTTTGAATGGCTGGATTGTGCAGGAAGCGAACCTGGCCCTCGGTGACACTTCCTCCAGATAAACTAATATCCTGCGGCGGTTCGTTTACGGCTGTGACCGTAATCGGGAATATTTTCGCGAACTGACTGCCACTCGAATCGGCCACGATCACGGTTACATTGTGCGTCGTCGCAGTTTCATAGTCCAGTTTGGAAGCATCGGCGATAACGAGTTTGTTACCGTCGATTGCGAATCGTCCGCCTGCACTGTCGATGAGCGAATACGTGAACGTCTCTCCTGCATCGGGATCAGTCGTGCTGAGCGTGCCAATCGGCTGGCCTATCGGTAGGTCGAACACATAGACCAGGCCGCGCTGGTTGCCGTCTGCATCATCGCCCGTGGCGGACGCGACGATCCGGCTGCCGGTGACAGCGATTCGGAAGGCAAACTCGTCACCGTCGGCGGGCGAAGGATTCTGGATCGTCGCGATAAGTGCGCCGGTGCTCGCTTGGAAAACATAAGCGCGGCCATTGTTGAACCCGCCAAGATCCGACAAGCTGCTGGCAATCACCAAGTCGCCAGAAATGATCAGATCCGACCCAAATTGGTCTGTCGCGCCCGGTGCGGGGTTTGCAATTGTCCGCAAGAATGCTCCGGTCACGCGGTCAAACAGATGCACGGAACCGACATTCGCGGCTCCCGCAACTGCGGTGCTATCAAAAACGGCCACGAAGTTACCCGCAACTGCGACCGCCCCGCCAAATCTCTCGTCGGGCGCCGGAGTTGGGTTGTTCAGGGTGTGCGTCAAGCTAGCGATTGATGTCGCCGGATTGAGTTCATAGATATAAGCCACTCCCGCATCGGTTGCACCGACGTCGGCAAAACGTGAACTTGTCACCAGCGTATTTCCGCTCATCGCCAGATACTGGCCGAATAACTCCAACGGGGTGGACGTTGGGTTCAAGACTGTTTCAAGCAATTGCCCGTTTGTAGCGTTGAAGAGATAGATTCTTCCAAAGCCTTCGCCGGACGCGGACACGGCCAAAACGTTTCCGGAAATTGCCACATTTGACCCGAAATAGCCATTCAGCACTGGCGCAGGACTGTTGAGTGTCAGCAATAGATTCCCGGTATCCATGTCGAACACGAATACGATCCCCACATTCTCGACATTGCCAACTTTCGTAGCATTCGCACCGACAAAGGCTCGGTTTCCGGCGATCGCTAATCCGATGCCAAAACTCCCGTCGGGGTCGATGGCAGTCGGGTTGAGAGTCGGCGCAGCCAGCGTTCTTAGACGCTCACCCGTTGTTGCGTCAATCACCTGCACGCGATCTTCGACCGCTGGGAAAACCCCAAACTGCTCTTGGACGAGGAGGCGATTTCCCCCGGCAGCGATGTTCTTTCCGAACAATGCCGGATCCGCCCC
Source organism: Pirellula sp. (assembly GCA_031374925.1). Taxonomy (GTDB): domain Bacteria; phylum Planctomycetota; class Planctomycetia; order Pirellulales; family Pirellulaceae; genus JBKCUI01. Next base: position 40,925 of record JANMHA010000356.1, on the reverse strand, counting down.
TGATGAGCTATGAATCATTCGAACCGTCGACTCGGGGACCGTGTTGTTGCTGAGGGCGATGTCGGACGGGGATTCGTTCGCATTCGTCACTTGAATCGTGAGCACTTCGACATACGTGATTCCGTTCGAGTCAGCGACTTGCATCGTGATGTTATGCGACGTGATGGTCTCGAAATCGAGCAAGCTGCCGTTGTTGACTCGCAATTGGTTGCCGACGATCGAAAACCGCCCACCCGCCGAATCGAGCAGCGAGAACGTGAACGTCTCAGGAACATCGGGATCGGTGGCCGAGAGCGTTCCAACGAGTGTGCCATTGGGCGAGTTTTCTGCTACCGAATCGTTCGAAAGCCCGATGTCGGTTGGTGGCTCGTTGACATTCGTCACCTGAATCGAGAGCACTTTACCGAAAGTGTTTCCAGCGGAGTCGGTGACTTGTACTGTGACGCTGTGCGAGGTGTTTGTTTCGAAATCCAGCAAACTTCCGTTGTTGACTCGCAGTTGAATGCCACTGATGGAGAAGCGTCCGCCAGCCGAGTTGAGCAACGAGTACGTCAACGTCTCTCCGGGAGTCGGATCGGTGGCTGAGAGCGTGCCAATGACCGTGCCGTTGGCTGAGTTCTCTGGCACGGAGTTATTGGATAGCGCGATATCGGTTGGAGGACTGTTCGGTTCGCCATCGGTCACGGAATACACGAACACGACGGGGCTGAGCACTGGTCCTTTCACACCTGGAACCAGCAATCGATCTCCAAACACCTTCGGAATCTTTTCGAATTCAAAGTAAGTTTCAACAAAGTTGGGCGGCGACGGGACCGCATACAAGACGTTCCATGACGGAAAATCCCGAATCACTGGCAACGCAGTCGGATCTCCAGAAGTTGGACCAGTCACGATCAAGTTCCCGTCAAAACCATACAAGTGGGCGGAACGTGTCTGCGTGTTGGCTCCTGTCGTGGCATTGAAAAACTGCGTGGTGCCTGGATCCACTCCCACTAGAATATCGTTCCCCTCGATGAACGAGCGAGAGCCATTCGCCGCCAGGGTTTGCAGCGGATTCCCCGATTGCGCATCGTACACTCGCGTTGGACCAACCGGGACTGGTTGAAGATCATACCCACCCTGTGTCACGACCAGTTTTCCGTTCGACAGCGAGACGTTCGCCCCGAAATCGGCTTGTACACTCGGGGAGGGGTCTGGGCTTGTGATGATGTTCAGCAAGTTGCCGGTCCCTGCGTCATAAACGTACACACGACCTGGGTCGGTATCATCATTCTGTAGTTCGGGGTCCTCGTACGACGGCCCGTGAGCGCCAATGACGATCTTGTTACCATCGATCGCAACAGACCTGCCGAAAACATCATTTTTCGAAACAAACGATCCGTCGAAGGTTCGCAGCAGATTGCCTGTGTTCGCGTCAAACAGAAATGCCCGCCCGCCCGTTCCTGTGTTGCTGGTGTTTGCGCTAGCAAGGAATCTCCCTTCCGCACCTGGCGAGCCAACCAGGATCAGGTTGTCCACGATATCGACCGAATACCCAAAGTAGTTGGGTACTTTACCGAGACCGTCGGCAAAGGGAAGCGGACTCTGGATGGTTCGCACCAGGCTTCCGGTCGAAGCGTTGTGAACTTGAATCTCTCCGAAAAAATTGGGTTGATTCAAGTCGGGATATCGCACATTAGCAACGATGTGGAATTGGCTATTGGCCACATGAGAGACCCCAAAGCCAATGTCAGGAGCACCCGCTCGGGCTTCGAGCGAGTACAAGTAATCCGCAGCGAGCAACTCTCGGCGTTCAAGAACCTCGATTGCCAACCATTTTCTTAGCCGACAACGAAGATTCCGTCGAGATTGCTGAACCGAAGATTGCTGAACCGAAGGAGTGGATCTAACAATTCGTGAGAACATTTTCCAAGTCCTAGATTTTGGCCGAGAGATGAGTATTTGCGACTACCAATGCCAAAGGACCGGAGATTTGTTACAGTAAAATCCTCAAATTGCGAAAAACTCGGACGATGCCTTACTTCGATGTCGATGCTCGACTGATCGACGTATCAAAGTTGGTTTGGAAATCGAGAGGCTTGCCAAACACTTTTTCTTGGGTAGTCGTTTTCGATGTACCTCGAATTCGTCCCCCCTCGCTTTGTACGGACGATTGAATGTTGTCGTTTCCACTCCATGTGACCGAAGCTCCGTCACACCACAATGACATTGAGCTCAACGTATCGCTTTCATCTATCGCGAAGTCGATTTGCGTCTGGATTCCAATGACGCTTATTCCCACCGCTCCCGATTGCTTGAGCGACGCGAGAATTTTTGCTGAATCAATCGGCTTCTCTGTTAAGACAACATGAATCACCGATCGGCTGGCTTTTCGCTCTTCGTACGCGGTAACGTAGGGAAGCGAAAAGGTTTTGCCAGCCATAATAATTTTCCCGGCATTTTCCAATTTTGGAACATTCTCCAACAACTTGCGAGGCATTGAGGTTGGGACGAGCAACGGTGTGTCAAAGGACAGTTCGGCTTCGTAGCTGTGCTCGAAGAATTTCTGAGGCTTTAGCTTTGCAGTTCCTCTCGCTCTCCCATCTTCGACCACGGCTTCGCCCGTTACTTCCGTCGATGAACCAGGCACTTTGTCGGCGATGAGTTGGACGGACAAGAGGCTATCATCGTCATCCAAAATCAACCGCACATGCGGTGAAGGCAGCTTCCACTGATCCCCCCACTTTTCCTCGGGGACATTCGCTTGAAGCAGTTTTAATAGAGCATCCTGCTTCACCGGTTGTGCGGTTGCGACAACGTGAGTTCTCCACTTGCCGTATGCAATCAACTCGTAGGCGAAGATTTCGGTCAGTGGAGTCTTCTTGCCATCGATCGTGACGCTCGCAATGGATGGTAATTTCTCAAGCCTTTCAATTCCTCGTTTCGGTTTGCTTATTCGACTCGGGGCACTGGCATTGCTAACCGTCGTATTCGTGGCCTCTTTGGTTGTCTTCTTGGCTTCTGCATTCGCAAGTTTGATTTTGTCCCACGACATACCCTGTGTTTTGATCCTGACGTTGCTCTTGCCTTTCTCGACATTGATGTGAATAGCGATGGATGCGGTGCCACTGGTTCGTTGGAGAACACCAGACCTCTCACTCGATTGATCACCAGACGAATTAGTCCATGTTTTCGAGTCGAGTTTGGATGCGTAGAAGTCAATCAATTGTTTGGGAGAGTCAGCGTGCTGAAATTCAATTGAAGTAAAAAAATCGTCGTACTTTAGTTGCTGTGTATTGTCTGGAATTGGAATGTCTTCTGGACGTGGTGCAAAATCTTCATCCCAGAGAAAGCCTTTCGGAGTCAGCCGAATATCACATTCTACGTCTGAATTGTTGGAGGTCCGCACCACTAGCTCAAGGTTCTGTTTTTTAAACGTCTGGACCCAAAAGGTTTTTTGCAGATTGTCTTTTGCAGACTTGGTCCACTGCTTTTGTGTCAGTTCCGACTGGTAGAACTCACCCGCCTTTTTCATGTCGCCTGGAAATTTCATTCGGATATCGCCGCGACGCTTCATGTAACTTACGTCCGTCACCTCTTTCGGAAGTGGAATCTCTTGGACGCGAGGTTGTTGGGCTGATGCGACTGTATTGAGAATGAGCAATACAGTTAAAGTGATTGTGCGAAAAACGTGCGGTTTCATGGAGCGGATTCCTTACAGAAAAAGTTGGGATCGAAGATGGAATCGATTCTAATGGGGTCGAGCGAGCCGACTTTGCCGGTATCGTCTATGGCTTCTATACGAATCTCAACTCTGAATCTCGAGACTGCCACCAACAAAGTTACCCCATTGTGGTAGGGTTTGACAGCATCCGCTTGAAGTCGAAGTATCCAAACTGATTGAGCAGTGAAATTTGTCCGTCAGTTCGCACGCAGTAGATCGATGGCATCCTCAATCCGTTAAACCAATTGAGTTTCACCATTGTGTAGCCGCCGGAATCCATGATGTGCAATCTGTCACCAACCGCGAGAGGCCTGCGAAACTTCGCCGTGCAAAAGGCATCTCCGGCGAGGCATGAACTCGCACCGATGATGTAAACATGTTCGCCGCTTGGGTCGGCTTCGCGGACTGATGCCGGTTCCTGGAAAATAAGGGTGTCAAGTCGATGAGCTTCCGACGCACTGTCGACGATGGCAGTTTTCATTTCGTTGTCCACAATATCAAGGACAGTGACGACAAGGTCCGTAGTTTGTGTGACGACAGCTTCCCCAGGTTCGAGATAAACTTGCACGCCGTGACGATCGGTGAACTGCTTGATTAAGGCGGCAAACTGGTCGAGCGGGTAGGCATTCTCTGTAAAAAGAACTCCACCACCGAGGCTAACCCAACTCAATCGAGCGAGTACATCCGCAAACTCGTTTGAAATCCGCTCCAACATTGTCGCAAAAGCATCGTGGTCTTTGTTCTCGCAATTAAAATGAATCATGGCCCCTTCGATACCTGATAAGCCGTGCGTAACGAGTTCCGGCTTACGCACGCCCAAACGGGAATATTGCCGTGCTGGGTCCGCAAGCGTGTTATGCGCATAGCTTAGGCCAGGGTTAATACGCATTCCAATTGCGCGACAGTTCCTGAGTTGCTTGGCATGGGCTGCGAACTGAGAGAGCGAATTGAATATGATCTTATCGGCGAAACGATCAACTTCGCTTACATCCTCTGCTGAGAAACCCACGCTGTAGGCGTGCGTTTCCCCACCGAATGTTTCGAAACCCAAGCGTGCTTCATACACCGAACTGCTCGTCGTGCCATCCAAATAAGGACGCATGACGTCAAAGAGCGCCCAAGTGGAAAAGCACTTGAGAGCCAGCACAACTTTCGCGCCGGACAATTTTCGAAGTCTGTCGACTCGCTGCAAATTGGTTAGCAGTCGTGCCTCTGAAACTAGAAAATGGGGTGTCGGTAACTCAGCGATACGCATAACACTCATTTTGATGCACGAATCTAAACAGGTAACTCTTGTATTTCCCAGGTTAATCCCAACGACGGCATCAACTTTAAAAATGGGTCCGGATCGAGCTGTTCCAGATTCACAAGGCCTTTTCGCCGCCATTCGCCGGAGAAGTATAACAGGGCGGCGGTCACGGCTGGTACCCCGGTGGTATATGAAATGGCTTGTGATTCCAGTTCTTCAAAGCACGCTTTATGGTCGCAGATGTTGTAGAGAAGCACTTTCCTCGGCCGACCATTTTTTTCCCCTTCCATCAAATTACCGATACAAGTTTTCCCTGAATAGTTTGCGGCCAACGATGTGGGTTCCGGCAATACGGCTTTGAGAACACTTAACGGTGATACTTTAATGCCATCGGAAGTCGTTATGGGCGTGGGCGAGAGCATTCCGACATCGCGCAAGGCGTTGAAATAGCGAAGATAGTTCTCTCCAAAGCCCATCCAAAATTCGATCCGTCGCGCTGAGATAAATTTTGCGAGGGAACATATTTCGTCATGGGCCATCGAATAGACTTTTTGTTTTCCAACAACCGGGAAGTCGTATTCGAGCATGCGGGTATGGCAGGGTACTTGCTGCCAGTTTCCGTTTTCCCAATAAAATGAATCGCCTTGGATTTCAAGCAGGTTCGTTTCTGGATCGAAGTTCGTAGCAAACTTGTGACCATGATTGCCGGCATTCACATCCATTATATCGATCGAATGTATCGTATCGAAAAGGTGCTTTGCGGCAAACGCGCAGAATACGTTTACGACTCCGGGATCAAATCCTGCTGAAAGGATCCCCGTTATACCCAACTTTTCAAATCGGTTTCTTAGTGCCCATTGCGGGTCATAAGCTTGCGGCACTTGCTGACCTGGACTGCAAAGATCCGTTGCGACTGAAGTGTCTAAGTAGCTCACACCTGCTTCACAGCAAGCTTCCATTATTGGAACATTGATCCGCGGAGGCCCAGCATTGATAACCGTGCTGAGCTTGGTACTTGTCGAGTGGTAGCGCATCCGGCTTACTTGATGTAGGAACGTCGCGGAGTACTAGGAGTCGCAGGGGTATGTTCCAATTGGGTTGATCGCTCGTACAATAATTAGTAGTCTACATGCGTTTTCATCGCGATGCTTGCACACGAAGTACGCGTTGACTTGGCTTGTTAAGTAAGTCGCCCTGTGATTAAGTCCATCCTCGTCGGGTCGACCAATTGAAATTACTTGCTGCATTTTGAGAACGATATTGAAGATTCAGATTGCTCATCCAGGGAAATGCTCAGCAAATGCTTAACAACATCATTCTGGAAAGACACACGGAGCAGACCGCGGTCTTTGAAAAACTGGAATCGAATGTGCGTAGCTACTGCCGTTTCTTTCCCACCGTTTTCACTAGGGCCAAGGGTGCATTACTTTACGACGAACAAGGGCGAAGTTACGTTGATTTTTTGGCTGGTGCAGGCGCACTTAATTATGGTCACAATCCCGACTTCATCCGACAAAAGCTGATCGATTACTTACAAGCGGACGGCATCGTTCAAGGGCTAGATTTGCATACAGAGTCAAAGCGTAGCTTTTTGTTAGCGTTCGATGATGTCATTCTTTTGCCGCGAGGGCTTGATTACAAAATACAGTTCTGCGGTCCGACTGGAGCAAATTCGGTGGAGGCATCCTTGAAATTGGCGAGGATGGCCACGGGGCGCACAAACGTGGCTTCTTTTACCGGCGGATGGCACGGAATGTCCACAGGTTGTTTGGCTGTAACGGGCAACCGTGAGCACCGCTCGGCCGCAGGTGTACCGCTTCCGTTTGTAACCCGCATTCCCTTTCCCTTAGGTCCCTATCCAATAACCAATGGCCTCGAGCTGATGCGATCTTGGTTCAATGATCCAAGTTCGGGTGTGGAATTGCCAGCCGCTGTTCTACTGGAAACAGTGCAAGCGGAAAGCGGAATTTACGTGGCGCCAACCGATTGGTTGATCAAGTTGAGAGAATTGTGCGATGACTTTGGCATCCTAATGATTGTCGACGACGTTCAAGCTGGATGCGGTCGGACAGGAAGTTTTTTCTCCTTCGAGCGCGCTGGAATAGTTGCCGACATCGTCTGTCTCTCCAAGTCGATCGGCGGCTACGGCTTGCCAATGTCGCTGGTTCTTATGAAGCGATCGCTCGACTGTTGGAAGCCTGGTCAGCACACGGGAACGTTTCGAGGCAATCAACTAGCATTCATCGCAGCTACTGCAGCGCTCGAAATGTGGAAAGGTCAAGCGTTCGTTGAGCGAATTGCTGCAAGAGCACAATTGATTGAAGCGTTTCTGTTGGATCGGATCGTCAACATAAATCGAGACATCATGATCCGTGGACTCGGAATGATTTGGGGTATCGACCTTGGAAAGATCGCTCCAGAATCAGCAAAAAACGTTTCGCGACGCTGTTTTGAACGAGGATTGATTATCGAACGTTGTGGTCGAGATGATTCTACGCTAAAGATCCTGCCTCCACTTAATATCGCTGAGCCACATTTGCTTTTGGGACTTTCAATCCTAGAAAAGGCCATTAGTCACGAACTGAATGGTTCGTCCACTCTTTGATCGGACATCGTTATGAGGCGAACGCAGTCGCGCCCAAATCCTTTACCTGGAGACTTACTTGCCCGACATGATTCTGCACCTATTTTTGAAAACATTGAGCAGTTTCGCCAGCAATTGAAAGCGCCGTTCTACTGCCCTGGGCATAAAGGCGGAAGGAGCTTGCCAGAGAAATTGAGCGGTATTCTGGGTGCGATGGATCTGAACAATCTACCCGACACCGACACGTTGCACTGTCCCTCCGGCGCCATTCGAAAAGCAGAGGAGTTGCTGGCGGACGCATACGGCGTTCAACGTAGTTTCATGTTGGTGGGTGGTTCGAGTCTCGGGAATATGGCTGCCATGATGTCGATTGTTGGTCCAGGCGATTGCGTTTTGGTTCAACGCAACGCGCACAAGTCGGTTGTAGCGGGCATCATTCACTCGGGTGCGAAGCCTCGGTGGCTTTTGCCCACGTTTGATCTGAGGTTCGGAATCAGTCATGGCTTATCGACTCAGGCAGTGACTCGCGGCGTTGCGAAACATCCCGAAGCCAAGGCCCTGTTTATCTTAAACCCAACCTACTTTGGCGTCGTGCCTCACCTAACTTCGATTGCCCAGATTTGCAATGGTCGCGATATAGTTTTAATTGCTGATGAAGCCCACGGGCCTCACTTGCGTTTTGGCAAGGATTACCCTTTGGCCGCTGAGAATTCGGGAGCGGATATCGTAGTACAGTCGACACACAAGATACTGTCAGCGCTCAGTCAAGCGGCCACGCTCCATATCTGCTCTTCCAAAGTGGACACCGCCCGTGTCCAGGCCGCATTGCAGTCGTTGCAAACGACGAGCCCTAACTTCGCGATTATGGCGAGTATTGACCTGGCTCGTCGACAAATGGTGCTTGAGGGTGCGGAACGGTTGGCAGCGATGTTAGTGTTGGCCCAAAACGCGCGAGCACAAATTAACACAATCGATGGCATCCGCTGCCTCAGTGCAGACCATGCACTGGGGGACGAGTCAGGCTTTTATGCTTTAGATAGCACGAAACTAGTTATCGATGTATCACAACTTGGCTGGTCCGGCGAGGATGCTCAGCGGGTGCTCAATCGCGAATTTGGAGTCCAGCCCGAGCTTTCTGGCCCAGGTTATCTCCTGTGCATCTTGACAATCGGTAGTATCCCAGAAGACATCGATCACTTGGTGGGAGCGCTTAAGGAAATCAGTATTCGGCGTCCTGAACGTCACACCGCATTTCAGGAGTTAAACGAGCTTGCTGGGCGCGTGGCTGAAGGATTGCCCGAGCAAGTCATATTGCCACGGGATGCGTTCTATTCCAAACATAGTAGTATTTCCTTCGGCCAGGCTCTTGGTCGCATATCGGGGGAAATCATTACACCGTATCCGCCTGGCATTCCGGTGATCATGCCTGGTGAACGATTCGATTATGATACGATCGAATTGCTCGCGGCTGTCAATCGTTCGGCCTGCCCTATTAGCGCTGTTGACCCTAGTCTTGCCACTGTCCGCGTTGTTCACTAAATAGGGCCGTTGCCTGATGCTGAAAATCAAATGCGGAGAAAAAGTCGTCGCACTTTAACTGCTGAGCATTTTCTGGAATGGGAATGTCCTCTGAAAAGCGTGCGGTTTCATGGAGCGGGTGCCTGACAGAAAAAGTTCGGATCGAAGAAGGAATCGATCCCAATGGGGTCGAGTGAAGCCAAGCTGAAGAGAGGATCTGCCAGAGATTCGTAGTCGTCGGAAAATACATGTCGCTTGCCCGCCTCTAACTGTGGAGCCATCATACCCTCGTCGGTGTGATCATGTCCCGAGTAATGGCCCAATTCATGCATGACCACCGTGACAAGATCCATGCGATCCTGTTCGCCTTGATTCCCTCTCAACTGGAATTCAGAATCGTCCATAGGTGTAGCGTCAATAAACCCGCCCCAACCAGCCGCATTGGTGTCCAAGTAAATCGTGTTCCCCGACGCAAAACCTAAGGTGTCGCCCGGCAAATCGCGGATCTCCCATACAAGGCTGGGCGTTCCATTTGGCGCTTCCGAACTTGGAACCTCTGAAGCTAATTGTGCGAAAGCTTCCGTTGCAAATCCTTGTAGTGCTTTAGGTGTAAGCACCGCCACAGAAGTAATGCTCGCTGATGTCGGAGCGGTTCGGGTCGCCATCATGGCGCCAAAGGAAATCGGAGCGGACGTTCCTCCAGCCGTTGTGACGGTAAATATCCCGCTGCTGCCAAAGAGCCTTGGCAAGACACATCGAATTCTTAGGTCTCTCTGATGTCATCAAGGCGATCATTCAGGTTGTAGTTGAACTCTCGTTCGATGTGCTTTTTGATGTCTTCCTTGCTGTGCCTTCTGCGGGCGAGAAGTATAGCGATGGCGGTGGCTTGTGCACCGCGAACACCCTCGGGGTGATTGTGCGTTTCCTCCGCACTCCCCTTTGCTTCGTACATCACCTCTTCTAGGAGAACTGGCATTTGGGGGGCATTGCCGCAATGATGCTACCGATCGATTCGGGGGCAGTTGATTTCACTCATCCCTGGTCGGATCAAACAGCTTCTTCGGGGAAGTATCAGTGGTTGACTCGTTTGTTGGAGTGGTTTCGTACCAGCCCCAATACCACCCACGCGCTGGCTTGGTTATGCATTATCAGATCGCTTGGTCTGTTTGTCATTCGCATTCGAGGTGGCTGGCTTCGCCAATCCCAAGCATCGAAAAGCGACAATGTTCATTGGTAATTCGGTGGACTCAATACGCCGACTGTACTCCCAACTCGCTCCGGTTTGACACGCCGGTGCGTCGGTGTTTACTCGGCTCCAAGCCAAACTTTCATCTCCGAGTAGCTCGCCTGCCCCGGCGCAGCAAACAGCTCTAACCTTGAAATGGGTAACAACGAGATTGCCAGGCAATGAATAGCGAAAATGTAACGAAACGAAAAAAGTCTAGGTGGTGGATTTTCAAACGAATCGCGGTCGGCATATTTGGTTTATTGCTGTTTGTCAACTTCGTGTTCTATTGGGTTCAGGAGTATTTCCTGATCGAAGCAGCCAAAAATCCGAGTGGTTACCCGGAACGGGACAAAGATCCAAGCGGTTATGCTGAAATGCAAAAGCTTAAGCCGTCCTACAATAGGTTCGTAAGACCCCACATAGGATTGCTGCCTGAGGCCGAAGAAGTGGAGTCAAAGATCGAAGTGGCGATCCACTTCCAAAAGTATGATTCGCTAAGTCAACCTACTCGAGGCAAACTGTTTTATCTGCACGGCAACAGAGGAAGCATCGAGAAGTGCCGTTTCGAAATCAAGCCTTTTTTGGACGCAGGCTACGATGTTTGGACAATGGACTATCGAGGGTTCGGTAAAAGCGAAGGGCCAATCAGCGAGGTCAATTTGCTTGCGGACGCACAAATGGTTTACGAGGAGATTCTCAAGACGGAAAAAATAGACATCGTCTGGGGACGCTCATTCGGAAGCTGCATCGCGACTTATTTGGCCAAGGAAAACGAACCAAAGAGACTCGTCTTGGAAACACCCTATTGGTCGCTCCCGGATGCGGGCTGCAAAAGGTTTCCCATTCTTATTCCGGAGCTTTTTCGTTACCGATTGCCAACACATGAATACCTCGAATACGTGAAATGTCCCGTTCGCATTGTCCATGGCACAAGCGACGAGAAAATCTACTTCGGGTCCAGCAAGAAACTCCTCAAGCAGGGACAGGACGCTCGTCTAGATATTGAGCTCCTTCCGATCGAGGATGGCAAACATAACCTCCGGCCTTCGAACAAAGCACTTTCGACAAAGATCGATAAAGATTTCACGGATGCGTTAAGTAAATGTCTCGATTTAACCCTTTCGGTGCCTTGATCGACGCTCCAAAAGCAGATTATTTCTGAGCGGGAGAAAGTAGTTCGTCTGTCCAACGATTTCGAAAAGCGTTCGCTGGGTCGTATTCCCAACAAATCTGCCGGAATTCGTTGAAACGAGGATACAACTCCATGAGTTCACTCGGTGTCAACGGACAGAGTTTGCCCCAGTGCGGACGCGCGGCAAACAATCGGGACATGCTACGGGCAAGGAAGCCACACACATCCTCAAAAGCTTTCTGGTGCTTCAAGCCCTCAAAATTGGACAAAGTGATGGAATACCAATCTTCGTTAGCAAGCTGGTTGGACTTATTTTCACCAACGGCCTGGTTAGAACTGCGAAGTGACGCTAGTTCGTATGTTTCGACCAGTTTCGAATTTTCAAGCATGAACTCCAGCCATCGAATTTTTTCCTCCTTCGAGTCCACTAGATCCAGAGCAGCTAATCCGCGTATTTTCTGGAATTCAAGAAAAGAAGAAATACTTACTAGTCCGGACTCGTACTTTATTTTAGGTGTTTCTGCAGCAAGTGACGCCGACTTAAGCCGCTCAAGTTGCAGTTTTCGGATCTCGTCATCTTCTGTGTTTTCGTTTACTTTGTTGTCCCTTAACTCTTCGCGGTTGTGTTTCGTTGATGTGGTTTCCGTTGGCGCCTGTGCCAAAGCGCCACCAAAGCTCGTGAACAAAAGTCCGATCACCATTACCTTTGGAAAGCCGTTCATGTCAATCACCTTGCGTTTTTGGGGACAAATTGTTTGGGTGCGGCAGCGGAGCAGGGACATAATTGGACCTGCTACGATATCAAGCGAGAACGCTCCGTCGATTGTGCACTGAAATTTTTGGATAGGGTGTTCAGACGGTCACCATTTTCAAAAATTAACATGCGATGATTTTGATGCAAACGCAGTTTGAGAGGAATATCCAACGTTTTCGACCGATCTTAATGTCGATTGCAGAAGCGATGATTTCACCAACGTTTCGAGGCCACTTGGAGGCATCCGACCTTGTTCAGCAGACATTCTTGGGCTCACCGCAACGCTGAGAAGCTAGCCGGTACTGAAAGCGCGCCCCTTCAACCACTGGATCTTCTTCCGATCCGAAGCTTTAGCACTATTCATGTTGGCGATCTCATTTTGTCGATTGATTGGCGTCAAAAAGACGCTGATGTCAGCTCTGGCTGGGTGCGCTTTCTGCGGGAACAGATTCCCGAATAGCCCAACCGATTTCAGGCCTCAGTGTTAGGGTCGTCTCGTCTTGCGCTACTCCAACAAAGCCAGCTAGAAGTTCCATGTCGAATCTCTGTTGGAAATAGTTCCACACAAAAGGGGCTCTAGTCAATCCGCTCGGGAAGTTGGCCGGAGATGGGGCGTATATGTGCGTTTCAGAATCCCCCCATTGCCCCTTCATCAGCCGATCCAGCGTTGTGCCACCTTGGCCGATCCAGGGATTCTTCACTGTCGCGTAGCCATGCCCGTCCTTGAAGTAGGGAAAAAAAGCCGCAATCCATCCTGTAATTGCACCGCCTCCGCTAACACTCTCGAACTTATAAATTGACTCCCAAAAAGACTGTCGAACCATTCCTCGTACTGCGGCAATGAATTCCTGCAGGATCGGCCTCAGCGCCGTCAACCACCACTCCAGGTTAAACTTTGCAAATGCCTCAACTCTATCTGCAAGCGACTGCCAATCCTCGACCGTGCCTTCCAGTGTAATTGATGGAATTCCGCAGAGGGAATGTACTTCGTAAGCGAAATAGCTCTTTACTGCGTCCAGTAATACGATCTTTGCTGCGATCCTTTCTTTCGATCCTGTGGTCGAAAAATTAGGCACAAATTGATCGTGTGCCGATCCAATATGCTCCCTAACGCGCAGACATAACTCGTCGATCACTTCTTCCCAGTGATTTTCTAACGAGCCTTTGATAAATTCGTCTCGAACCACTTCGATAACGACCTTCCCATCATGTTGGACGATTTGTGATCGCAGGCTCTCAGCTTCGACATTGACATGCTGCGCAACGCCCTGGCAAATTAGCAGCCAGATCATGTCAGGAGAAAGGCATAGAGGGTGATGGTAGGAAAACGCGCTATCCAGGGCGCAAATGACCGGATGTTCCTGCCCTAAGGCCAGTAGCTGACCTTGATCGCAAGAACACGCCTCGATTGACGTAAATTTCGGGAATTCAGTGGCTTCAATCTTGGCCAACTGCTGCATCAACATTTGCTTATAGCGCGCCCGTCCGCTGGTTCTTTCCTTATCGCGATTGGACAAAATATTCTCGTAGATATCGATCTGCTTAAGAAATACTTGCTTCTTTTTTTGCAGGGAGTCTTTTACTAAATTGTCAGTTGTCGTCGCTTCACTGGCTGAAGCTAGCGCTAGTTTTTACTTTGACTCTGCCAACAATTCATCGATTCGATCCGGCAGATTGGGTTCTTCTACTAAACGGTCGATTTCCATTTGTACCATTTGTATTCGCTGGTTCTTGTCGTACAAAGGCTGCCCGAGAAGTCGATTGACTGACTGCAGATACGGCACCTCAGGTAAAGAACAAGTAGCTGGTGGCACGTCCGATACATTAATCGTTGTTGTTCGCGTGAACACTGTTTTTTCGTTGATGGATGTCATGACTCTGAAGTTCGTTTAAGTGCTAGTGCCAGCAAGCATCAGTCTATCCGATCCTGCGAGCGTTCGCCACATTCGCAGTGCCTGTAACCAAATTTGTTGATCAGATCTTTTTTCACTTTATACTTGAGGGTTCGCCAGTCGACGCCTAGCTTTTGCGAGGCCACGTCATAGCGTCCCACTTGTGCGTAGACCAGGGAAGCATAATGTTCCGAAACCTCGTCTAACGTCATTTCACAAGCCAACATGGATCGCACGAATTCGTCGGTACCTCGCATGGAATGAAAGGGGATTGCATCCGGTCTCTGAAATGAGACGCGACTCGACGGTGTGTAGGATTTGCGAATCAATACATTGCGAACGCATTGCTCCAGTTCGCGAATGTTGCCAGGCCAATCATAACTGCTCCCGAAATGTTGCTCAACCCATTGCTCGGCCTCCGAGGCAAGGGAATCCGCTTCATCGGGCAACTCGACCAAAAGCCGTCTCGCGATGAATCGCGTTAGCTCGTGAAGGTCCTCGGGGCGATCCATGAGTTGCTCTTGCAAAGTCGGTGTTCGAACCATGTCGGCACAAAGGCGATAGTACAAGTCTTCTCGAAAGCGCCCCTGGCTGATCTCAGCAGCTAGGTCACGATTAGTAGCTGTAACGAATTTGCCTAAAAAATGATGTGGCTTCGTTTCGCCCACCGGGGAGAAAGTCCGGGTCTGCAAAACACGCAACAACTTAACTTGGATCGATAGCTCCAGCTCCCCGATCTCATCTAAGAAGACAGTCCCATTTTGACCGCAACCCTCCAACCACCCTTTTCGATTCGACACCGCGCCTGTAAACGAACCTTTGCAATGCCCAAACAATTCTGATTCAATCAACGTTGAGGAAAGTGCAGAGAGATTCACCGCAAAGAATGGGTCTTTTTCGGCATCGTCGAACTTCTTCGTCTTAGGATTAAATGCCTGGTAGCGAGACAGACCGATAGCCCTCGCGACGAGTTCCTTGCCCGTCCCTGACTTGCCGGTAATCAGAGTCGTGATATCTCCCATCGATTTATGGACCCCTCGAATGTACCTGCCCATGTCGTGTGTGAATATCGACTCCCAGATCGCCGCCCGCAATTTTGCTATCGGCATCGAACTGCCGATGATGAACTCGAAAATATGGCTGAAAGCCCTATCGATCTGAAAGAAAATGGAAAAGCAATGAGCTGCATCGAAGTGGGTCGGCAAGACCAAATCCGGCAGACTCAAATACCAGTCGTAGTCTTTTTGGAACTGCGCCCAGGACTCTCCTAGCTCCTCGGTTCTGTCTCTAGCTCTGCGAACCAATGGCACTTCGTTGATCGAGAAGTGCTTGCCATAAAGAAGAAATACCACCGTCTCCCGATAGAGTTGTTGGTCCTCCTCACGCAGGCATTTTCCGGCCAAGACACGTTGTCGCATCTTGTCGGCCAGGATCCTGGACTGTTCCAGTAGCAAACTGAAATTTTTGAAGACGGCTTGAGCCTGGTGATCGGAGGGGAAATGGATGACGGCTGCACCCGATTGGAATCGGTCACCCAGTACTTGACGTTCAAGCTGCAGTCGCTCCGGCAAAAATGGATTGCTGTACCCGATGCGAGCGAAAGCGTTCGCTTCATGCCGTTCCGCCCTGTTTAGAAAAGCCATAATCGCTCCGGTCCGCTTAACGCCCCAATGTTTTCAATGCACGCCAACTGCATCCAGTGTAGTTCACGGGAGACATTTTTTGCATTTGAGTATGACCAATCGCGATGACATAGTAGTGCGAAAGTGGAAAACGGAAAGTTCTCGGTGAAAACATGCATCGCACCAATTGTTTCCAACGCATTGGTTGGCGCTTGCTGCTTGCTCGAAAAACGCAGCCTTTATTAAAGCTTCTATCATTTTTGACTCCATCAAGAAGAGGGACATCTGGCTTGGCAACCAAGTACTTGACCACCCTAGACTTTCGGGGAGGCCCATCGGATTGCGTCTTGACGCATTTTGGCACGCAATTCGCCTAAGGTTTGAAGGGATTCGACAGTGAGCCGATGTCCGTTCAACAAACTTAACCCCGAGGCCGATCATGATTCATCTGGATGAGATAACGCCAGCCACATCGTTCGAGAACCAGAGACTTACTCCGAGCTTAGCCGACGATTCGAATGAGACGCTCAGGCAACTGGTACGAAGTCGACTCAAAAAGCCACAGCGACATCGATTGCTCCACGGTTTCCCCTTGGCCGCTAGCATGCCGTTTCTCAATCATGAAACTCGGCAGGCAGTCGAGGATGGGGACTCCCGTTTTCAACATAGCTACCATCCCGACAAGCCACTCCTCGTAGGCGTACTTCCGCATTCCTATTGCAACCCGAAAATCGCTGGCTGCGGCTTTTGCACCTTTCCGCATGAAGACTTCAGTTCCCTCAAGGCGGCAGCCGCGGTGAACGGCGTCATTCACGAAATACAGAATCGAGTTGCCGCGTGCCCGTCACTGGAAGGCAAGGTGATTGATGCCTTGTATTTCGGCGGAGCAACGGCAAACCTTACGCCTGCTGAACCGTTTCGACGATTGTGCCGAAAACTAAACGAACTTTTTGATCTGCGTCATGCAGAAGTCTCTCTCGAGGGAGTGCCGGCCTTCTTCCTCAATCGCAAGCCGTGGCTACTGGATATCCTTCAAGAAGAGTTATCCGCTAGGCACTTCCGGATCAGTATGGGAATCCAATCGTTTTCGAAGCAATGGCAGACCAAAATGGGACGGACTGGCTTCGGCGATAGCGAAGTGTTTGCTCAAGTTGTAGAAATGGCACATGCACGCAAGATGACAGTCTCAGGCGATCTTCTTTTCAATCTCCCTGGACAATCGCTGTCTGAAATGCTCTCCGATATCTCGAGCGGCGACAAAATCGGTCTCGATCAAATCTGCCTCTACCATCTGGTCATGTTTCGTGGACTTGCCACAGCTTGGTCGCGCGATCCAGAGCTAATCGCCGCGTTGCCAGGTAATGAAATGGCTGCTGCCAATTGGGAAGCGGTCCGGACAACGGCTATCGAAACTGGTTATCACCAAACGACACTTACCAACTTCGAACGATCATCCTTTCGAGGAGACTCGCGCAGCTACATCTACGAATTGCGCAGCTTTGAAGCTGATCGTTACAACATGATCGGCTTTGGTCCTTCCGGAATTTCATACTCGTCAAGCGATCCAAGTTGTTCCGGGCTCAAGACGATGAATCCAGAGAGCTCGCTCGAATACTTGCAGTCGGTGGGAAAGCAATTTCCCGTTTGGAATCGTTATTTTACATTCGACGCGGAATCGCTGCGACTGCTTTACGTCACTCGACAATTTGCAAAACTGTCCGTCGATCGCAGCCACTATCGGGAAGTGTTCGGAACAGATGTGAGGTCAGACTATCGCAATGAGTTGGATGTCCTAGCGGAGATGCGGTTAGTCGAAATTGGTCCCACTGCGATTCGCTTGACTGTACGCGGGATGTTCTTTTCCGATTCCATCGCTTCCGTCCTTGCTTACGGACGCCACGTACGCAAACTAGGACGAGAGTCTGCTGAGAGAATGTCAATGAAAGGAAATGAAAGCGGCCATATGTAGAGTCGTCCGTCCGCGTAGTGGCGTATCTCCGAGACGCTGACTTGTCCGCCTCGGGAATGCGGACCTACGAAGCTTATTCCACCACTCTGTTCCAACCACTTCACAACGAATATTGGAGTCCTTCATGAATCGAAAACGAACCGCAGCTAGGCGAGTAGGTTGGATAGTGCTAATTGTATTGGTACTGCTCATCGGCATCTTGAGTTGGAACTACCTGACGTTTCCGTCCAGGCAACTCAAAGCTAAGCCAGTCTCATTGCTTAAACTGGATAGCCTGCCGACCCTCGAAAGGTTCGTCGAGGCAATCCAGAGTTCGACGGTCTCGACACCTATGTCCAGGATCGCGAATGATTCTGAGCTCTTTCGGTTTCGCGATACCATTCAATCGTCGTTTCCGAATTTGCATGCGCCACCGTTTGTTCGCAGAACAGGAAAGGACTTCGGTGACGAACGAAATCCAAGCATGCTCTTCGAGTGGCCAGGTCAAGCGCCCGAACTCGGTGCGATACTATTGATGTCGCACTTTGATGTTGTGCCTGTTGAGGCAAGTTCTCTTTCCAAATGGACGCATCCACCATTCAGCGGTCATATGGATGACGAATTTATTTGGGGTAGAGGCACGCTGGATTGCAAACATGGTGTAATGGCGATCCTAGAAGCAATCAGCAAACTTTCCGCCGAGGGCTTTCAGCCGAAGCGAACCATATTCGTCGCCTTAGGACACGATGAAGAGATTGGCGGTGCTGATGGCAACAGCAAGATGGCCGCATGGTTTCGAAGTCATCGAATTCGATTACACACTATCATCGACGAGGGAGGATGCGTTTTCACGGAATTTCCCGGTTTAGGGCGTCCAGCAGCCTTGGTCGGTGTTGCCGAGAAAGGTTATCTCACCGTCGAAATCACAGCCAACGTTAACGCGGACAAAGTCGGACATTCCTCGATGCCACCTCGAGAAACCGCGGTGAGTATTCTCGCAAGTGCGATCCATCGTGTGCAGTCATCGCCATTCCCAGCTCGCCTCGACGGTGGACTGCGAGACACACTCAACTTCCTGGGGCCTGAAATGCCGTTTGTCAGGAAAATGGCCATGTCCAACATGTGGCTGTTTGGTCCACTTGTCAAGGGAACCTTGAGCGACACGCCGAGTGGCGACGCACTGCTTCGCACAACCATTGCCCCTACGATGATCGAAGGGGGGGTATCGGAGAACGTCCTTCCAGCACAAGCAACGGCGAAGCTCAATCTAAGACTGCTACCAGGTGACAGCATCGAAAGCTCGCTCGACTATCTGCGCCGATCCATCAACGACCCTCGTGTCTCCCTGAAGCCTCTTAACGAGCCGAGGGAAGCGTCGCCAGTATCGGACATCAGCTCGGAACCCTTTAGAATTCTCCAAACGACAATTCACCAAGTTTTACCAGACGTAGTCGTGGCACCGTTTGTTCTAGTGGGCAGTACCGATACGGTCCACTATACCGACCTTTGCGAAAACATCTTTCGGTTCATTCCCACAAGATTGTCAGAACGCGACACGCAACGCTTTCACGGTATCGATGAGCGAATTTCCAAAGACAATTACCTGGAGATCATATCGTTCATTCATCAATACATCATGAACGCATCGATGAAATGACTCGTCATCAGGCATCGATTTCAACGAGAACTATGCCGACCCGAAATCCGATGCGAGGGGTGGTGATCGCTAAGAACTCGGCCTACATGAATTACAAGGTCGACGGAGAGCTGATGGAGTACGAGGCCATCGAGGTTTTCCGCGCGATTGCCCGGCAGGTAGGCAAAGCAATTCGCTGGGATTCTAGAGCCATTCCGAGAAGATTTTGGCGGCGTCAAGGCGTTGTCGCAGTCGCGTCCATCTCACTCGGATCGCGACCGGGTGAATGCCAAGTTTTTCTGCCACTTCGCCTGTCGTGTAGCCTTGCAATCGCAATTCAAGCATCGCCAATTCGACGTCGTCCAAGCTACGGCATAACTTGGCCAACTGATCATTGTAAGCTACGATTTCGTCTGGCTGGGAATGAGGATTGCTGATCGAGCTCAATAGATGAGTGATGAGTGAGCGATCGCTGGAGTGATTCGTGCGATGTGACAGTTGACGACGGTGCATTCTCCATTGGCGTGCAACTTTGCGTCGGACGATAGTGCAAGCGAGTGCAACCAGTTTTTCCGGGCTAGCGACGGAAAATTTGTCGTTTCGAATACCGATCAATAGGCTTCGATGAACGGACTGGAGCAAATCCATTGAATCCAAATGTGTCCGTAACTGTGGCCCCAATAGGATTCGAGCCACAACGCGTACTTGTTGCTCATATTGTTCACAAATCGTGTTTTGAGCCTGCGTGTCACCGAGCGCTGCCAAGCCTAGCAATTCTGAGAATGGCCAAGGGATCTTGAGACGATTTGCTTCAAGTGCCTGCGGAAAGATCCAGCATTGCGTTACGAGTCTGCCGAAGATTTGGCCGACGACTTGAATCGGTTCGTCGAACGACTCCCGATCCAAGCTAGACCTGCGTCCGGGCTTGAGAAAGGACTCAAATGGGTGCGACGACATCCCACCGTTGCATTGCTGATATCGTCGATAGCGGTTGCATTGCTAGTAATAACGGGTCTATGGCAAACCTCTGAGAACAACCGTTTATCCGAGAAACGAGCTCGGCAACGTGGAGAACAATTGATCTACGTTGGACAGATCGCACTGGCCAATAACGAATTCGGTTCACAAGACATCGAACGATGACGCTGGAACGCGATTGATATCTGGAAGTCACGACAAGACCGTGCGCATCTGGGATACGGCCGATGGGCAGGCTGTCTACGTATTTGAAAAGCATAATGCGAACATTTTGGATGCTTGCTTGGTTTCTCCCAATACGGCGGCCTCAATCGATGCCGAAGCCAACGTTTTTATTTGGAATCAGGAAACCGGCAATATTCAAAAACAGGGAAGAGTCCTCGATACACCGATCAAGTTGGCTGAGATGCTACCAGTTCACGGATTGGTCGCCGCTGTCGATCGTGACAATCGATTTGCAATTTGGGACTGGAATCGTGCCAAGACTCTTGTAAACAAGTCTTTTCCATTTGCAATTCGAGCGCTTGCGATCAGTTCAAACCGCAAGTGGATTGCCGTTGCAGGCGAAAATGCAAAAACCTCAGTGTGGGAATTGGATCGCCTTATCCAGTCCGCGAGTACACCCCCGAATCTTGAGCTAGACGGACATGCCGACTTGGTCACGAGCCTCTGTTTCAGTCCCGATAGCCAACGACTGATATCGACGGGCGACGATGAGGCCGTGCGGATTTTTGAGCTTTCACTCGGTAAGGAACTTCTCAAACTAGAAGGCCTCCGAGGCCTCGAGAACTTAGTAGGAATTAGTCCGGACGGCACGCAACTCATGCGTATTACTCAAAGGAACCATCGCGTTTGGAACAGGAACCGACTTCAAAACGATGCAATCGAATCGCCCACCACACTAGGGCAATGGCACTGTGAGCAAGCCCGAACCGCTTTGAGCCAAAGCAATCCCTTTGCTGCCCATTTTCATTGCGAGCGAGCGGTTCAACACGATCCTGACAATCCGAGTTCTTGGGAAACGCGTGCATTAAGCAATATTCATTCGGAAAATTGGGCAGCGGCTGAGAAGGATGTCCGACGCGCGATTGATATCGAGGCAACGGGACGACTCCAAAACATGCTAGCACGTGTCTTGATCACGCAAGGCAAAGTGGCAGAATACCAGCAGCAGTGTCGCGTCCTAGCCGAGACTATTGGAGTCGAAGACGAGCCCTTGGTGATCAATAGCGCGGCTTGGATCTGTACCGTTTCGCCTGATTCTGGTGCAGATTTAGACAAATGGATTGAGCTTATGGATCGAATCGCCCGCTCGGAGAAATCAGCCTACTATTGGAACACTCTCGCGCTATTGCAATATCGAGCCAAACACTATCCAGAATCGATTCGGTCGGCGAATGAGTCCATCAAGTTGGGCGGCGCGTTCAGCGCTCCATTTGATTGGATTTTCAAAGCACTTTGCTACGTCGATCAAGAGCTTCTGTCCTCGCAAGCTACCGACTCCAACAACAAAAAGCAAAGCGTTGCTCAACGAAAGGGACTCCAAACCCAGGTGGCAAGCATCGTCGACTGGTATAGTCGCCAAAAAATGCAAATCCATGTTGGATTGGAGTCATCGAAACTTCAAAACAAAGAGACATCCATTGAGTTTCCAATGTTGATTCGCGAATTGCATACGAAAATCAAAGCTGCGGGAGTTGCAGTCGATTATGCTAAGCTTGAAGGACTGCTTTCCAGTTCACCAACGCCCAGCACAAGTGTCGATCCAAGGTCTGCTCCATAGAGTTACGGACGCCCGATGAAAACGTATTTCTCTGTAAGTTGGTCCGTACTACGACGATAGACGATGTCGATGCCGCGTTGAAGCTTCAAATCGGCGGTCGACGTTCGGCAAGCATCACAGGCTGCAACCTCACCCTCCCGGTCAATGAATTTGTTGCGCAAAGTCGACTTGATAATGTTTACAGGGGTGATCCTAGGCACGTTACAGACCTAAAGTTCTAGTTCTTAAATTGAGGCGTACCAACCGACTTTAATGGAACGTAGCCACTCTGCTTGACGACAGCTTGGCCTTCGTCGGTCAGGAGCCATTGAAGCAGTTTGCGTGGCCCTGAATCGGGGCTCGCTTCGCGACGGATCACCGCGTAAACGTTTGCAATATAGGGATAAGTGCCATTTACAATGGTTTCTTCCGTTGGAGCTACGCCATCAACTTTGATGGTGCGCGTGCCAGCGCTTCCAGCCATATAATGCTCATAATAGCGAACCGAATATGCGATCCCATCTTTATTTTGGGTAAGGTTAAGAAAGACGGAGCTCATTAGACTACCCACCAAATCACTACTTACCTTCTCGGACATTGGCGTTTCTATCATCACGAGTTGACGCATCAATTCCTCACTTCCCGAATTCTTTGGTCTGCGATAGGGGTAAATCTTTGCGCTTCGACTTCCGCCAACTTCGTCCCAGGACTTTGCCGTTCCCGAATAGATCGCTTTGATTTGAGCTGTGGAAAGTTCTGTAACGGGGCCATCTTGAGCGACGATGAATACGAAAGCATCGCGAGCGCACGGAACTACCTCGAGTTCGACGTTCAGCTTGCGCGCAAGTTCTACTTCTTCGGTGTTTGGCTTTCGTGCCAGCAAGCCGAAGCCACTCGTTCCTTCAAGGATGTTTAGGTAGGCTTGGTGCGTCGATTCGTTCCCTACCAGAAACTTGTCCACAATTCCAACGAGCCTGCTTTGGCTTTTGATTTTTTCTAAGGGTTTCATGGAATACTCGGCTAGTTTTAGTTCGATGTCATCGAAGTAGGACATGTTCTCATTGGGAATTCCCATTGGCGCAAAACTCCAATGAGTATTCAAATCGAAGTATCGGCAAGCGATCATCACCGCTAACGGCTGAGTGCTGGTAGACCCGTCGATCTTTGGAAAGGACAATGGGTCGAATCCCAATTTCCGAAGAGCCGGTGTTGGAGGGATTGGCTGTGTTGCGAGTAATCGATGGCGATCTTCGCAAAGACTTTGACCTTGCTTCAGAAACTCCGCAAATTGGGGCTGCTTCATTTCCTTTATTTGACGTTGCAAAGATTGGATCTTCCGTAATCGCCTGGAAACCGCTTCGATACTCGCAACTCTCACGTGCTCTACTTCCTCCGGAGACAATGCGCGGTCCCAATTCAAGTTTGTTTTTTTTTCCAACTCGAGATAGCGGTTCCAGTCCTGCAACTCAGGGTCGCGCCCATTCAACTTTTCGAGTTCGGCTTCTCGTTCTGCAATTTTCTGCTCAATGGATTGGTTGTTCGGATTTGCGTTTTGCGCGATCGCAGTCACGGCAAAGAGGCTAACAAAGAGAAGCATTTGAAAAGCCTGCATCGATCGGGTTCGCGTGTCGAAATCTCCTGAGTACATGGCAAGTTTCCTACGGTAGTTTAAAAAACCTTCGGGAGGAGCGGCAGAAAGCGCCGCGTTGATTGTAGCTGGCGGCACATCTATTGCGTGGGACACCTATGGTTTTTGTTCCACCCATGGTTCACAATGGTCTCTCGATTGGGTCTATCCCAACCAGAAGCGTGAGCAAGGGACAATTTCGCAGGTCCCTCACTTACGTATCGGGTTATGATTGGACGTTTTCGCATCACTGCTCGCCTAATAGGTCGTTTTCGATTCTTGCCCCAGACCATTTACACGGAGTATCGATCCATGCTTTTGCGACAAATCCTATTCGTTTTCGTTCTTATTGGCGGGTTTTCTTGCGGTCAGGCCGAATCGCAAGAGAAGTTGCGTGTCTATTTGGGGACGTATACGGGAAAAGAGAGCAAAGGCATCTACCAGTGTGAACTGAACCTCAAGGACGGCTCCCTTTCGGCAGCGACACTCGCTGGAGAGACGAATAGCCCTTCCTTCTTGGCATTTCACCCGAATAAAAAGTTCATGTATGCCGTCAATGAATCCGACGCCAAGATAAGTGCCTTTGCCATCGATGCCACCACCGGCAACTTGACCTTCCTGAATTCCCAGCCTTCTCAAGGTGCCGCGCCGTGCCATCTCGTCGTGGATCCAACGGGCAAGCATGTATTGGCCGCGAACTACACCGGGGGCAGTTGCCTTTCGATCCCCATTGAGGCAGATGGAAAGCTGAGAAGTGCATCCTCATTTCAGCAGCATCAAGGGCCCAAAAAGCATGGACACTCCATTAACTTGGATCGGGCAAATAAGTTTGCTCTGTGCTGCGATCTTGGTCTAGACAAAGTCATCGTCTATGCATTCGATGCTACCAACGGAACGCTCACGCCGCATGGCGCGTTTGACACACCAAAGGGAGCAGGACCTCGTCACTTTGCATGGTCACCTGACGGCAAGAGTGCTTACATCAATGGCGAAAGCGATTTGACCCTCATTGCGTGCGATTACGACTCCGACAAAGGTGCGCTGAAACAGAAACAAGTTCTTTCCACTATGCCGAAAGATGTGGATCGCAAGGGTGGGAGCACGGCGGAGACGGTCGTTCATCCATCTGGGAATTTTGTATACGTATCCAATCGAGACCCGTACAACTCGATTGCCATTTTCTCGATCGATCCGAAGACGGGCGAACTGACAGCGATCGGCCATCAAAGCACGGGCGTCAAAACGCCTCGCAACTTTGCCATCGAGCCCACTGGGCAGTACATGTTGGTCGCCAATCAATCGGGTGGAAACGTGATCGTATTTCGCATCAACCCCGCGACAGGACAGCTAACACCGACCGAGTCCAGTGTCCGAGTCGACAGCCCTGTCTGCATCCGCTTTATGGAAACGAAGTCGCCGTATCAGCGACGGTCTTGATTCTTGTCTTTATAAGACCAGAACCGAGCGTGAACAGTCTCTGAAAACGATCAGAATGTTGCACCGGTTGGTTCATTCGGCTGGCTTGCATGGTTCCTGAGTTCTGACCATCTGTTCCATAGCAAGCGAGCCGTTCAACACGATTCTTTCAATGCGAAATTTTGGGACACTTGGATCAAGAGGTTCGGCATTTTCAGGAAACCGACCCTAAATCCAAAAAACTAAGCGTAGCCAGTCAAATGCTATCGAGTTTGAAAATGTTAGGGTCGACGACACTTCAAACCGCTGTGATCAACTAGAAGTATTAGAATTTCACACCATTTGTTGCGAAAAAGGCTTTTCAGGCGCGAACTGCGCCCAATAATGCGTAGGATTTCGGCCTTGTTGATTTAGCCACTTACGTCCAGCCCTAGATAAAAGCACTTGCATGTTGCGTGAAATACCTATTTCCAGAGCCGGGGGTTTGCTCAACGAAGTCTTGCGTGGGATGCTCGGTGCGCTTTCTGTTCAATTGGAGGTTCCAACTGAGAATGCAAAAATACAGCAAGCCTTAAACGACTCGTTGTCCAATGCCGACGAGGAAACAAGCGATGGTCTGACCGTTGCCATCATGCGTGCCGCTCAGGGCATTGGAATTCGACTTGCACCAGTCGAATTGAACGCTCCCGAGTTATGGGAATTGTTGCTGGATGGATTTTCAATCGCAGTCGTTCAGCGATCCACCAGCAATCCAGTCTCGTGGGTGTTTTCAGATATCGCGGCTGGGCATTCCGAAGCCTCCAAAATGGATACCAAGGGGACGCAATCGGAATCGATTTCCAAGTCCCGACTGCGCAAGACTCTTCAAAGAATGGAGTCTCCTCTCTTTTTCGTTGCGCAGCCTTCCCTGGAATGCCAGTCCGTTGCGTCGAATCAAATGCCGGATCCGGATGATCTCCATCGAGTGTCAAACGCTCCTTCGCATCTCCACCATCATCAACACGAGCACATTTCGCCTCAACGACGCATGTTGCGATTCCTCAAGTTTGAGGCTCGCGACATTTGGTCGCTCGTCATTTTTGGTTTCGTTGTTGGCGTGCTCGACCTTGCTACCCCACTTGCCGTCGAGCAGATGGTGACCACCATTGGATTTGCCAGTTTGACGCAACCGTTGATTTGGTTAGCAATCCTGCTTTTCGGTATCCTCACGCTCTCAGCCATTATCAAGGGGCTGCAGTTTTTTATCGTTGAAATCTTGCAACGTCGAATCTTTGTTCGCATCGTTGGAGACCTTTCCGAACGACTGCCTCGCCTCGAGCGAGCAGCCATGGATGGAATCCATGGTCCTGAGATGGCCAATCGATTTTTTGATTTGATGACGATACAAAAATCGACGGCCTCGTTGTTGGTGGAAGGCCTGTCCCTCATCATTCAAACGCTGACGGGTCTCTTGCTGTTAGCCCTTTATAGTCCGTACTTGTTGGCCTTTGATATCGTATTGTTGATAGCCATGACCGGCTTGCTCTACCTATTGGGTAGAAATGCTGTCCGTACCGCCATCGATGAATCCTTGGTCAAGTATCGACTAGCGCATTGGCTGCAAGACGTCATCGGCAATCCGACCGCGTTTCAAGTCCACGGGGGTGGAGGGTTGGTGGTGGACCGTGCAAATCGACTGACCGTAGAGTATCTAACGCATCGCCGCAGTCACTTCATCGTTTTGATGCGTCAAACACTCTTTGCTTTGATGCTCTATGCAATATCGATCTCTGCTTTGCTGTCACTGGGGGTTTGGCTTGTATTGTCAGGTAGCCTGACCATTGGTCAATTGGTCGCGAGCGTTTCGGTGGTTGTGGTCGTGGTCGGGGCGTTTGCCAAAATCGGTAAGTCGCTGGAATCGTTTTACGACCTCATGGCGGCGGTCGACAAAGTCGGTCACCTGATCGATTTGCCTACGCTGCCACCCAGCCGATCGTTGGACGCAGGCGTCGGCCCCGTCGAGGTTCGTTTCCGATCACTGAGCGTTCAAGGGGGCGGGCACCATGCCCTTTCCATAGGAAATCTCACCATTGAAAGCGGTCAACGGTTTGCGATTGTTGGCGAAGGAGAGTGCGGTAAGTCGATCTTAATGCAAACGCTGTGTGGGCTTCGTCCACCAGCGGGCGGCTTAGCAGAGGTAGGTGGTGTCGACTCACGCGAGGTGAATCGTTTTGCCGATGGATCTATGGTATCGATTGCTTCAGAACCAGAGATCTTTCGAGGTACTTTCACGGAAAACCTTTCCTTGAATAGAGTCTCGGTGACGGACGCGGAGGTACGTGCAGCCTTGCAAGCGGTCGGGCTCTGGGATGAAACACTCTCGCTGCCTCAGGGGTTGGAAACGATGTTGCAGAGCGGCGGTTATCCGCTCAGCAGTAGCCAAGCGATTCGACTCATGATCGCGCGTGCCATTGCAACCCGACCACGGTTGCTATTGATCGACGGAGTGCTGGATCGATTGCCACCCAAGATGCGAATGCGGATCTGGGAGCGGCTAAGCGATCGGAGACAACCGTGGACTATCGTGCTTTCCACCTCCGATCCCGAGATCATCGCTCAATGCGATGGACACTTGGATGTTCTTTCTCATAACTCCGGACACTAACGCTACGATGCTTCAGTCACCATCCCCAAAAGTAAGTCCAACACAGCGAACCAATCCGCAAGCGGTTCCGCGTCGGATGAACCGTTTGCGGCCAACCCAATCGCTTGGCGAACGCTTCCCCGCCATGCACTTGGTTCGATCGAGTTGGTTTGCAAGGTTCCTTGCGAGAATCACCTTCATTTTGTTGATTGGTTTGATCCTGGCTGCGATTTTCTTGCCGTGGCAACAGACCTCGCGATGCGAGGGGGAGGTGGTGGCTAGATTGCCTCAACTTCGACGTCAAGTTGTGACCAGTTCGGCCAAGGGAATCGTCAGCTCCATGAAGCAGGACCTTCGAGAAGGTTCCCTCGTGACCGAAGGAGAAGTCATCATGGAACTCGACGCCTTCTCGAAAGATCAATTGGAACTGACCAGGCAACAGGAACGATCACTGCTCGAGAAGCTTAACTTTGCAAAAGCGATTTTACAAAACACGAAAGACCAAGTGGTTACGGAACAGGCCAACTTGGAAAATTCCATCGAATCCACCGAAGCCGACGTAAGGGCTACGCAATCGAAATGGAAACAAGCCAAAGCAAAAGCAGAAGCCCAAAAGCGGGTGCACGATCAAGCTCTACAGGACCTTCAAGTGTCACGGAAACTCCGAGGAGATGCCGAGCCAGAAATCGCATATCAGAGAGCCGTGAACAAAGAAGCCGCCGAGGAGCAAAAGCTGATCGAATCGCATGAAGCCGTAAATGAAGCCTTCGAGGAACTCAATAGCAAAGAACAAATGCTGGAGAGCAAACGCAAAGAAGTAGAAACCAAGGTCATCGAGCTCAAATCGAAAGTGGCCAAATCGGAAAGCGAAATCACAACCATCACCAAAGAACTGCAAGACGTCTTGGTAAAACTGGGCGAATTGGACCGACTCAAAATACTGAGTCCTAGCAGTGGTCGTATTCAAGCGATCCTTGGCCAAGTCGGGGCGAATACCGTGAAGGAAGGGGACAAGCTGTTTGAGGTCATCCCGGACACGACCGACTTGGCGGTCGAACTCAACGTGCGGGGGCTCGATTTGCCATTGATCCATGTCGGCGATGAAGTTCGTCTGCAATTCGATGGCTGGCCGGCCATTCAATTTGTTGGCTGGCCGAGCGTGGCGGTGGGTACGTTTGGCGGCAAAGTGATTGCTGTCAATCCATCGGATGACAGCAAAGGGAATTTTAAAATCATTGTCGGGCCAGATCCGGATGATCCCAAGCAAGAAAAATGGCCGGATAGCCGATACCTGAGGCAAGGTGTTCGGGCAAAGGGTTGGGTAATTCTGGGCACAGTTTCTTTAGGCTTCGAAATATGGCGTCAGTTGAACGGTTTCCCGCCCACCATCGACAAATCGGTTCCCAGCGAGGAAAAAATAAAAGATCCCAAATTGCCCAAATTCAAATAGGTCGATCCGTTCTTCTATTTCTCGCGTCCATCCCATCCAGTCTGGCTTGGGCGCAGGAAGCGAAAGTTGACGATGGTCGCGGCCTGCGACTGGATCGAACGGTTCGCGAATCTGACCGCAATCCGGATGGTACGTCGAACAAGCCCAGCGACAAACCGGATACTGCCGAAAAAGAGACAACGGCGAATTCCGATTCAACGGTGAAGCCCGAATCATCCAAGAAGCCCGATTCTGCTTCCGTTCGCGAAGCGTTCCCAACGACGGAGTCCGATGCATTGGCTTTGGGGCAACTCCTGCAGTTGTCCGATGTGATTGCGTCCACGTACCGCGCCTTTCCGTTACTTGAGATCGCTAGGCTCCAAGCGGGTGTGACTGCGGGTCAACAAACATCGACCATGGGCGCATATGACGTGAAGCTTGAGTATTACTCGCTCAATCAGCCGGTTGGATTCTACGAAACGTATCGCAATGGCATTGGGGTGGCGCGCCAGTTGTGGTGGGGTGGTTACGCCAGCGCTGGGTACCGTATTGGTCGTGGAAACTTCGAGCCGTGGTACAAAGAACGACAAACCAACGACGGTGGCGAATTCAAAGTTGCCTTTGTTCAACCATTGCTTCAGGGCAGAGCGATCGACCCCTCCCGCGTAGAATTGTTTCAAGCCAATTTGCGGCGACAGGCCGTTGGACCAGAGATCCAAAGCCAGCTTCTCATTGCAGGCCAGGACGCAGCCAAGGCCTTTTGGTTGTGGGTCGAAATCGGAAATGTCCTCAAGGCACAAGAACGATTGCTTGAAATTGCAGTCAAACGTGGCGAGCAACTTGATCGAACCAAAGCCGCCGGGGCCGCTTCGAATTTGGAAGTTTCTTTAAACGCTCAGCAGATATACGAACGGCAACTCAAACGCAACGAAACGCGTCAGAAGTTTCGCGACACGGCCTTTAAACTGTCTTTGTTTCTGCGAGATGAAACAGGTAATCCATTGCTTGCACCGCCGGACTGGTTACCGAGTGACTTCCCCGAAATCGCAGCGATCCCAGTGGGAGATTTTGAAACCGACTTTCAAACGGCCCTGACCACTCGGCCAGAATTGGCCTTGATTGAATTGGAACGACAGACATCCAGGTGGGATTTGACGTTAGCACGGAATCAGCTTTTGCCCAGTGTCGACTTCACGGTGCAGACTGTCCAGAACGTTGGTCAAGGCACAAGCGCCATCAATGACAAAGGGGAATTTCAAGTGGAAGCCGGTGTCACGGGGGGCGTGCCAATACAGCGACGCAAACCGATCGGCAAGATCCAAACCACCGAAGCAAAACTGATGCAATTGTCGCAGAAGCTCGCTTTCCAGCGCAACAAGATCGAGATCGAACTGCGAACAGCACGCAACGCATTGGATATCGCCCAACAGAATGTCGTGGCTGCTAGCGAGCTACTAAATCAAGCCAACATCACGTTGAGTATTTTTCGCCGATCGCTTGAAGCTGGCAGGACCGACTTGTTCTTTTTGCTGACACAAGAGATCAAGGTCAACGATAGCGAAGTGAAGTTGTTAGAGGCCGAGCGAGATTTCTTTACTGCGCTAGCGGCCATGCAAGCTGCACTGGGCTTGGATCCACTAGAGCAAGCAGCAAGGCTGTCGCCCCCCTAGATTTAGCCTACTCCCTAGATTTAGCAACCCTCCCCAGGAGAACGTCCGGTGTTGTCACCCTCCCGTTGAGCCCGTTGAGGGAGGGTGGCTAAGAGGGGCAAAACTCGATTCCGCGAATGCGCTATTCCACGTTTCCCTTGGCAGCGCTCCACCAAAGATCGTGCGGTTCACCTTCTAGCGGCAACTCAATCTGATCGATCTCGTTCCAAAGCCGCTGTGCCGTTTCCTCGACCGGTTCATCTTGGTAGTCATACCAGAGTCGATCGATACCGACCGGTTCTCGTTCAACCCGGACCATCGGTTCCGGCATCGGCTGGCGCCGCGGTTTTCGGACGATCCGATCCATCTTCGGCGGCGGTGGAAGCTCAATCGCTTCCATCACGGCTGGCATCAAAGGTGCAGGTGGCTCGTCGATCGGTGGCAGCGGTACATGCTCTACGACAGGAGCGACACCCTCTACCAACTTCGGTACAACCTTAGCGACCGGGGCGACCACGATAGGCTTTTCTACGATGACTTCTGGCGCCCGACGAACTCCTTTTGGAGTTGGAGCGGGTACCGGGACATCGTGCGGTTGATAGATGCGAGCATCACCTGTCTGTCCCTGAGCAGGTAAAACCCGTACTTGCACGTCAATGTTGTGGAAGATGCGCATGATATGCTCATGGCAGGTAAACATGATGACTTGGTGTCCCAGCGATGCAAAGTCCCGCAGTACTTTGGCAGCATGGGTCGCGCGAATGGAATCGAAATTGACCAGCACATCGTCCAAAACGAGCGGCAAAGTCACACCGCGCCTCGAATATGCGGCAGCCAGCGACAATCGCAAAGCGATAAAAACAGCTTCACGCGTACCACGACTCAGAACTTCGAGCGGTAAACTCTGGTTTTTTTCGTTATCGATTCGCAAGGCGTTCTTTCCAAGCGGTGTCCAAACGCGTACATATTTACCGTCGGTCAATTGTTTTAGGAACGCGGACGCTTCTCGCAGCGTCTCCGGTTGACGCTCCGTTTCGTAGACTTCGCATACTTTTTCAAGCATGCTTGTGGTAGCGGCCAACGTCCGCCAATGTTCTGCACACGCCGCCAGCTGTTTCTCGAGACAGGCCAATTCAAGCTTAACTTCTGCCAATCGACGATCGGCGGCCAAGCTCTTCATTTCCTGCGCGGTTTCCCCTTGCCGTTGCAGCAATTGCGAGACCCGTTCATCCGCCTGCTGACCGCGTTGACCAAGTGTTTCCCAGCGTTTTTCCAGCTCGCCGGCCGGTGCATTTTCCAGCAATCGCGAGATCGACTCGTATGGAACATGCCCGCCGATGATCGCGACGATCCGCGAGTCCAAGTCTACGATCTCTTGCTTCAACTTCAGAAACTGATGCTTCAGCGCAAGTTGTTCTTCAAGTTGCTGTTGGTTTTCAACACCTAAGTCAGCCAAGTGCGTTTGTCGTGCACGAATCCATCGATCCATCAGCCTCTGCAAGGACTTTTGCTTCTTGGACAAATCCTCATCCTCGGATCGCAATTGACGTCGAAGTGTGATGTACTGCTGATGTTGGGCCAGGGTATTGGACAACTCTTGAAGTTTGAGAAGCGGTCCATCCGTCACACCATCCTTGGGTAATGTCGTCGCAGCAGCCGCTCGTAACGCGACTTGGTCGTCTCGATTCCGCTGCTCCCGCTTGTCACCCCGGTCACGCGAATCGGCTCGATCACGTGGATCACGCCTGTCGCGATCCGAATTCTTGTTTGAAATGCTCTGAGAATTATCACGTGACTGTTCGACTCGTTCGAGCAGCGAGCGGGCCGCTGGATCTTTGTACTCATGATTGGAGTCGTCGACGGCGACCTTCAATTGCAACGAGAGTGCTTCGATGCGTTGCAGTCCGGTCGACAATTCGAGTTTGCGTTGATCCAGTTCGTCCTCATGTGCCTTCAAGCGTCGCCGGGTCTGCAAAAGAGACTCATAGCCCTCGGCTAACACACGAATGCTCTTCGGGGAAAGGGAATCCGCCAGACCAAGTTGGCCGAGCATCTTTTTCCATTGGTTGCGAGCGGATTTGAGGCCGCTGGCTGCATCCATCCCATGCTGACGCACCGTCTTGTACCGCTGCCGAGCCGCTTGCAAATTATGAAACACCGGCAAATAACTTTCGCATTGCGCAACTTCGTGTTCCGCTTCGCGAATGCGTTGCTCAAGCGAGCCACTGTGTTCTGGTAACAGTTTGAGCAACTCTTCGCGTTCTGCTTCGGTCTTCCGAACTTGAGCCGTGAGGGCCTCAAGCTGAGAATCGCAATCCTGTAGGTCGCTGCTGGAGCCAGCTTCGAGCCGCTTCCAGAAATAATACGTTCCGATGAGAACGGCCGTACCTAAGAGGAAAAGCAAGAGTCCGGTGGTTTGTTCTGTTCGTTCGGCATCAATCTGTTGGGCTGCTTTCACCGCTTTCTCAGTTACGCTCAAAGCATATTGAGTGGCGTTCTTGACGGGCGTCGCATTGGTCCATTGCCAATGAAAGAATTTGCCTAATCCCAGAACCAACATGATGGATCCGAGGATAAACGGTGGTGCCAATCGAAACACATGGTCGACCGGTAAGCCTTCTTCGCTTTCCATGCTGACCGCATCTTCTTCGATCTCGCGCTTGTGCCTAACAAGCTTATCAAGTCGCTCCTCCAAGTTTTGACTTTTGCGCAGCGATAGCAGCAACTCATTTGAGTTCTTATGGGCCTTTTGTAGGTCCTTTTCGTTCCTTATCGCCAGAAAACCACTAATCTCAGCCGCCAGGCGAGCCGCTTCTTTTTTATCGTTAAGCCCTTGCTCTTTGGCTTGCTTAAGCCGAACTTGATGAGTACGAACATCGCGAGCCGGGCCCGCAAGTTGACTGATCGCTTGCCTAGACAGGTCGGGCATATTGGCCAAACGCTTGTCATTAAGCAGAGATTCTTGATCCTGTTCGCTCAGACCCAATCGCTTTGCGTCTTCTATCAGCTGTTCTTGGGTTTGCTGGTAATCCGATTCCAAGCGTTGGATCTGCTTTTGCAGCGAGATGATCCATGGCCCCTGTTCACCGGCCGCCTCGATCTTCCCGGCCAAGGAGAGAATTCCTTTGCTGACAGGCATTTCGCCTGCTCGTTGTCGAATCTGCTTGCGTTCTTCTTTGACTGTTTGAATCTGACGCCGTTTGTCTTCGATTTGTTCTTGGATTTCGCGAAGCTTGTCGATTGCATTCTCGGGTAAATCCACACTCGCATTGAGGGCTTTGAGGCGATTGCGAATGTTATCTCGTTGGACCCAAGGCTCTCGAACTTGCAAAGCCGTCTCGACCGCTCTTGCTTCGAGTTCCCATTGTTCGCTTCTCTGCCGCAACTCTTCGATTTCGGTTTGCTGGTTCTTGCGATGAGCGGCCAACTCGCCCCAGCGCCTACCACGAGCGGTGTGCTGTTCCAATTCGTCGCGAAGTTTTTCGCGTTTCGCCAACATGGTCGACATTTGCCCGACGTCCGCCGCGGTCGATACGATTTGTCCACGGGCTGTCTTGAGTTGACGCATAACGTCCACTAGCGAAACACGATCGAGCCCGCTGGACAATTTGTAAAGCTCGTCGGCCGCTGCGGTATCATCTAGCGTACTCAGTTCCTGCAATTCCCGTAGCCCGATAGCAAATACATTGGTAAAAATCGACTCGTCGACGCTGCCGAGCAAGGATGTCAGTCGATGTTGACCTTGTGTAACACCGTCGCTGCTGGTGACAGTGAGTTGGCCGACAATACTTGGGTCATTCAGCGTGGCTCGCCTCGCGATTTCGTAACCGCCACCCGGTCCGCTGACGCGCATCGCACCGCCGGGTTTGCCCGGAAATACGGGTGGCAAGTACCGCTGCCGACGTTCCGCCGTGAAGCCGTACAGCATGGTTCGCAGGAACTGCATCAACGTTGTCTTGCCCGCTTCGTTGGGGCCGTAAAACACCGTCATGCCATCCGGCAACGAATCGACGGAAAGTCCAGACCAAACACCAAAGCCATCTATCTGAATGTCGCGTACCTTCATGCTTTGGTACCTCCAAATTTCCTTGTGGATGCCAGCAGGTCTATCTTGTGACCTCGAAGTAGATCGACCCCTAGTAATGTAGCACGGTCGAGCATACCGGTGACGGTGTTCGGATCTTCGTTGACTAGCAAGGATTGCCAAGCGGGGTTGCCAGGTGTCTCACTCTCGACCAGCGTCTTGAGATTCACGTTTTTGCCGAGACTTTTTCGACTATCGGAACAGGTTCGCAGGAAGTCCCCTAATATGGTTTCTTCCTCTTGCCACTTCTTTGGAAAGGCCTTCGGCGAAAGAACTTCGATATCCGTCGACCAAACGGAGCATGAGCCATGGCCGTACTCACGTCGGAGCCACGACAGGATTTCTTCGAGTGCGGCCGGTCCAACCTGGGATGCATTTTCCAAATCCATTTCGATGCGCCAGTTGACAATCAGGTGGCGGGTACCATTCTCGGATTGCAGTCGGGAAACGCGTTTTGTCATGAGTTGTCGAACATCCCGTCCGAGGGCCAAGTCTTCGCTATCAAGCGTCTGAGTGACGTAACGAAACACGTCGGCATCTTGTGCGGTGATTTGAGCGTCGTGGTTACCGTCGACTTCAACGGTCCAATATCCGTGCGAGCCGTCTTCGACAAAGGAACGGCCTTGAGGGGTTCCGCAGACGCGCATGTGAGGTGCTTCGCCATGCAGGGTTTGTCGTTGGTGATTGCCACCAAGAGCCCAGTAGTCGATGCGTTGACTCAGAAGCGAATCGCGATCCGCAACGCCGTGCGCCAGTGCGATCACATAAGTATCGTCGGCCTCAAGCGAAAACTCGGCGGCGCGAATCGACTCGCGTCCATCGC
The DNA here is from genome assembly GCA_031374925.1 of Pirellula sp. Lineage (GTDB taxonomy): Bacteria > Planctomycetota > Planctomycetia > Pirellulales > Pirellulaceae > JBKCUI01. The sequence continues at coordinate 5,268 of JANMHA010000356.1, read as the reverse complement.
TGGAGCGACCCAGAATCGTGGCAAGTGGAAAACCGTTGCGACGGTAGACAATCGGTTCGAGTTGGCGTTTCGAGAACAGGTGTACGTTGCTAGGTAGAGCAACGGCATCGGGCCAGCGATCGGGGTCGTCGACTTGGCCACCTGCCCAAAAAACCTGTATGTTGCGTTGTTGGAGCTGTTCGAATTGCTCCAGCAAGAACGCGGGACCAGCGGCACCGCAGGAGACTGGGTTCAGAAGGTCACCTGCCAGGAGCACGAAGTCCACATTTTCGACGATGGCGGTTTCGAAAATGGCTTCGGCAGCTTTCCAAGGCGCGTCGACGAGCTGTTGTTTAAGGTGTTCGGGCAGATCGATGAGATCCTGCATTGGACGCTCGAGATGAAAATCTCCGGCGTGTATAAAGCGTATGGATTCCTTACCCATGACCACCCTCCCTGTGGATTGAATTGAACTCGCTGCTTCGTAGCAGCGCTGGCCGCGAACCCCACCGCAACCAGCAATGCTAGCAAACGGCTGTTGAGTCACGACAAGTGGGAAGTTTAGTGGAAATGGATAGTCTCTGCCAATGTCGATTCGGTGCAGGCATGCTAAATGCGAGAAAATAATATTTGGAGTGCTAGGATTCATCCCAGCTTTAAAATGGAGCGGCAATGCAAGTTGTCAATTGTCAATTGTCAATTGTCAGTTGCCAGTTGTCAGTTGCCAGTTGTCAGTTGCCAGTTGTCAGTTGCCAGTTGTCAGTTGCCAGTTGTCAGTTGCCAGTTGTCAGTTGCCAGTTGTCAGTTGCCAGTTGCCAGTTGCCAGTTGCCAGTTGCCAGTGGGCAGTGGGCAGTGGGCAGTGGGCAGTGGGCAGTGGGCTTGCGATTGGCATATCCCGAAGGGATTAAAGAAAATAGCCGTGGGTTGAGCGAAGCGACACCCACGGAATTCTTAGCAGCTACATCGTTACCGCTTTGCGTAAGGTGCAGAGAGTGGGTCGCCGATGACAATGTCTTCCCATCCCACGAACCGGGAAGCTGCATAAAAACTCTCCGCCAAATTCCATCCGCGAGTGTAACGATCAAAAAGAATCGTCGGAGAGGCGATGGCGAGCAAAAACGGCTCGTCGCAATAGCCCTTCACCCCAGTTACACGGGCTTCAATCAAATCCGCGATAAGCGATTGACCGCCCTCGGTCGGCAAAAACGTTCGGGCGCTTGTCGAAACAGCTGTCTCTGCTATGCCGCCGGCATCGAATCGAAGCGACAGGTAGTTCGCGGCCAAAAACTTGGCGTCATTGCTTCCCCACGAAGCGTATCCCATTAGCCCTTGCTTGTTGCCTACGAAACTTTCGGACCGATCGAACTCGACCGGAACTCCTAATCTGGTGAGATTCGTATAGGCAGCGAACAAATCTACGTTCCATTCGCCCCATGCCATCTCCGCAATCGTCTCCATATCCTTCATGCCATCCCGTGTCGGAGAATAGGGTACTTTTGAAGTATCGATTGGGTCAGCTAACACCATGGAGTCCAGAAGAATTGTTCCAGTCGGCTTAAGTTTCTCTCCTGCGATCGCGCTATCGACCAAAGTCTTGGCCGATGCAGCTGTATATCCATCCAGCCTCGTTACTAAATAGCCACCATATTTGGCATGCGAAAAATGTTCCGTTGCGTTCCAAAACTTGTTTACAAAGCACGTTCCTCTGAGATCGTTTTCGACAATGACGGCCCTTAATGAGTCGCTATTGTGAAAATAGTCGAGGGCCGCCAAACACGAATCAAGCGAGGGTCTGCCAGGTGCAAATCCAACCGGGGCTCCAGAAAGACGAATCGGAATCCCTTTGTTCAGGACGATGTAATCAATCTTCGGGTCTTTAGAGAGATAATCCCAGAGGGGCTTTCCAATGGTCTCTTGAAATGTGCTGAAGTCTAAAGTTTCATTCGCAACGTCGACGGCGGAATCAGGGCAACGGATCTGAAAGACCTTTTTTACTCCGCGTTTTTCCTTATAGTACTTGGCTATTTCCAACGATGTCGGACTGTTGGTATTCTCAATAACCAATACATGTTCCAGAATAGAATCGACGAACACTTCCTTTTCCAGTGGCTTTATCGTTCTGTCGACGCCGGCGTCACTAGCCTTCTTGCAGCCAAAACTGGAGATGCACAAAATCGCAAGTGCCAGGTGCATCGCATGGAAATTCTTACTACGTTGACGAGGATTCAAAATCATGATCGAGCTTTCCGGTAACTGTTCCTGAAAACACTGGAAAAACGGGAGTCTAGCACTGTGCCGCTCAGCGGGACAGTGATGGAAGTCTTCCAATAGGCAGACATTCTAGAACTGCGATCCCTCACGCTTGGATGCAATCACTCGCAACTCCGGTAACAACACTTGAAGCTGCACTGCCAAGTCGTTCATTGCAAACGATTCGCTGGCGTGATGGCCCATCATCAAAATCGCGATGTTCAGCGATTCGGCCTCAAGGCATTGATGGTAAGTCGCTTCGCCGGTTAACATCGCATCGCAATTCCGTTTTGCGATTAGCGATAACATACTGCCTCCACTTCCGCAAACGATACCCATTCTCGTTATGCAGTGGTCTCGACCGTGAGTGTGTCTGCCGTATATCGTTGGGATGGCGACTCGAAGGCGTTCCAAAACACCTTCTATGGACATCGGAGCAGGTAGTGTTCCGAATCGGCCCACACCAAGCGACGTGTCGCTCGTAATGGTTGCCAAGAAAGGTTGAAGCGGTTTGATCATTTCAAGTTCGAGAATGTCCGCTAGTTGTTGGTTGATCCCCGTTTTTGCATTATCCCAGGCGGTATGTGGCGAATAAATCGCAATCCCGGCTTCCATGGCGAGTAGCAGCAGTCGACCGGTTGTCGTTTCGTCGGTAATTTTCGAGAGTGGCTTGAAGGGAATCGGATGGTGGCAGATCACCAACTGGACCTTTTCTCCGATTGCTTCCTCTAGTGTGGTAGCCGTGAGTGTTAGGCAGGTCAAGGCACTAGAAATTTCACGATTGCGATGGCCGGCAAGCAGCCCGACATTGTCCCAGCTTTCGGCAAATTCCAGTGGAGCAATGTGCTGCAAAACGGTAAGCACAGAGGTTAGCTGCATGACATCTTGTTGAGTAAGCGATGGGAGCCTGGAACACAGTCAATCTTCATGGAAGCATACCTCAAATAGCCTCGCAAGAATTCTTCGGCGGACATAAGCCGTTTGCCGGCTGGCTGAACCGATGGAATCGCAAGGAGTCCGTCAGTCCCAACAGCAAACAAGGACGACGAAAGTGATTGTTGCTCCATCGTGGTCATGAAGTTGGGATTTGATTCCATCAAGTTTTTGAGAGAGTCGCCGTAAAGCAAATCACCCGGTACCAACTGCAAAGACCTTATATCGTATTCGATCGGGATCACCCTTGGAAATATGACTCTCAGAATCTTGCCGTCGGGAAATAGAATATGAGCAAAGCAACCAGGCCAAGGCTGTAGGCCACGTATCAAACGGTCGAGCCATCGAACTGGGTAGTGGAGATTCAGTTCGCCATCATCTTTCGCTAGCCTTGGTGCTTTGGTGGCCAGCGATTTGTCTTGAGGCTGCCCTAGATCGGCGCAGTCTTCCAACGAATGCTTGGCTTCGAGCAGGGAAACCGATTCGAGTGTCGACTGCACACCGATTTGACTGAGTCGGATTTCCAGGTCAGCGGCGGTTTCCGACGAGCCTATTTCCGTTGCTGACATTTTCAGAACGGGTCCTCCATCCAGGGCCGGTGTCATGTGAATAACGGATACACCTGCCACATGATCGCCGGCCAGGATGGACCATTGGACTGGGGCCGCTCCGCGATGTCGTGGGAGCAAAGACCCGTGAAGGTTAATGCCGCCAAGCTTCGAAGCAGCCAACGCATCGCGGCATAGGATTTGGCCGTAATCACAAACGACGAGCAAGTCAGCTTGTTGTGAAGCGAGCCATTGGATCGATTCAGGATCGTTGATGGATTTTGGATCCGCGATAGGCAATTGATTCTCGCTAGCCCATTGGCGAACCGGACTAGGTGGCGGCTCTTTTCCGCTTGTTGAACGGACCGCAGGTCGAGTCACCACGTGTACGATCTCGTAGCCCTTTTGGAGAAGAGCATGGAAACTTGGTACAGCAAAAGGACCGGTCCCCATCAAGATCAATCGCATTGCGGCCTCTGCTTATTGTGTAATTGAAACGAAAATGGGCAAGCGCAATGGCTTGCCCAAGTCGTTTTTTAGATCGGACCCGGTCTGATGATTAGACCATGTCCTTTAGTTTCTTGAGAGCCCGAACCTTAACAGCCGTGGAAGCTGGCTTTGGATCTGCCCATTTCATTTCGCCGGTCTGTGGGTTGCGAACTTGGCGCTTAGGAAGTGCCTTCTTTTGAATGCGAACGATTTTGCACAGGTCAGGGATAACAAATGCGCCCACGCCCTTCTTGCCAACCGAACTAGAAATCTCGGCCTTGAGAGCTTCGAATACTTCTGCAATTTGCTTCTTCGATAGCCCGGTTGCTTCAGCAATGTTAGTGAAGATTTGGACCTTGGTTAGTGGCTTTTCTGTCTTGGCAGCTGCTTTTGCCATACGATGAATCCCTTTCAACGAACCTGAAATCATGAATCATGTCCAACGTAGGACAATACGATTGGCTGAATTAAAGGTCGCCCTGGTTTAAATGCAACCGGGAAATGGCATTTTTCCGGTAAAAACCCTGGATTTCGACCAATTTCGTGAAGAAAACATTGAAAAAACGGTTTTTTTTGAAAAAGTGGCTGGAAAAATTTAGGAATTTTAACTTTTTCAAGCACTATTTAGGGCTTGAAATTTGAGCCAGAATCGAACGATTATGGTTCGGCAATGCCTTTTGGGGCGTATTCCGCTCCGATTGGATATTTGAGTTCGTTGCGTTTCATTTTGGATTCGAGTGCCCGACTCACGTCGATGCCGAGGACGTTTGCTAAGGCAAGTGTGTAAGCGAGAACGTCCGATAGTTCTTGAGCAATAGCGGAATCATGTGTTATCAATAGTGTTTGGGAAAATGAGTTTGACCACTGAAAATGCTCCATCAGTTCTGCGGCTTCGATTGCGATGGACATCGACAGGTTCTTCGGTGAGTGAAACGGCTCCCAAGATCGATCCTTGACAAATCCGCTCACCAGAGCCTTGAGATCATCGATCGTAGCGGTTGAATCGGATAGTTTCCCAGGATTGAGCGGGTCCATGAGCGAAAGCCTTGACGGTTAGCGGGCAATGAA
>JANMHA010000158.1:0-2342 GCA_031374925.1 Pirellula sp. | reverse complement strand
CCTGTAGTGCCTGCATTTTGGGGTGACCAGGCTTATACGTTCTCAGCTGATCCTGATACTCAAGCTCCAGTTTCGCTTTGCTCTCACGAAAGGTACTCAGTGCCTTGTTTTCAAGCAAGTCACGCGACGATGACGAAGTACGCTTGATTTCATCGTAGTTGGCCTCTGCTCGAATGCGTTCCTGCTCGGCTTTGGACAGCGCCGAGCTGAAATCCGTGTAGTTGGCCGTGAGTGGATTCGACTTTTCATCAACACTCAAAATCTGCTTTTGCCGGGTGTACTGCACCAGCGAATTTTCTGAATCCTCGAGTCGCACCTTCGATTTGCCAAGCTCCTGTTCCAGAAAGGTTCTCGCATAGGACGACGCATCAACTTTTCGTTCCAGACTGGTCTTAATGTACGCGTCCGTCCACGCGTTAGCCATACGCGCGGCTAAAGCGGGGTCCGCACCGATGACATGAATCCTCACCAGACGGGAGTTTGGAATCGGATCTACCTGCATGGAGCCGCGAAGCGATCCAATGATGGACTCGCGGTCAAGCACTTGCATGTCTTTGACGGAGGGCTCGCTTCGCTTGCGCAGCGTCGTCATGATCCTGCCGATCCAGTCCTCGCGCAGGGTCACTTCCTACGTTTTCTTTGGTTCTGCTGCATCGTTCGAGCTCGCGACGGGTTTGCGATCAAGGTCGAGACGCAGCATCTCCATCACGCGCTCTGCAAGCGCTTTACTTCTTAACAATTCAAATTGCGTTTGCAGAAACGAGCCGTCGTCGTATTGCTCGGCCATTCCGGTCGCGTCGCGGTAATCCACGACACGTTGAGCCGTGCGGTCAATCTGGATGATCGTAGTCGCCCGATATAGCGGCGTTTCCATCAACGTGTTGAGCGTTGCTAGTACCAACATCAGCAAAGTGACGGACAAAATCCACCACTTCCGTTTGAAAATAATACGGAGCAGATCGCGCAGGTGCAGCGAATCGTCGATTTCAGTGGCGGGCGCAGCAACTGCGTAGGGTGCTAACGGATTATCCGGGCGGATGACGAGAGCGTTTCCAGGCTGCTCGGATGAAACTAAGGGCGGGTTCAAATAGGCTCCGAAGGGAAGTAAATCTTAAAGGCTAAGCGGAGAACCGAATCGCTTGTTGCGGTGGTGAATGGTCGGCAGAAACGTATAGCTGCTGACATTCGTCTACTTCAGCAGTACGCTAAATGGGTTAAAAATCCCGAGGAGGTCCCCGAGCAGGGAGTCTTTTAATGCGGCTCGCGCCTTAGAGCGCGCAATCACGATCACATCATCGTTGACGATAAACGGATCCGGCTGATCGCCAAGACGAATCTTGTCCATATCGAACGTAAATGTTTCGCTGTCACCCGTTGGCTTGACTCGAAACAATTTTACGTTGGTCAGATCAGCCATCGCCCCCTGTCCGCCGGCCAGCGCAATGGCCCGAAGCAGCGTCAGTTGTCCCGAGATCGGAAACACGCCCGGCCGGGCAACTGCACCTTCAATCGTGAAGCGCGCGCTGATCGCTTCTTTCACAAAGACCGAAACTTGTGGATTCTGCAAAAGACTTTCGTTGAGCCGATCGGCGATCAAACGCTCCAACTGCAACGCGGTGAGCCCGAGCGCATCCAGCTGCCCAACCAAAGGCAGACTAATCTTGCCGCGTGAGTTAACGCGTACTGTGCGCGTCAACTCAGTTTGGCCATAAACCGCAATCTCCAGCAAATCCTGAGAACCGATCTTGTAGTCCGTTTCATCGCCAGAGGCCGCATTGCCCGGCATAAGGCCCTTCGGCATGGTTTGCGGCGTTGCAACGGCAGGTGCAGCACCCGCGGGGGGAGAAGGCGTTTGCGCCACGGCAATCGACGACAGCGCCGTAAGACCGACGAGCGCCAGACCAACCCTGAAAAAGAGCGTAGCTGCCATGATCATTCCTTCAACTGTTTCGACCGCGCAACCATTGCGTGATCCGACCCCCTATTTTGCCCGTATTGCGCGAACTTGGCGCGTTTAGCGCAGGGGGCCTCACCACCTGTGGAGGTAAGGTGTTGTCAGCAATGGCTTGGGGACGCTCGCGCACCAGACGATACGCTTCAACCGTACCTAACAGTTTTTCCGCCCTGTTCAGCGCCTCTGCGAGGACCGGCGCTCGATGCCCCGTCGTGTGACCATCGGACGCCAGCACGTCCGCCCAGCCGTCGCCCACAAAATATTCTGCCAAATGCTGAGGCCCTTTCCCGAAACGACCCAGCAGGGCCCCACCTGTCACCTGAAGCCACGCGCCGCTTCGAGACAGGTCAGTGAAATCGGAAAGATGCTGGTCCGCCCACGTCAGGCG
>JANMHA010000100.1:0-3518 GCA_031374925.1 Pirellula sp. | reverse complement strand
ACACCGTGAAGTCGAATCGTGCGCGCTGTGTCACAAAGACATCGACCCACCTGGTTTCGCAATGGAGAGTTTCGACGTCGCCGGTGGCTGGAGAGAACGCTATCGGGCTGTTAACGACAAGAAGGTTCCTGCGGAAGAAGGCATTGGGCATGGCGGCCAAAAACTTCTATTTCATTATGCGCTGGGAGTTGATCCGAGCGGAGTCTTGCCTGATGGCCGGAAGTTTGCCGATGTTCGCGAGTTCAAACGGCTGCTACTCGCAGATGAACCACAAATAGCTCGCAATTTGGTTCGGCAGATGATCGTTTATGCAACAGGTGCACCAGCGCTTTTCTCTGATCGACGGGAGGTCGAACGAATTTTAGACCATTGCCGTGACGCCGAGTTCGGCACGCGTTCGCTCATTCATGAACTCGTTCAAAGCGAACTTTTCCTCAACAAATAGCCAACGTCGCCAAAAGAGCATCCGGCGCGAAGTCACATTAGAATATCATTCAACAGAGTTCCTCCGAATCCAAGACACTATGATGCAACCATCCTCAAATCGCAATTCCGATCGAAACATTCAATCGCTCAAGGCGAATTCGCGGCGCAAGTTTTTGCGAGGCGTCGGCACCCTCATGTCGCTTCCACTGTTGGAATCGATCAGGCCCGCATCAACGCGGGCGGTGACCGGCAGTGAGTTGGATCGTGCCAAGCCGCGGCGGATGCTCGGCATTTGCAATAACTTAAGTTTGCTACCGGATAATTTTTTCCCAAAGCAGGCGGGCCGGGACTATGAGTTGTCGCCCTATTTGAAACTTCTTGAATCGCATCGAGACGATTTCACGGTTTTTACCGGCGTGTCGCATCCTGACGTCGATGGTGGCCATCCGGCTGACGTTTGTTTCTTGTCTGCAGCACCCCATCCCAACAGCAGTGGTTTTCGCAATTCGATTTCGATCGACCAAACCATGGCGGAACATGTCGGTCACTTAACCCGCTTTCCGTCGCTAACGTTGGGAGTCAACGCCAAACCCGGCTTAACAAGCCTTTCATTTACCGCATCCGGAGCTTTGATACCTTGCGAGAACAATGCATCTGACGTGTTTCGGCAGATGTTCATCCAAGGGACGGCCTCCGAAGTCGCGGCTCAAATGCAATGGCTCGATGAGGGTCAAAGCATCATGGATGCAGTGGCTGGTCAAGCAAAAGATCTACAACGCAAAGTCACTGCACGCGATCGAGATCGACTGGATCAGTACTTCTCAAGCGTGCGAGAATTGGAGCAACGCTTGCAGATGTCGCGTCGTTGGGGAAACAGCCCCTTGCCGGTCGTAAACCAACCGATCCCTGTTGATCCCGCAAGCCCCAAGGAGTACATGGACAAGGTCAAGCTCATGTACGATATGGCTCGCCTCGCGTTCGAGACCGACTCGACACGATGCATTTCGTTGATGCTCGATGGCTTGCATTCGCCCGCTATCGAGTTTGGCGATACCAAGTTCACGGACAGCTATCACCTAACGTCACATCATGGCAAGAAAGAAGGCAAGCTCAAGTTTCTCAAAGCGGCTGATGAAGAGCACATGAAGTTGCTGGCTGGTTTGTATTCCGATCTAAAAGCAGTCGAGGAAGACGGCGAACCGCTTTTGGACCGAACGATGGTCCTCTATGGATCCAACATGAACAGTGCGAATTCGCATTCCACGACCAACCTGCCCATCCTGCTTGCGGGAGGTGGGTTCAAGCATGGTCAACATCTCGTGTTTGACAAAGATCGCAACTACCCATTGCCTAATCTGTTTGTCTCCATGCTCCAGCGGATGGGCATCGAGTCGGATCGTTTCTCCACATCCACTGGCACCATACGCGGGTTAGAATTGAGCTAGAGTAGAACAATTGTCCTCAATTATTCCCTCTACTTTCGATAGGTTAGGATTCATCATGAAGCTTCGTACTACTTTTTTCGTGAGTGTCATTGGTTTGACATTTGCCTTCGCAGTGAGTGCAGCGGACGATGAACCGTGGCAGTCGCTGTTTAATGGTTCAGATTTCGCTCTCTGGAAAGTGGTCGCGCTTCGCGATCCAGCGCCAGCCGTTATCGAGGACGGCGCGATGGTTTTGCGACAACGCATCAACACGGTGGAGCATACGTTCGTCACAACCGAAAAGAGGTACGGCGATTTCATCTTGGAACTGGAAGTCAAAGACGATCCGGAATTCAACAGCGGTATCTTGCTCCGTTGTTCCGATGCCCCAGCCGAAGCCGCAGTGCGTCTGAACGGCTATCAAGTCAAGATCGACAATACCAAACGAGCATGGACCGGCGGAGTTTTCGATGATTTCGGCAATGGATGGCGATGGTTGTTCGACCTCAAGGACAATGCTGCTGGCAGGCAGGCATTCAAGTTCAAGGAGTGGGCTCGATTTCGAATGGAATGCGTAGGGCCCACGATTAAGGTGTGGGTCAACGGTGTTCCGACTTGCCATCTCATTGATGAAAAGTATCGAGAGGGCTATATCGCGTTCAAGATTCATTCCGTTGGAGACAAGCCCAATGCAACTGAGAGCGCGATTAGGTTTAGGAACATTCGTATCTTGACCGAACAACTTGAGAAATACGCTAAACCCATGGACCTCGAAGCGCGTAGGGCTTCGACTGTTCCTGGTGAATACGATAAAGCATCTCCATAGACGGCTACCCATAATTGCTAACTATTTAAGTTGTGAGTGAAGTACCTGAAACAGAGAGGCCGCCTTCTCCAGGATACTGTGGTCGTATGGTGTAAAGAGTTTGGACGCATGCCTTTCTTTTAACAGGGGCCAAGCGACGCGATCACAATCCGGATGGAATCAAGTGTTGGATGACAGGTGCAGGGGGTGAAGCCATGCGTCAGTCACGGCATGACAGACGGGTTTGGACAAAAGGCAATTGAGAATGTCCACCCTCTTTATTATTTCAACGCAACGATCCTGCATCTTCTCGGTTTGGACTATGAGCGATTAAGCGTTGAGCATAACGGAATTCAGAAACGGCTAACAAGCGTAGAAGGCAAGCTGATCCGAGAGATCTTGGCTTAGATCGAGCGTGTTAGACGAGTAGCATAGGCTTCTAGCCCGCGATTGGTTTTCTTTCACAATCTGGAGCCCATTCGATTATCCCAATCGCGCAGGACGCCTCGGTTCTGGGGTGACCGGTGCGCGTTGCTCTCCGCCAAACAGCACCGGTGCGTCGATCGATTTTAGTCGCAACGCGACGGCAGCCAATAGCCTGGGGTGGAGTTCGCGAAGCGAATGGAACCCCAGGTTGCCCCACGCCCAAAGATGTCCTGAGTCGCGAAGCGACGGCACGGTCTTGAATACGAAGACGATTCAAAGCGCCGTCGCTTTGCGACTCACGCCTGGCGAGGCTAATCAACCTGGGGTTCCGCTCGATTACTCGCTTCACCCCAGGCTATTAACTGCCGTCGCGTTCGCGACTTTAGGACTTGGCTCACGACCCAAGAAGGGCACCCAAACTTACTCGCTCCGGTTTG
>JANMHA010000070.1:0-28251 GCA_031374925.1 Pirellula sp. | reverse complement strand
ACCCATGTGCCGTCCACCTAGAATCCCAGCATTCGCAGGGTGCAGAAGTTTGTCGCCTTTTGCTCCGCAAAAGTGTGTTAACGCGGCGAACTTTCGCGGTGCGAAAGGCGACAATAATAAGATCACAGCCTAGGAGTGCCGTGCTACACTGGACTTCCTGTTCCCTAAATTTAGACATGAAGACGCACTACAATAGAAAAGATCTTTTCAAAATGAAGACTAGACCAGTATTTTCCCTCGTTGCGACCATTGTACTGGCTGCACTTTGCTCGGGTTGCACTCCACAGTCGGATAACTCATTCAGTATTCCGTCACCGACCAACGGGCAAACACCACCTGAGGAAGAAATCGTGGTATCGGATCCGGATCACCCATTCACCCCGACGAACACATCGACTCAAGGGCTTTGGAAAATGAAGTCCGGAAAAATCAACGGAACGAACTTCCCAGCGTCCTTGGTGAATACGACTACATTGCGACTCGACGGTGAGAATTATGAAGTTGAGTCTGGTGGCAATCCCGATAAGGGGACTTGCATGCAAGACCTAACGACCTCACCGTTTCGAATGACCATCAAGAGTGTCGAGGGAGCGAATGCAGGAAAGACGATCCTTGCCATTTTCGAAATGCCTAACGAAGCGACATTGCGAGTCTGTTATGACCTCACCGGCGCAGACTATCCCGCGACTTTTGATTCCAATCCCGAAAATGGCTACTTTTCCGTGAAGTATTCACGCCAGCCCTAACATGCCTCGCATTGGCTTTGATCATTAACGAATGTCCAAATTGGATTCTGGATGGGTGATTTGGCTTGTCATCTTTATTCTTCGGTCGAGGTGCAAATTGATGTATCCAACAAATCTTCGAACAATGCTCTTAATTGGTTGTTTTGTTGTGGACTTATTGTGTTGTTCATGTGCGAACGAACTTTTCGCTCAGAACGAGGGATTTCATTACAGCGTTGGAATCGCTCGGATTGACATTACTCCAAACTATCCAATTCGACAGAACGGATTTCTTTCGCGTAAGCACGAGTCTGAAGGTGTACGGCAGCAGATATGGGCCAAGGCGATTGCAATAGGTTCCATCGATTCGAAATTCGAGCCCGCCGTTTTGATTACAGTGGACAATTTGGGAGTCCCTGATGCGATCACGCAGGAGATCGCTCGGTCGCTTAACGAGCAGACCAATTTACCCAAGGAAAACCTGTCTATCGCAGCCTCGCATTCACACACGGCACCAATGATCAACGGTTGTGCGCCGAATATTTTTGGTGGGCCGATACCTGCACCCGATCAAGCTCATATTGATCGATACACGCGCGAATTTGTTCAGAAACTCGTCTTCGTAGCAACGGAAGCACTTCGCAGCCGAAGACCGTCTACGCTTCATTTTGAAATGGGTACGGTCGGCTTTGCCAAAAACCGTCGTTCCGTAGCGGGACCGATCGATCACGATTTGCCTATCCTCGTTGTGCGAGATTTGGATGGCCAAATCCGAGCGATCCATATGAACTACGCTTGCCACTGTGTGACACTCTCAGAAAACTTGATCGGCGGAGATTGGGCAGGCTACGCACAAGAGCATATCGAGCGATCTCACCCGGGCGCAACGGCGTTAATCTCGATTGGATGTGGCGCGGACCAGAATCCAATTCCTGGGGTGATGGGAGATCGATTTGAGATAGCATCGCAACAAGGAATGGAGATCGCAATGGAAGTCGATCGTGTACTTGCTGGTCCACTTCGGGCTGTCTCTGGACCGCTCGCGGTCAAGTGTACTCGTATCGATTTAGAACTCGCGACGCTTCCAACCCGTGCGCAATTCGAAACGTCAGCCAAGCTTGACACGCCAGTTGGCTACCATGCACGCGTTCAACTGCAAAAGCTCGATCGCGGAGAATCCCTCCGATCCAAGATTGACTATCCTGTGCAATCGTGGGCATTTGGTGATTCGCTCGCGATAGTTTTTCTCGCTGGCGAAGTTGTAGTCGACTATGCAAAACGTCTCAAAAGCGAGTTCGATTCACAACGGATTTGGTTGTGCGCTTACAGCAATGCGTCTCCTTGCTATATCCCAAGTGAACGAGTCCTCGCAGAAGGTGGCTACGAGGGAGCGGGCGCAATGATCTACTACGATCAGCCAACGAAGTTCGCAGCTGGGCTTGAGAACAAGATCATTTCGGAAGTGAAAGAGCAGCTTAGTGGGGCTTTTCAACCGGATGCGGAACCGGGAAAGACACTTGGGACTTTGCCGAAATCCCCAGCTCAGTCGATTAAGTCGATCCAAGTTCCCCATGGGCTTCGTGTTGAGTTGGTCGTCTCCGAACCAAGGGTCGCATCGCCTGTCGCGGTGAATTTCGGCAACGACGGACGCGTATGGGTCGCAGAAATGTTCGATTATCCGACGGGACTCGATGGTCGGTTTCAACCGGGAGGTCGTGTTCGCGTTCTGGAATCGAGCAAAGGAGATGGTACCTTCGATAGGTCGACTATCTTTCTAGATTCCATTCCATTTCCGACGGGAGTTACCCCATGGCGAAAGGGGGTGCTTGTCTGTGCAGCTCCCGACATCCTATATGCCGAAGACACCGACGGGGACCAGCGAGCCGACGTGGTCAAAAAGCTATATAGCGGTTTTGGGAAGGACAACTTCCAAGCGCGTGTGAATAGTCTTGAGATTGGACTAGACGGTTGGCTGCATGGTTCCTGCGGACTGTTTGGTGGAACGATTCTATCACACGGACTGCTTGAAGGGCACGAAGCGGTACGCGAGTGCACGCTTGGCGATCGAGACTTCCGAATTCAGCCTGACTTTGGCCTGATTGAACCAGCGACCGGTCGAACCCAACAGGGCAGAGTTCGAGACGATTGGGGCAATTGGTACGGTTGCAGCAACAGTTCGTATGGTTTCCATCTGCCGCTAGACGAGACTTATCTTGGCAGAAACGAGCATCTGTCAGCTCCTCCAAGACTATCAAGCTTGCCCATCGATGCTGAGGCAAACAAGGTCTATCCTGCAACAGACAAGGTGCAACTCTTTAGTTTGTCCGGCACCGGCGGTCAGGCGACCGCTGCGTGCGGAATTGGAGTTTATCGCGATTCGTTATTGGGTAACGAATACGTGCAAAGCGTTTTCACTTGCGAATCGGTAAACCTGGTTGTTCATCGTTTGAAACTCAAACCTTTTCAATCCACCTTTCAGGGGGCGAGAGGGATGGACGAGAGCAAGTCTGAGTTTCTGAGTTCGAGCGACACTTGGTTCCGGCCAGTACAAGCTCGAACCGCACCGGACGGATCGTTGTGGATTGTCGATATGTACCGATTTGTGATCGAACATCCACATTGGATCCCAGAGGCTGATTTGGCAAAGATCGACGTCCGTGCTGGGCACTCGATGGGACGCATTTATCGCATTCGACCTGAAAAGGGTGATCTCAACCTGTGGTTGCGTCTTGATAAACTTGACACATCTAGCTTGGTGGCGGCTTTGGATAGCGCAAACGGATGGCAACGCGATATGGCGATGCAGACCCTTCTTTGGAACTCGGATCCTGCCGCGATCCCGCGGTTACGCGAAATGCTTAGAACAAATGCAAGACCCGAAGCGCGTTTGCACGCGCTTTGCGCCCTGGATCAGTTGAAGGGCATTGGCGATGAAGATTTGGAGTTAGCTTTACAGGATAAACATCCCGGAGTTCGCCGCCATGCGGTTCGACTTTCGGATCAAGTTGCGTTGCGAACGAATAAGCCCAGTCTGAAAGTCTTATCGCAGATTATCCAGCTCGCACAAGATGATGACGCGCAAGTACGATTGCAAGTTGCGTGTTCGCTAGGCAACTGGCGAGATCCAGCCGCGACGATTGCTATGGTAGAGCTTGCGACAAAGTTCCAGGATGATGTGTTCCTGTTGAATGGCGTGTTGAGCGGACTGAATCGTACGAATGTTCCGGTGTTCGTCCACACCATGTTGGACCCAAGCAACGCGGCATCCAGGTCGCGCACTCTGATCAGTCGTGTGATTCCAAGTGCGTTTGCCATGGGCAACGATGCTACCGAGATTTCGTTGATAAAGCACGCCGCTGCCTCCATTCGAGACGACGCTGGCGATGTTAATTGGATACTAGCGGCGACGATTCTGGAAGCTTCGGAAAGGAGCAAGAGTCCCGGCAAAATAGTCTCCGACGCAGAATCGAAGGACGTTCTGAATTCACTGCTAGAGAAAGCGAGGAAGCTTGCGTTGAGCAGTATGGCGGATGAGGCCACACGCCTGAAGGTTATCAACGCATTAACTCGACGAAAGATGGATTGGGAGGCGGACTTCAACGTTTTGAAAGAACTGCTAACGCCAAAGAACTCGGCTACCCTTCAGATGGCTGCAGCCACTGCAATGGCTCGTCTTTCGAACGAAAAGGCAGCCAAGGAGATTCTCGTCGGTTGGCGTAGCTATTCACCCGGGACTAAATCACATGCTTTGGATTTATTGTTAGCTCGAGACTCTTGGATAGTCATCCTGCTCGAGGCAATGGAATCTGGCGCGGTTAAGGCCGTTGATCTAAACGCAATTCGCCGCCAACGATTGCTCTCCCATTCGAATGCGGAAATCGTCACTAGGTCGGAAAAGCTGCTAGCAGGAAGAGTCAATTCAGATCGAAAGATCGTGATCGACGAATACCGAGAGGCACTTCACTTAACTGGGAGTGCAGAGCGTGGCCAAGGACTGTTTGCAAAGAACTGTAGCACTTGCCATCGGCTTGGCGAACTTGGGTATGCGGTGGGGCCCGATCTGTCCGCGGTTGCATCCAAGTCGCATGAGTTCTTGCTTCAGGAGATCTTTGATCCCAACCGCAATCTGGATAGCAGATACGTTGCCTATCAAGCCATCACAGATTCGGGCAGAACATTTAGCGGCCTATTGTTAGCCGAAACGCAATCCAACATAACACTTCGTGGTCCCGAGGCCAAAGATGAATCGCTAGTCCGATCCGAGTTAGAGGAACTGGTTAGCAATCGACTGAGCCTAATGCCGGAAGGGTTGGAAAAAGTTCTTTCCAAGCAAGACATCGCGGACATTCTGTCCTATCTCGACACATGGCGGGGCAATCGAAAGTCATTTCCCGGAAATACACCTGCGATTGTGCAGCTGCTGCCACAAGCCGCCGTCTTATCCGCTGACGTCGCAGAGATTTACGGCTCGGCCATCGCATTCGAGGAGCAGCATAAAAACATAGGAATGTGGCATGCCAAAGACGATTACGTAGTCTGGAACGTGAACCTTCCGGTAAATGGCGCATTCGATGTTTGGATGGACTGGGCTTGCGACGCCAGTTCAGCGGGTAACAGTTTTGTTTTGGAGTGTGGCGACCAACAAATCTCGGGAATTGCCGAATCGACGATTACTTGGGCAAACTATCTACAGAAGAAACTTGGGACAATGCAAGTGCCATCAGGTTTACAGCGTTTTACTATGCGTCCAGGTTCGGAGGATATGAAAGGTGCCCTGCTCGACCTGCGAGCAGTCTACTTGGTACCTGTAGGCCAACCCTTGCGGATGATTGGTATGCCACAAGCATCAGGCAATCCTAGCTCGGAGCATGGAAGAACCATCCCTGTCGATTGGAACGAGATAGCTGGCCAGATTTTAGACGACTCGCAACCAAAAGATGCGAGAATGGAAATGATCAAGTCGAATGTTGGCCGCGCCGCTGAGTTGGTTGCGGCTATGACAAAAGACCTACCGATGAATGAAGCGGAAGAATACCGGCGCATACCCTGGCTATGGAACGTGGCAATCGCAGCCGGCAAGGAAAATGATACTCAGGCACTTCGCGAACTCTTGCGGGCAAGCCTGCCGTTGGCTGGACAACCACTTCGAGAATGGCAATCCGTTGTTATCGGAGGCGGTATCATCAATGGATTATCACTAAGCGGCAACTGGCCAAGAACGCGCGTGAAAGAAATCATAAAAAATGAAACAGAACTAATGATAAGGTGGGCTCGATGCATTGAGCTTTCGGCCAAAATGGTAGACGACGAGACGATTCGAAAGGGAACACGATATGACGCTCTTCGAATCATTCCAATGGATCCGACTCAGGATCATCTTAACCAATTGCAAAAATACCTTGCGCCAAGCGTTGACAGCGAATTGCAATTGGGAGCGGTCAGCGGCTTAAGTGACGTCGAGTTGCCCGTTGCGGCGACGTGGTTTAAGGATAGGATTAGCGATATCAAACCGACGAATCGTCGCATGGTATTGGAAGCACTTGGGCGAAACGACGACCGGCTTTCCGTGTTATTAGACTTGATCCAGGCGGGTGCGATCCACCGCGACGAGGTGCCAGATGCCACCATCGACAAATTGCGTGGTACCAAGAATCCGTCGCTGCAACAAAAAGCGGAGTCGATCTTGCGTTGGATCGAAAAGCAGTGAAAGGCAGCTAGCGAGTCGGTATGAGTTGAGATGTTGGATCTGCACTTTGCCCAGACTTTGCAATCAATACATCCTTCCGACACAGAAGTTCAATCTCTTCTGTGAGATGAGACCTCGTCTTAAAAAGTAATGTTTCTAAATGAATCAAAATCGCTTGAATCAGCCCTTGGGCTGCGGTACCTTGATTCGCGACTAACTTGGACCAAAACGAATCGAATACATTTTTGCGATGTTTGCTTCGAATGCTAATCGCAAGTCTTGCGGATTCGAGAAAGAGGAAGCAATATGAGCGATCACGGTAAGGATTCGATTACTAAACTTGGTATGTCGTCTACAGCGCAATCTCGCCTCGGTCCAAGTCCTTCCTCGTTAAATAGAGGATGGGATGCTCGACAGATTGCGTCCACGGCGAGTCAAATTGTGAATCGAGTTTTCGGGTGGATTGGGATTCGAGGCAAATTGCTTTTGTTAATCTTTGGCATTATTGGTTCGGTTTCGTATCTGGGATGGATGGCAATCGGATCCACCATAGACTTCTTTGAGAAGCGGGAGAAAGTGGATCTCAAAGATGAGTCGAGCATCACTCGAATGCGACTGGAACTGATGCTGGCTGAAACCGAGATTCAGATAACGAGCGGGATCAATGGAATGAACTCGCCGTCGCCCGTCGACACGAAGGACACCGATGATCCGGTCCCTATTAGGTATTCTTTTAGTACAGATGGGTTCAAAAGTTGGAGAGACTGGTCTAGGCTCGATGGATTGAAAACATGGCAAGAAAGCGAGACTCCAATTGCCGATCCGCAAATGCTCCGTCCTGAAGTCAAGAGGAAGTTCAATGATCGCGTTGAGATCGACGCGGGGGCATCCAATCCGCAATCCATTTGGTCAGGTGTCTACTGGGATTCTCAAGTAGCGAAGATGCAATTGCTGCTCCCGTCTGGGAACGTTGAAAAGGACGTCAAAGGCTATTGGCTGGTCGTCCTGGATGTTTCCAGGGCATTGGATAAAATTCTAACACGATCCCCGCGTGAGTACGTCTTCTTAGTCAATCCAGACATCAAGAAAGAACTGTCTTATTCGCCTTTCGGAGATCCCGCAAAGCTTGTCTACCGAAAGCGAGGAAAGAAACTAGGTAGCTCACGCGAGGACTCGTACGATTCGATTGTTCTTAGAAGCGGCAAGGAACTTAAGAATGCGATTGCCGCTTATGAAGAACATGTCGAGGTCGACGATATCGAAGCAGCGACGTCAACGCGTAGGGGAGGCTTAGAATATCCGCTTGAATTGGAGGATAAGCCGAATGGATCGAAACTCACTCTTGCCGATTTGCTCGCTAGCGAATCCGATTTGTCCTTCCTAAAGTCCGCTTGGTATTGCAGTACCGATTCTATTTCGCCAGCGATCGCAGGAGAACTGAACAACCAGCGGATTCTGGAGCCGGCCGATCTTCAGGCAAATCCCTTTGATCCAATGAAGCGTATGTCCGAATCGACAGGGCAAGTTAGAAACATATCCATTCGTGCTGGGTCAAAAGAGGAGTTGGTTCGTCTTCAGAGCAGAATCAATAGCCGCCTTTTTGACTTGCTAGGCAAGCAAGTAGATTTATCGTGGAAGACAACCAAAGGCATGGATGGATTGGTTGTCAACGTTTCGGAAGTCAAAGGAGCGAGAGAGAAGAGCACCGATGAGCCTGTCCTCTATTTTGTTCGTGCAGTTGCACTCAATGAAATTCGCGAATCCGCTCGCGAGAGTCTTTATGATTACGCGAGTTTGGCAGTGATCTTGGCCGTCGTTGCAATCGTAATCGTCATATTACTGGCCATTTACATAGCGCAACCGCTCGTCAAAATGACAGAGACTGTCAACGAGATATCCAAGGTCGGAATCACGGACGCGATAGGATCCGACAGGATACGCAAACTACTCGACCAGCTACCGGTAGAGAAACATGGCGAAGTCGGAAGTCTAGCAAAGCAGTTTCAAAAAACGTTCCACGAAATGTTGGACCAGTTGCGGTTCAAGGTCCTGGCAGAAAAGGAAAGCTTCGCAAAATCTGAGGAGGCGAATCACGCGAAGCGAAAAGAACGAGATGCAATTGAAGAAAGCCTGGCAAAATCCCAGTTCCTAGCCATGATTAGTCACGACATGCGTCAGCCATTGCACATGATTTTTACGGAGCTGCAGCTGATGATGAAGCAAAATCTGAATGTCCTGCAAACAACCAAAGCCAATGCCATTCTAACCAGCGCTAGACGGCTTAAAAATCTCATTCAGGACATTCTCGACTATCAACGTTATATGGCCAACGATCTGGCCATCGAACGTTCCGAGGTTTCTGTACAAGGCTTGCTCCGTGGAATCGCAGAACAGTTTAGTCAACAAGCTCAGGATTCGGAAAACAAGTTCAATGTCGTTTGCGAATTCGAACGCACGATTTACACAGATCAGCCAAAGCTGGAACGCATTCTTGTCAACCTACTTTCGAATGCATTCAAGTTTACCGAAAAGGGTACGATCACACTTCAGGCGGATTTGCTACGCGGAAATTTGATCCAGTTCACGGTTCGTGATACCGGTCGCGGGATCAGCGATGACAAGAAAGAAAAGATCTTTTCAATACAACGCACAGCCAACCAAAAAGGCAATCCCGGAGGCACTGGGCTCGGTTTGTACATTTGCAACTTGCTGGCTCAACACATGAAGGGGGACATACAATTTGAAAGCAAAGTAGGCGTTGGAACGATTTTCACGATTACCATTCCTACCGACTTCCTAAACACGTCTGAAGGGCAGTTGAGCAAAAAACATGATTCGGAATCCGCGACTCCTTCAATCGATCGGTTGGCTGTCGAGCGAGACAGTCGGATTACGGTTTTGATCATCGATGATCAAGCCGAAGCTAGACGTTCCATTCGAGAGTCGTTGCCCGCTACTTACAAGGCAATTGAAGCGAGTAGCGGTGAGGAAGGAATACGACTTGCCCTGCTGCATGTCCCAGATGCAATAACACTCGACGTAGAAATGCCAGAGATGGATGGCTGGATGGTCTTGGCGGAGCTTCAGAAGAACGAAGTTACGCAAGGAATTCCCGTGGTTGTGGTGACAGTACACCCAACACAGAATAAAGCGACTATCTTGGGTGCAAGTGGGTTCGTATCCAAACCCTTCGACCCAATTGAGCTCTCCATGATGATCCGACGAACGCTCATTGAACGCGCCGATGGAACCGTAATGATTGTTGACGACGATGCAAGTACGCGCCGCGATCTGAAGCAGTATTTGGAGTCCAGCGGCTGGAAGGTGATTGCAGCGGTCGACGGAGAGGATGCGATGAATTTACTCCAGAACAACCTGCCATCCCTCTTTATTGTGGATCTCTATATGCCCAATATGGATGGATTCGCTTTGATCGAGAAACTGCGCAACATGCCTGACACCTCTCATATTCCAATTGTTGTCCTCTCGGCAGCGTACCTATCTCCTGAACAGCGACGATTTCTCCAGCCTCGAATCCAGCAGTATTTTGCAAAGGGGACGTCGGACCTTAACGCGATTCAGGATGAAATTGAGCGTTTGGTTTCCCATGATGGTCACGTTCGGTCCGGCTCCAAAGTCTAGTCAGATTCGAGACGGACAAAGCCCTCAATTCAACTAAATCATTCTCGGAGTAAGTAAACCATGGGCCACATATTGATCGTCGATGATATGCCGGATAATCGTCGCATGTTCAGTGAGATTCTTGATGGTATTGGACATAGTTACGATACTGCCGCAAGCATACAGGAAGCGGTGTCGAAGTGCTCCAGCCAACTGTTTGATCTCATTTTTATGGACATATCGATTCCGATCGAACGTGGACGCGAAACCGATCTCTATGGTGGAGTCAAGGCGACAAAGATAATCTTGTCTTTACCCAAATTTCGAAATACTCCAATCATCGCCGTCACGGCTCACGGAATGGAGGCGCAAAAAAAAGCCATTATGGATTCAGGGATTAAGGCCCTCATCGAAAAAGGGACCGAACGATTCATGGAAGAGATCGAGCGTTGCCTGGGTTTGTACGTGAAGCCAGTAGCCATCCAAACACTAGGCGAAGAGTTGTCGAGTAAAAAGACGGTTGTTGACGTCGATCTCGACGAAATCTTGGCTCTTCAGGAGTCGCTGATAAAAACGGGGCCTTCGCAGTCTCAAGCAGGACAAAATCAGGTCGCACGCGACCGCCAAAATTCCACCGATTCACTGGTTCCAACCGATCTGGATGCCAACTACGACAATCTCATCCGAGCAATGGATGCACGCGCGGCCATCGCTAACCTCGTAGACTCTGCCGTCGCGTCAACTGAGAGATTTTTGAAGTCGTTGCTGGAACTCGACCGGGAAGAAGAACAGGTATCTCTTGCAAAAAAGCTTTTGCGTTTGTTGCAAGAGGCTAGTCGAAAACTAGGTTGTCCAGACCAGTACGCCATTGAGGGCTCCTCGTTACAACATTGGGTTATCAATCTATTGGTCCGGGTTCCGAATATTTTGGCGACCATGGATCACCAGGAATCCTTCGATTTTCATGGCCAGTTAAGTTCTGAGATCGCACCTCTACAGCGGATAGTGAATGACGTTATCCGTTTCGCAAAGACACAGCATGAACCGCTTTCCACCGATTCCGCAATGAAGTCCCGACATTCGGTTGACAGTGTTGAGATCCATACGATGGATGCGAGCGGCCACTTTGTTGCAAACGTTCTGATCGTTGACGATTCTTCGGACGCTCGGCTCGATCTCGAAGATAAGGTTCGTCGGCTGAAGCATCGACCGTTCAGTTGTAGCAGCGCAGAAGATGCATTGGATATGCTTTCATTTCGACCGTTCGACGTTTGTTTGCTCGATATGCAGATGCCGGGCGTTGATGGAATGGAGATGATCCGTCGAATTCGCGCCAAAGCAAGAACAAGCCACCTGCCAATCATTGTCGTTTCTGGGAGTTGTCACGACAGCACCGGAGCCGAGGCAATTGAAATGGGAGCGAATGATTTCTTGGCCAAGCCAGCGGTGGAGCGACTACTGCAGGCTCGGATCAATGCATGCCTCCGACAGACTTTGGCCCGCAAGGCGGAATTAGCCAAGTTTTTGCCCGAGGCTGTCATTGAATCCGTACTATTAGATGACTCGGTTTTGCATATTCCCAAGGTCGCCGACATTACGGTGATGGTTTGCGACATAAGGGGGTTTAGCAAAATTAGTGAAACTCGCAACCCCGTAGAAACCATCCGATGGATTAGCGATGTAATGAACCGATTGAGCGACATCATTCTCACTCAGGGAGGCACCATTGTCGACTACGTTGGGGACGAAATCATGGCCATGTGGGGCGCACCTGGCGAGTCACTGACGCACCCAGAGGAAGCGTGTAAGTGCGCCATGATGATCCAGTTAGAAGTTGCGAAACTGAGTATCGAATGGTACCCTCGGCTGATGACTTCTTTAGAGATTGGCATTGGAATCCATAGCGGCATGGCGGTTTGCGGAAACACTGGGTCCAAGCAGCGAATCAAGTATGGACCGCTCGGCAACACCGTGAACTTGGCGAGCCGCGTTCAAGGAGCGACAAAGTACCTGCATTGTTCCGTGTTGGTGACCAGCGATACAGCCAATCGGGTTTCGTCCCAAATGCGAGGCAGACGGATATGCAGGATTCGTGTGCAAAACATGACAAGGCCCGTTGAACTTTATGAGTTGGTCCTTGAATCCTCTGAAAACTACCGAGAGCGAATTCGCCCGTTGAATCAGTATTATGAAAAAGCGTTAGAAGCATTCGAGGGACAGGATATCCCCGAAGCTCTCAAGCGAACCGCACAGATCCTGGTCAACCACCCAGACGACGGCCCTACAAAATTGTTGATGCTGCGCGTCTTGCAGGCAAGCTTGGAACAAAAATTCGATCCCGTTTGGACCATGCCGGGTAAGTAACCGTTATTGCGATTACTTACTCTGGCAACAGACGTGGGCCTTCGGTTTCGTAGCGACCTGCTCCCCCTTGATGTCGATCGCCGTGGCTCCATTTGAGCCACGTCTTTCTCGAGAACCAATAGCCAGAGTAGTCCATGCCAAACGTCCCTTCGTCAATACATCGAGACGAACCGCCAAAGAGTGTTCCGCCACCGACATAACCTACTTGATGGTAGGCATCGGTGCTCGGTTTCGCGAACCGACCTATGCAATTTGGGAAACCTGCCCGCAGAAATCCATTCTCGCAGTAACGACCATACTTGGTGCCGTTCGGCTTCTCTTTACCTCGAGGACCTGACAGGGGCAGTTCGCGGAAAAGCAAGTCGGACAGCAAGTTGGATTCTGATTTGACCTTCGGGTCAAATTCCTCGAGCACGAGTGGCGCCCTCACTTCGCGGGGGAGTCGATCGGGCTGCTGAAGCATGCGGTCGTCAGGATTTCGTATCTGCGGCCGTGGTTCGGCGGATTGTGCGACGGTCAAATACGAGATCGAAAGGAGAGCGGCCAAGAGGGGCGTGGTAAGGGACATTTGCATGATTGCTCTCAAAAAAATAACGCGTGCGAACCGGTATGAGTCTTAAAATCGTCACCGACCTCGCAATCCCACCAACCAATCGCTTTCTGGCCGCTCAAGCGATAAAACCTTCAAGATTTACCCGGATTGCTTATTATGACCATTCATTAAAGTCCACTTTATTGAACCAATTGAACCATTTCTAATCGATTTGCCTAAGACCAGTGGCCGATACCGCCGATGGAATCGTTACATTCCAATCCGGCTGAAACTTTTTTCCATGATTTGTCGACTTGTGTTTAAGAATCTCCATTTTGCCAACCTAAGAGCGATCATGGCGTGCTGCACGTCGTGTTTCTTTGGTATTGCATCGGGACAGTTCAACCCAATCGAACCGCCACCACTTCAAGAGCCCGTTCGAATCTCGGTTCGCGACGAAATTCTGACAAATCCAAACGACCAACCTGAACCAAAGATCATTGCTCCGCCGGAGTTTGACGGATTGTCACTACCGCGTGCTGAGAGTTACCCTGTCGAATCGGCTCCGTATCAGCTCACCACTTTTCAAGCCCCCTTGGGTTTCACTGGCCCAACGTCCGTGTTGCCAACGGAATCGCAAAACACCAGTCACTTCATCCCGATCGAAGACAGGTGGCGCATTGGCTCTCCGACTTGGGATCGCTATGGCAACGGGCATCCTGTCGGGGATGACTATCCGTTCGTTCAAGGGGCTTGGTGGGATCCGTACAATCAAAACCTTCTAAAAGGTGACTACCCGATCGCGGGACAAGACACGTTTCTTAAGTTGCAATTCAAGCAGTTGAATCTGTTTGAGTTGCGTCAGACGCCCATTCCAACGACTCCTTTCGAAGCGACACAAAACCCTGCTCAAAACGAGTTTTTTGGAAATCCAAATCAATTCCTGTTCACCCAATACAACTCCGTTGGCTTCGACCTATTCAAAGGCGATGCCGCCTTCAAGCCGTTTGATTGGCGATTTCGAATGAACGCGATCTTCAATCAAAACTACCTTCATGTCGAGGAGCTAGCTGTCGTATCGCCCGATGTTCGCGATGGAAAGAACCGTCATCGGACTGACTGGGCTCTCGAAGAGTGGTTTTACGAAACCAAGATCGCGGACATGAGCCCGAACTATGACTTCCTTTCCGTTCGAGCGGGCTCCCAACCGTTCACCAGCGATTTTCGCGGATTCATCTTTTCCGATACCAATCGAGGCGTCCGCATCTTCGGAAATCGATTGAGCAACCAGGATCAGTATAATGTTGTTTGGTTCGACCAGACCGAAAAAGATACCAATAGCTTGCTCAACACGTTCGATGATCGCCATCAGAATACACTGATCGCCAACTACTATCGCCAGGACTTTATTTTCCCGGGGTACAACACGGAACTTAGCTTCCATTACAACAGGGACAAAGCTAGCACAAAATTCGATAATAATCGATTCCTCGTTCGTCCCGATCCGGTTGGCGTGTTTGCGCCGCATCAGGTTGACGCGTATTACCTTGGCTGGGCTGGCAACGGCCATATCAATCGCTACAACGTTAGCCATGCCATGTACTATGTGACGGGCGTAGACGAACTCAACCCGATCGCAGGTTCAAGGCAAGATATCAGCGCCTTTATGGGTGCACTCGAGTTGTCGTACGATCGTGACTGGGCCCGATTTCGATGCTCCTACTTTTATGCCTCAGGCGATAGCGATCCAAATGATAGTCGGGCCACGGGCTTTGACGCCATCTTTGACAATCCAAACTTCGCGGGTGGTGAATTTAGCTACTGGAACCGCCAGCAGATCAAGCTGTTTGGGGTCAATCTCGTCAATCGTCAAAGCTTGGTCCCCAACCTTCGCAGCAGCAAGTTTCAGGGGCAAACCAATTTCGTCAATCCAGGCATCCAGCTAGTCAATACTGGGTTTGATGCCGATTTAACCCCCAAGCTGAAATTGATCACCAATGCAAACTACCTGTGGTTCAATCAAACAGCTTCGCTGGAAACGCTGGTATTTCAGAGCAACATCCGCAGTCAAATCGGCCTGGACTTGAGCGGCGGTTTTGAATATCGTCCGTTGCTAAACAACAATGTAATCTTTGTCGGCGGTCTTTCGGGGCTTGTTGTCGGCAACGGTTTCCGTGATCTGTATCAGCCGCTTCAGGGAAATGTAAACAACCTAGCGGCCGGTTTTTTTGAGGCTTCCTTCGAGTACTGAAACATGACCAACTGCCCAACCGAGTTTCTTATTCGACGGGCGTTGCTAACTCTGTTCTTTTGCGTTGCAACCGGCTATCCGCCAACTTGCTCCGCGCAGGCGCCGATAACGAAACCTGCACTTCAATCCAACGGAAAATTTCACGCTCCCAGCGTGCCGGTTCGAAGCGGTGAGGATCCCTGGGGCCCGGCCAAAAATCTTGGAATCGCTGGCAACGATTCGTACCCAATTCCAAACGATTTGCTCCATGTCGACCTCTATAGGCAGTCAAGGCAAGATGAGATCAATAAGAGTACGTCCTGTATAGTCTGTCATTCCAACGTCGGAAACATGCATCCGCCAAACACTGTTTCCATCGGTTGCGTCGATTGTCATGGTGGAAATCCAAATGATTCATCCAAGAACGGATCGCACGTGCATCCCCGCTACCCGGAGATGTGGTCGTCGTCGGGTAACCCGGTCCGAAGCTATGCTTTGCTCAATCACGAAAGCCCCGAATTCGTACGCTTCGTAAACCCTGGCGATCTTCGAGTCGCCCATATCGCATGCGGGCAATGCCACGCCAACGAAGTGCTACAGCTGCGCAAAAGCATGATGACCCACGGTTGCATGCTTTGGGGTGCGGCCATCTACAATAACGGTGGATCCCCAGAGAAAGCGGCTCGCTACGGCGAAAGTTACTCGATGCATGGCAAGCCTCAACGCATGCAAAACGTCCCAGCCCCAACTTCTTACGAAATCGACCGAAAGGGCATGGTTCCGTTTCTCGATCCATTGCCTCGATTTGAATCTTCACAACCCGGTAACATACTTCGCATCTTCGAACGCGGCGGTCGTTTCCGATCCGAAATTGGAATCCCCGAACGACTCGAAGAACCAGGTCGGCCGCGAGAGCGACTAAGTACTCGCGGCTTAGGCACCGAAAACCGTACCGATCCAGTGTTTATCGGTTTGCAAAAGACACGGCTGCTCGATCCAACCCTCAACTTCCTGGGAACCAATGACCATCCTGGTGACTATCGAAGCAGCGGTTGCAGCGCGTGCCACGTGGTCTATGCCAATGATCGGTCGCCAACGTCCTCAGGCCCCTTTGCAAAATACGGAAACATGGGACGAGCCGCCTCCGAAACAGACGATTGGGTCAAGGTGATCGATCCAACCATACCCAAACATGAATCTGGCCATCCGATTCAGCACGCCTTCACCAACCGCATGCCCACGAGTCAGTGCATGGTGTGCCACATGCACCCAGGCACCAACGTCTTAAACTCCTACCTCGGATACATGTGGTGGGACAATGAAACCGACGGCCAATGTATGTATCCCAAGAAACAAAAAGATCCAACCGCCGAAGAGTTGGTGCAAGCATCCATGTCAAACCCCGAGGAATCCGCTGCTCGAGGACTTTGGGGCAACCCAAATTTCCTAAACAATGTTACGGATCTCAATCCGAACCTGAAACATACGCAATTTGCTGACTTCCATGGCCACGGCTGGGTCTTTCGAGCGGTCTTCAAAAAGGATCGCACCGGCTCGCTTCTCGACCACCTTGGGACCAAAATCGAAAACCCAACCACGCAACACTTAATGGCCTCCGTTGCACCCTCCACCGAGTTTGAAAAAATCCATGGCAAACAGCGCGATGGCGTTCCGGTTCATATGATGGACATCCACATGGAAAAGGGTATGCACTGCGTTGACTGTCACTTCTATCAAGATGGCCACGGCGACACCAAATTGTACGGTGAAGTGCGGGCAGCAATTGAAATCCAATGCATCGACTGCCACGGTGACGCTAAGCAATCACTTGTGTCCAAGGTCGAGCAACTGCTTCGTTCTGGCCAACCCGCAAAACTTCCCACCAGTGGACCGGCATCCGCCAAGGAACCCACCAACCTGCTGGCATTGCGAACCGCGTTCGGTGAACCCCGATTTGAAATCAAGACAGCACCTGGCAAAAAGCCAAAGCTGATTCAACGCAGCAACGTCGAAAAGACTTTGTCCTGGGAAGTAACGCAAACCGCCGACACCATTGACCCGCGAAGCGACGAATACAACCCAAAAAGCCATATGGCCAAGACGGTTCGAATGGACGTTGACGGGGTCATGCGATGGGGCGACCGACTCCCCGACGAAAAATGCGCTCACCAAAATAGTAATATGAGCTGCATTGCGTGCCATAGTTCATGGAACCCAAGTTGTTTCGGTTGCCACCTACCGCAAAAGGCAAACGTAAAGGCTCCCAATTTGCACGGTCTGGGTGAAGTCTCTCGAAATCGCATCTCCTACAATTTTCAAACGCTTAGGGATGACGTTTATATGCTTGCACGGGATGGAAATGTCACCGGCAATCGTATCGGCCCTGCCCGAAGCTCGTGTGCCATCCACGTTGGCAGCTACAACGGCAACCGAGAGTCCATCTACGTTCAGCAACAGACGATCAGCGGCGAGGGACTCAGCGGCATCGCGTTCAGCACCAACGTCCCACACACCGTTCGCGGTGGCCCAGACTGGAATCAATCCGCGCCGCATGCTCTCCCAGGCATCTCGGAGACCAAGTCCTGCACGGACTGCCACGTCTCGATCAACAATGACAATAATGCAATCACAGCACAATTGCTCATGCAGGGTACTGGCTATACGAATTTTGTAGGTCGCTACAGTTGGGTCGGTGCCGGCGAACACGGACTAGAAGGGGTCATCGTTTCCGAACAGACGGAACCTCAAGCCGTCATCGGCAGCTCACTCCATTCCATCGCTTACCCAGAAAACTACAAAGAACACTTAAAGCATCACCGCGAGCTTGAACACGCACACGAGCATCCAGGGCGAGATATTATTGAAACACTCAGCCCCATGTATCGCAAGCCCGAGATTCTCTCGTTGCAGCATCGCGGAGAGTTCCTGTATGCAGCCTGCGGCGAGGGTGGACTGCGGGTCTTCGATATCGCGTTCATCGATCACAAAGCGTTTTCCGAACGAATCACGACAGCACCCGTTTCACCGCTAGGACAAAAGCTGTACGTTCGAACAAAATTCGCAACCTCGGTTGCAGCCCCGACAACCATCGCGCCAGACCCAACCCGAACGCACCGTCCCGAGAACTTTGAATCACCGGTTCATCCACTCTATGCCTATATCTACGTGACCGACAAATACGAAGGGCTCGTGATGGTCAGCGCCGCCACGTTGCTCGATGGAAATCCTGCCAACAATTTCCTGAAACGCGATGTCACCTTCAATCCAAACGGGATCCTGTGTGGGGCCACCGCAATTACGATTGCCGGTCATTTCGCATACATCTGCTGCGATGCCGGGTTGGCGGTTGTCGACCTGAGCGACCCTAAAAAACCCTCCCTAGTATCCGTGGCTGGTCACGACGTCGTAAAGTATCCAAAGAGCGTCGCGGTACAGTTTCGATACGCTTTTGTTTGCGATGAGGAAGGAGTCAAGGTCTTTGACGCAACCGAACTTGGCTATCCTAAATACGTTCATACCGTTGAGCTTCACGAAGCCAATAGTATCTATCTTGGACGAACCTATGCCTACGTAGCGGGCGGCCACGAGGGCTTGGTTATTCTCAATATCACGAATCCAGCGATCGCATACATCGATCAAGTGTACAACGCAGGCGGCGCGATCAACGACGCTCACGACGTCAAACTCGGCATTACCAACGTCAGCCAGTTTGCATACATTGCAGACGGCAAAAATGGTTTGCGGGTCGTTCAGCTAACGAGTCCCGAATTGCCTGGCAACGACGGCTTTTCACCGCGTCCAAACCCATGTTTG
The DNA here is from genome assembly GCA_031374925.1 of Pirellula sp. Lineage (GTDB taxonomy): Bacteria > Planctomycetota > Planctomycetia > Pirellulales > Pirellulaceae > JBKCUI01. The sequence goes on along the minus strand of JANMHA010000070.1, from coordinate 9,280 downwards.
ATAGCCACACGGAAACTTCCGAAAGACGGGCACGCGCTGTGCGTATCGCGCGGTGTCGACCGAGATCGGGCTGTGGACGAATCGGGCAATCAAATTGCTGTTTTCGGCCGCATCGGAGCCCGGCCTCTCAACAAAGACGAAGTCACACGCATGCACCGTCGTAAAGACGGTAGTCTATATCAAGTAAGCGATGACCCGTTTGACGAAAGAACCTACGCGTTCCCTGCCACTCTTCAGAAATTCCTTCGATCGGCCGAAACAATGCCCAACGCAACGAAACTCAGGTAGAAACGCGAAAGGTTTGCTGAATCTCTGGTCTTCAACGAACTTAAAACTTGTGCGTCTCTCAAGGAACTGGTTCAATAGGGAGGATTAACGAACCCGAATATCCGTTTTCGTTGGAGTTGCAAGTAATGATTGCGGGAGCTATTCGTTTTTTTGGAATTGCCTTGTTCGCTGCTGCCATTGTTTTCATTGGTGCATTGCGTTCCAGTAGGGCGACCGAAGACGACGAGTCATTCTTCGAGACTAGGATTCGGCCCGTTCTGGCTAGTTCCTGTATTGAATGTCACGGACCGAAGAAAGCCAGTGGAGGCTTGCGGCTCGATTCGCGAGCGGCCATAGTCAAAGGTGGTGATAGCGGATCGCCAATCGAGCCTTGGAACTTAAGCTCAAGCTTGCTGGTGCGAGCGATCCGCAGAGACGTTGAGTCCGACGTCAAGATGCCCCCAGAGAAGCCGCTTGCAAAGCAGGCTGTCGAGGACCTCACGCGATGGATCGACGCTGGCGCAAAATGGCCGGAGTCTATTACCGCCCCAATTGCAAGTGAAAAACGGCATTGGGCCTTTGAACCGCTCAAGCCGGTTGCAATCCCAGTAGATCCGACGGGCTGGGCGAGTCACCCAATCGACCGCTTCATCGCAGTTACTCATAGGGAACACGGACTTAGTCCTGTACCGCTTGCGAACAGACAATCGCTTCTTCGTCGCGCGTATTTTGATCTCGTCGGTTTGCCTCCAACCCCTGAACAAGTCGAGGCGTTTCTAACGGACAACTCTCCGGACGCATTTGCAAAGGTTGTCGACGAGTTATTGAGTTCCCCAAGATACGGCGAGCGTTGGGCGCGGCATTGGCTCGACCTGGTGCGTTACGCTGACACGGCTGGGGACAACGCGGACTACCCAATCCCTCAAGCTTATTTGTATCGCGACTACGTCATCGATGCGTTCAACGAGGACGTGCCGTACCATCGTTTTCTTCACGAACAATTGGCGGGTGACTTGATCGCCAAGGATGCGCCGGAGTCCGATTACGCGCGCCTGGTAATTGCCACCGGCTTTATCGCGCAATCGAAACGGATCGGGACACGAGAGTTGGAGGATATGCACTTAATTATCGAGGACACGCTCTCGACGCTTGGACCTGCGATCATGGGCTTGTCGATCCGATGCGCGCGCTGCCACGATCACAAGTTCGATCCGTTGACCATGGATGATTACTACGCGCTGTATGGTTTCTTTGCAAGCACTCAATATCCGTTTGCGGGCGCAGAAGAGGTTAGAAAACAAACCAAATTTGCACCCTTGATTTCTCCCCGGAAGATGCGTGAGAAGCTGGCTAGCGTCGATAATGCGGATCCACTCGTGGGCGTTGCAACAGCCTACGCAGTAGGTGAGCTCCTGCCGGTCGACGTCCCGATTCAGACCAATGGAAATCCCCATACACCAAATGGTTCGGCGACGCGTCGAGGCATTCCGAAGATCCTCGACGATCGACCGCTCGAGATTCCTGCTGGCACCAGCGGGCGATTGGATTTGGCTCGTTGGCTTACGAGCAGAGGAAGTTTTTTGACCGCTCGCGTGATGGCCAATCGCATTTGGCAGAATCATTTTGGCAAATCGATTGTTCCGACCCCTTCCGATTTCGGATTTCGTGGATCGCCTCCAACTCATCCCGAGTTATTGGATTGGTTAGCAAACGAATTCATGGCGACCGGTTGGTCCATGAAGACCCTGCATCGGTTGATCATGTTGTCGAATACATACCAGCTTTCGACGGATGGCGATGCGCACAATGCCGAGGTCGATTCCGGAAACGTCCATTACTGGCGGTTCGATCGTCGCCGGTTGGATGCCGAGTCTATGCGCGACACGATTTTGATGCTTGGTGGTTCGCTCAACCTGAACAGACCTGGTCCGCATCCATTTCCCGATCCGTCCAAGTGGCGTTACACGGCTCATCATCAATTCAATGATGTTTGTTATCCATCGGAGCATCGAAGTGTTTATTTGATGGTTCAGCGGTTGCACGCTCATCCGTATCTATCGTTGTTCAACGGAGCTGATCCTAGCTTGTCGACGCCCATTCGGGACAATTCGACCGTTTCACTGCAAGCCCTGTATTTACGAAACAACGCATTCGTTCACCAAAATGCGACTGGTATTGCCGGAAATCTCTTGGACTATTCGAGCAACCCTAAACATCGGATAGAGTCCGCCTACTTGCGATTTTTCGGTCGCCGGGCGACGAGTGATGAATTAGCCAAGTGCAATGAATTCATAGATAAATATGTTCGTTCCCTTGAGGCCGAGGGAGTGCCTAAGGAACGCCACGAGTTGGAAGCTTGGTCCAGTTTGGGTCGCGCTCTGTTTGCTTCAAACGAATTTTTTTACGTGGATTGATTCGACCGATCCCGTTGGCACAAATGGAAAGCACTATTCATTATGATTCCAGAAAATTTGTCGAACCGCCGCGTTTTTCTGAGACAATCAACAGCCCTTACCACAACCGCTGGATTGTCGCTTCAAAATCGGTTGTCCTACGCCGCGACCATGAATGGCGGTCATCCGTTGGAACCCAAGTCCGGACATCACGTTGCTCGAGCCAAGCATTTGATTCTGTTCTTCTTCACGGGAGGCCTTTCGCATGTTGATACGTTCGACTACAAACCCAAGTTGCAGCAGGACCACGGAAGGAAGCTGAATCCGAACGATAAACCGCTGAAAGCATCGCCATGGAAATTCCAGCCCTACGGTGAGTGCGGCAAGATGGTCAGCGAGTTGTTTTCGAATGTCGGCTCGGTCGTCGATGAAATCTGTTTTTTACATACGGTAAGTGGCGATTCAGCTGGTCATTCTGCAGCGACTTTGGGTATGTTAACAGGTTCTATCACGATTCCCATGCCCAGTATTGGATCGTGGTTGAGTTATGGACTGGGCACGCTGAACACCAATCTGCCCCCATTCGTCGTGCTGGCAAGCAAGGAACCATACAACGCGTACTTGGCATGGGATGCCAGTTTCCTACCCGGTTATCACAAAGGGACAAGGTTGTTTCCTGGTCCGAATCCTTTGCCAAATGTAACTAGCCCGGTAGCTTCCGTTACGCGTCGCGAACTTGAGAGCATTATGCTGCGAGATTTGAACGTAGAGCATTTTGAGAGGCATGGACGAGAACTTGATCTACAGTCTCGCATGACATCTATCGAAACTGCAAATGGTTTGATGCGGGAGGCTCCCGAAGCGTTTGATATTCGCCAGGAGCCGCAGCATGTTCTCGATCTTTACGGCAGCAACACTTCCGATCCAGCATCGTTTGCCGCGCAGTGTCTGACGGCTCGTCGCTTGGTAGAACGCGGAGTTCGGGTTGTCAACCTATTTGATGTTGGATCCAATTCGAACTGGGACCATCACGGTGATATCCTGCAACACGCGGGCTTGGCGAGAAACGTCGATCGCCCGATTGCTGGATTGATCAAGGATCTGCGTCAGCGCGGATTGCTCGACGATACACTCATCGTTGGATGTTCCGAGTTTGGTCGCACTCCATGGGAGGACGCAGATCCGAAGGGTCGCGGCCACTTCAATCCTAATTTTACTTGCTTCCTTGCTGGTGGTGGAGTCAACGGGGGAACGAGTCACGGGGTGTCCGATGAATATGGCGCCTCGGCCTTGGAAAATCCGGTGCATACACACGATTTCCACGCGACCATTTTGCACCTCATGGGTCTAGACCACACGCAGCTTACCTATCGCTACTCTGGCCGCGACTTCCGATTAACCGACATCCACGGTAATGTAGTTCGTCAGGTATTCTCATAGCGGACACGTGGCGGATGCTGCTAGCATCCGTGTTCATTTGCAATTCAAAGCCTTCTCGTTCGCCAATTCAACCTTGGCCGTATGACAGGACCGAGCCATGAACCGGTGTATTCCTGTCGCATGGCGCCGGTATCGTGAACAACAAACGATAATGCAGAGTCTTGTCGGATGGCAACGACTCCCACCTCTGGACCAAGCATCACACTAACAAAGTAACGAGTATCGTTTAAGAAATTGGCGGGAATACAACACTCGCTTTGATACTGACCAACGGGATGTGGCTTCCCAAACCATGGGTCGGGTTCCAAATTCATCGATGGTGCATTGGCCGACCAGAAAACAAAACTACCAGTTTCATCTTTCACTTGGATTTGAACACTTACCGGTGTATCCGCTACCAAAACGCTATACTCAACTACCAAATGGATTTCTTGATCGATGTCGACTTCGCTGGCAAGTGAGTTGGTTCCATTGCCGGTGACCGAGACGGATCGCAATCTCAATTCATTCGAACATGGCGCCGAGTCGTCGTCGGCCCAAATCCGTTGTCCGTCGCCGGATCGCATTTCGGAAAGATACTGATCGATAATGCGTTCGGGCACGTCGTCGGCTATCATTCGACCGTCCTGCATCAGGACTGCTCTGCGGCAAAGATTTGCGACCGCCGCAAGGTTGTGAGAAACGACAAGTACCGTTCGACCTTGAGCGCCTAACTGGCTGGCTTTCCCCAAGCACTTGCGCTGAAACGCTTGATCACCGACGCTGAGCACTTCGTCGATGATCAGTACATCCGGCTCCAAGTGAGCTGCAACCGCAAAGGCCAAACGAACCGCCATGCCGCTCGAATAGCGTTTCACGGGTGTTTCCAAGAACGATTCAATCTCCGCAAAAGAAACGATCTCATCAAATCGTTTGCGTATCTCGGAGCGAGGCATCCCCAAGATCGCACCGTTTAGAAACACGTTCTCGCGCCCTGTCAGTTCGGGATGAAAACCCGTGCCCACTTCCAAGAGTGATCCGACACGCCCACGAACGCCTACGCGACCCTGAGTAGGTGTTACGATGCGAGCCAGGATTTTCAACAGCGTGCTTTTGCCCGCGCCGTTGCGTCCAACAATTCCAACTATATCACCCGATTGAATCGACAATTCGATGTCACGCAAGGCCCAAAACCAACCGCCTTCAATGCGTTCCGCGAAAGAATCCTGCAAGCGTTTCCGTGCCGGTTTGGAGGGGGCTCGAAGGAGACTTTGGACACCTGACACAATTGCTTCGGTGAGTCGACCGTACTCGTTGGCTGCTCCCAATCGGAATCGCTTGCTGACTTTGTCCAGTTGGATCGATTCGATGCTCATGTTTAGATCCGATCCGCAAGTTGCTGGTCGGCCTGTTGAAACCAGGCCAATCCGCTGAAGCAGATTACCAGAGTCATGATAGCCGCCGCCGCCATTCCGAGTGCACTGGGTAGCGGTGTCCCCAATAACGACCATCGAAGCAATCCAATGCATGCGGCAATTGGGTTCGATTCATAAAGCCATACCCATTTGTCCGTCAACAGCGCTCGCAATCGTTCGATGTCGTAAACTACAGGCGAAACAAACATCCCCAACTGCAAAACGAATGGGAGGGCATAGCCGACATCGCGATAGTGTGCGTTGAGGGCAGATAGCCATGCGATGCAGCCGGCGCAAAAGAGAATGAGCCACAATGCAATCGGAATTGACAGCCAGGCAGTTGTCCAAACGATGCTAGTTCCTGTGATGGCGCAAACAGGCAACAGCAGCAATGAACCGACCATAAAATCGAAGACCGCGCACATCAAACTGGCTAACGGAAGCAGGAGTCGCGGAAAGTAGATCTTAGTCACGACGTGTCGGTAGTTCACTAGGGAGCCAGTCGCATCCCGAAAGCTGCTGGCAACCAACTGCCAACAGAGCATGCCTGTCAATATGATAGGTGCATACGAAGAAATAGTAGAGTTTCCAGCTTTTGTGCCAAGCACAAAGAACAATCCCATAAAGATGAGCATACCCATCAATGGCTGAAGCAGGACCCAAAGAACGCCAACGACAACTTGACGGTAGCGGATCAAGAGGTCCCTCAAGAAGAAGCTATAGAGCAGTTCACGCGTTCGCCAAATTTCGCCGAGCTGTCCAAAGCCAAATGCGTCCGTTGGCCCGTAGAACTGCATCGGTGGAATGGTGTCGTCGTTGTTTGCCATGCGTTGTTCCCATTCTACATGCGTTCTACAACGCCGATTCCCAAAAGCTCCAGGCCTTTTCGCAAAATCAATCCAGTTAAATCAATCAATCGTAATCTGGACAATACACTCTCGGGAGTATCTGCCCCGAGAACCGAGCACTGATCGTAAAAACTGCTAAAAAGCTTGGCTGTTTCAAAGAGGTATTCGGTAACCACGTTGGGTAGGTAGTCGACCATCGACTGGTTAAGCATGTCCTCAAAACGAATCAATTGCAATCCGAGAGCCAATTCTGGGCCTGTGGTCAAATCCAATCTGGCCGCATGCCATTTGTTGGTTTCAAAGCCCTCAGTCTCTGCCTTACGAAGGATACTTCGCGTTCGAGCGTACGAGTACTGAATATAGGCTGCCGTGTTCCCTTGAAGCTGAACCATTTTCTTCATGTCGAAGACGTAGTTACTGGTTCGGTTGTGGCACAAGTCGGCATACTTGATCGCCCCCAATCCCACTGTCTCTGCAATTTGGTGTTTTTCCGCTTCGGTAAACGCAATCCCGGAACTTTGCAAACGATCTGGATTGCAAACCACATCCCGAGCTCCACTAACGGCTTCATCCAACATGGATTCGAGTCCGACAACCGTGCCTGATCTTGTCTTAAACGGCTTGCCATCGTCACCGAGCACGGTTCCAAATTCGACATGCTTGAGTTCCGTATGGGTCAATCCAATCTTGCGCAGAACGTCGAACAGTTTCTGAAAATGCTCGCTTTGGCGATGGTCGACCACGTAGAGAGATGCATCCGGTGCAAACTCCCTTTCCCGGAACATGGCCGTGGCAATATCGGTGGTCGCATACAAGAAAGCGCCATCTTGTTTCCGAACGATCATCGGAGCTTCGTAGCCATCGAGAAATACGCAAATCGCCCCACCGCTTTCCACGGCGAGCGATCTTGCCATCAAGTCTTCGACGATGAGCGGGAGCATGTCGTTGTAGTAGCTCTCACCAAATTCATGATCGAACTGAATGTTCAGTCGCTTGTAGACACTATGGATTTCTTCTTTGCAGTTTGGCACAAACGCCTCCCAGAGCTTGCGATTCTCAGCGTCGCCGGAATGCAATTTGGACGTTTCTTTGAGAACGCGTTGGCCGAGTTCCGAATGCTGATTAGCGCGTTCGATAAACTCCGCATCGCGAGACGTTTCCTCGATGCTCTCTTTGGATTTCTGAAGGGTTTCGAGGGCTTCACGCACTTGGTTGGTAGCCGTTGTAACTTCTTTGGCTAATTTTTTGTCTAGTGGGGCCGCGGCTGATTTCGCCTTGGATTCGGTTAGTTTTTCTTCAGCTCGTTCGACAGCGAGCTCCAGTTTAGGGAGATTCGCGACAGCATCTTGAAACCCGATTATTTTCTGAACCACTCGATAAAGCCGACTCAGCTCCTTGACAGGTGCGCGGGCGAAAGCAACCTCATCACGAAAATGCTTGTACCCGTAGATGATCATCCCGAATTGAGTTCCCCAGTCCCCCAGATGATTGTCCGAGATGGCTTTGTGGCCAAGAAATCGAAGGATCTTGGTAATCGAGTCACCGATCACAGTCGAGCGGATGTGCCCAACGTGCATGGGTTTGGCTACGTTGGGAGAGGAATAGTCGATTACGTAGGTTTTGGGCTTGGCCACAGGCGCAACCGCCAATCGTTCCGGATCCGAATGGGCCTCCATCAAGCACTTGGCTAGCCAGTCGGGCGAAAGCCGCAAATTGACGTAACCTTGGCCGGCGATGGTGATCGACGAGCAAATATCGGAAAGGTCAACTTTGGAGACAATTTCCTTAGCGATCTCCAATGGGGGCTTTCCTAACTTTTTCTGAAGCGGCATAGCCACGTTGGCTTGGTAGTCCGCGAGATGCGATTCGCGGGAGGCGACGATGCGTTCCAGCGCGGCGGCCAAGGCGTCAGGTTCGTCAAGCCAAGTGGAAAGGACTGGGGCAAACCTGGAACGGATGAGGGAAAGAACTCGCATCGCTTGGAAATAACTGGAAAGTGGGGTGCATTCAAAGGCAAGCAACATAGCCCACTGATCGGTTTTCTTCCAGACCAAGCCGTCGATTGGACCGATTCCTTCTCGTGCGGCACGCTCCTGCGTACGTTCGGGTGAGGCAGTCGCTAGCCGTAGTTTTTACAGTTCATCGCGCCCGTCGCTAACGCTTTGGAACGTGTCACGCGGAAAGCCGATAATCGAATCGCTCCGAACAAACGCAATTGTGGTTTGTCGTTCGATTGAAAATGGGCTAAACTACGCTTCTTGCTGGGACCGTAGCTCAATGGTTAGAGCAGGGGACTTAAGTGATGAGGCCTAAGGCACCGCCGCGGGAAACCGCGTCGGTTTGCTATGGCCGATTCGATTGGGTTGCACGTGTTTTGTTGGTTTACGAGTCATCGTTCCACAGAATGCATGTAGAATTTGTCAAATTCGGGGAAGGCTTCGCTGATTGTTTCCGTTTGGAGCAAGGAGCATGTTAATCCCGAGCCAAACCGTGTCTTGAATTTTGCGTTACCGCAGTTCGGACCCGGAAGGTGTAGAGACCAGACGGCAGACACGTAAAGTGAAGGTATGGTCCAGACCCCAAACTCGAAAGAGGCGGCGAAAGCCGTAGTTGGTACGCATAATCCCTTGGTTGCAGGTTCGAATCCTGCCGGTCCTATTTCCACATAACACTCCCCCTCGATCCCTTTTTTCATCACGTGTCTGACGCACTCGAATCCTTCTCTCCTCACCTTCAGCCTTATGCAGATCACATCCATGGTCTTCGTCGCGTCGGGAATCAACTGTGGAACCGTGGCTGGTCGCTTGGGACGTCCAGCAACTACAGCGTTGTCATCGATCGCAATCCCCTGCGGCTATTGATCACAGCCAGCGGCAAAGACAAAGGGCATTTGGAGGCCAATGATTTTGTCATTGTCGATGAAAGCGGCAAGGTGACG
>JANMHA010000348.1:0-9761 GCA_031374925.1 Pirellula sp. | reverse complement strand
CGCACCTCGCGACCGAGGGACTGGCAGCATGCAAATTGTGATCGACGATGGTCGTACCGGTACAACGGCAGTCAGTGTCGAGGAATACAAACGACCGAAGTTCTTGGTGACGATGGAGCCTCCCAAAGAATCGGCTAAGCTCAACGATGAAGTGACCATAACAGGCAAAGCGACGAGCTACACAGGATCTGCCATCAACGGTGCCAAAGTGCGATACCGCGTCACGCGCCAAGTGCGATGGCCAATTTGGTTCATGAACTGCTACTCCTGGCGAATGCCTCCCGCCGCAGGGAGCGCCCAAGAAATATCACACGGATGGGCAACGACGGAAGCGGACGGCTCCTTCAGCGTTAGCTTCACAGCTAAGCCCGACGCCAGCGTCCCGTCGAGTGATGAACCGAATTTTAATTTCCAAATCACCGCCGACGTAACCGACACAACAGGTGAAACTCGCACCGGTACCAGTTCAGTCACCGTCGGCTACACGGCTTTGCAAGCCAACGTTACCGCCAATAAATGGCTCGCATTGGACAGCGATAGCAAATTTTCCATCGCCACCACGACCCTCGACGGAACCGGCCAATCTGCCAAAGGGACATTGAAGATCTATCGGCTGAAGGAACCCGCATCGGTTCTTCGACCTGACATCCTCGGACAACGCATCACTCCGTCGCCACGCGGCCGAGGTCGAGGCCAAACGCGGCCTGCCAAGTCCACAGCACCACGCGTTCTTCCCGATCCGTCCAACCCAAGTACATGGGCTCTCGACGAAGTAATCTCGACCAAGGAATTTGCTACCAACGCCGATGGCAAACAAGATCTCTCCGTCCAACTCGCACGCGGACTTTATCGAGCCGTTCTCGAATCTCAAGATCGGTACGGCAAACCGGTCAAGTCCGAACTGAACCTACGCGTCGTGGATCCATCGGGCAGCAAACTTGGCCTGAAATTGCCGAACTTGCTAGCAGCGCCTAAGTGGCAATTGGAGCCCGGCGAAAAGCTTGCGGCCATTTGGGGCACAGGCTATGAGACAGGGCGAGCCTATGTCGAAGTGGAACATCGCGGCAAGTTGTTGCAAAGTTTCTGGACCAAGCCTGGAACAACGCAAATCCAAATTGCTCAAGACATCGGCGAAGGCATGCGAGGAGGGTTTACGTTGCGTACCACTTTTGTACGAGAGAACCGAGCTTACCTGGAATCGCGACACATTGATGTCCCTTGGTCGAACAAAGAGCTAAAGCTCAAATGGGACCACTTCGTGTCGAAACTGGAACCGGGGCGCAAGGAAACCTATACGTTGAGCGTGAGTGGCCCGAACGCTTCGAAGGTTGCCTCCGAAATGGTGGCGGCCATGTATGACGCGTCTCTGGATGCTTATCTGCCCCACAATTGGATGCAGCGATTTAGCGTCTTCCGCCAAGACTATTCACGTCTGAATAGCTCGTTCGAGAACAACGCTCAGGGACTCAACCCGATCCGAGGTCAATGGGCAAGTGTTCAGAAGGCTATTGAATTGCGATATCGAGATTTTCCGCCCGAGTTCAAAGTGCAGTCTGGCTTGCGAATGTATGGAATGATGCGGGGAGGTGGGGGTGGACCAGGCGGAATGGGCGGATACGGTGGAATGCCGATGCACGCGGCCGCGATGATGAGCGGAGCAGAGATGCTAGGCGATGCGGCTTCGGCCAATTCGTTTTCCAAGACAGCGGAAGAACCCCCGGTCGTTGCTAGCAGCAGCAGCGGTCCCGACCTCAGCCAGGTTTCCGCTCGCAAAAACCTAAACGAAACGGCCTTCTTCTTTCCCAATTTGAACGCGGACGCCGACGGCAATACAAAATTGGAGTTCACTATGCCGGAGGCACTGACGACATGGCGATTCCTCGGCTTTGCTCACGACAAGGACTTGCGCAGCGGGTACCTTGAGGACAAAATCATCACCGCCAAAGACATCATGATCCAGCCTAACCCGCCCCGTTTCCTGCGTGAGGGGGATGTGCTTGAGTTTAGTGTGAAGGTCAGCAATCAATCCGCACAAGTCCAAACCGGCAAGGTGGCTTTGAGTCTCTTTGATGCGCGCGACAACCAAGCGGTTGACGCAGCTTTTGGCAACGCAACCAACGAGCAGGTTTTTGAAATCGCCGCAGGAGAATCGAAGAGTTACAAGTGGAAGTTGAATGTACCGGACGGGGCTTACCCAATTATTTATAAGACGGTGGGTGCAACGGAAAAGCTCTCTGATGGCGAGGAGGGTATGCTGCCTGTTTTGTCCAAACGAATCTTGGTTTCCGAATCGATGCCGCTCCCGATTCGAGGCGCTTCGACCAAGGAGTTTGAATTCAAAAAGCTTCTCGATTCAGCCAAATCGGATTCGCTGAAACATCAGTCGCTCACCGTGCAAATGGTTTCGCAGCCAGCTTGGTACGCGGTTCTTGCCCTGCCCTATTTGATGGAGTTTCCGCACGAATGCAGCGAGCAAACGTTCAATCGTTTGTATGCCAATCAGCTTGCACAGCATGTTGCAAACAAGGATCCCAAGATACGTCGCGTCTTTGACACTTGGAAGAACATTCAGCCAGAGGCACTCGTTTCACCTCTTTCTAAGAATCAGGACCTCAAGTCGGTGATGATCGAAGAAACTCCCTGGTTGCGCGATGCTGATCGCGAATCCCAATCGCGACGCAGTGTCGGCGTCCTCTTCGATGAAAATCGTCTCACGACGGAAATTGCAGGTGCCATGCGAAAACTGACCGAGATGCAACGTGACAATGGCATGTGGCCTTGGTTTCCAGGCGGACCAGATAACGAATACCTATCTCTCTACATCGTGACCGGTTTCGGTCGCATGCGACAATTGGGGGTAAAGGTCGATCTTGCACCCGCCGTAAAAGCCCTTGGAAAACTCGATGCATGGATGCACGAGCGATACGACCAGATTCGACTCCATTCGAAGGATCCCGAGGAAAACCATTTGGCATCTACGATCGCATTGTATCTTTACGGTCGCAGTTTTTTTCTGGAGGACATGCCGGTCGGAGCCGAGCATCAAGTGGCGCTCGAGTATTGGAAGCGTCAAGCGAAGAACTATTGGCTAAAGGTCGGTTGTCGCCAATCGGAAGCCCATATCGCCATCGGTCTCAAACGATTCGGAAATCTCGATATCCCGCAGGAGATTGTGAAGAGCCTTCGGGAACGCTCGGTTTCCAATGAAGAGTTGGGGATGTTCTGGCGAGACACCGAACGTTCGTGGTGGTGGTACCACGCACCGATCGAGACGCAAGCCTTAATGATTGAGGCCTTTGATGAAGTGGCCAACGACAAAGTGGCCGTTGAGGACTGCAAAGTCTGGCTGCTCAAACAAAAGCAAACCCAGGATTGGAAGACGACCAAGGCGACAGCTGATGCCGTCTATGCATTGCTGTTGCGAGGCGATAACTTGCTTGCCTCCGATGCATTGGTGCAAGTAAAGTTGGCCGATCAACTGATCAAGCCCGAGAATGTGGAAGCGGGAACTGGATTTTACGAGCAGAAATTCGTTCGCGGTGAGATCAAACCCGAGTTCGGCAAGCTAACCTTGACCAAGACCGATGCCGGGGTCAGTTGGGGGAGTATCCACTGGCAATACCTTGAAGACATTGGCAAGATAACGCCACACGACGGCACACCGCTTAAGCTCGAGAAACAACTCTTTAGGCGAACGTTATCGAAGAGCGGACCGGTACTCGAGCCGGTCGTCGGGGCGGTATCGATTGGGGATGAGATCGTATGCCGGATCACTTTGAGAACCGATCGCGACATGGAGTATGTCCACATGAAGGATCATCGCGGCAGTGGAACGGAGCCGGTGAATGTGCTAAGTCAATACCGATACCAGGACGGTTTGGCGTATTACGAAAGCACTCGCGATACGGCTTCGCATTTCTTCATCGACTACTTGCCCAAAGGAACCTATGTGTTCGAGTATACCGTTCGGGTGCAACATGCAGGTAAGTATCCGACCGGCATGGCGAATATTCAATGCATGTACGCCCCCGAGTTCAACAGCCACTCCGAAAGCATCATGCTCAGCGTAGACGGGAATAAGCCATAGTAGAACAATTGTCCAAGCGTTGCGCGGCGCACCCTCAGGATGAGCGGGAGCGGAGGGCGAGTATCTACCGGCTGAGTCGGCCTAGTAGGACGCCAAAACGGCGTCCGTCGGAGTCAAGCTCCGATCGGACGAAAAGCGGTATGCGAATTGCGTTGATCGGAGGGATCTGGAAATCCCGGTCCGAACCGAACCACTTAAGAAACAACCAATGCCACGCATCGTGACCTTAACGATCAATCCGGCGCTCGACAAGAGCTGCTCGGTCGAGCAGATCTTTGCCGATCATAAGTTGCGGTGTAGCGAGCCCGCATACCATCCGGGTGGTGGGGGAATCAATGTAGCCAGAGCGATTCACAATCTTGGTGGTGAGGCGATAGCCTATTGGACCTGTGGCGGTGTGGTTGGGACTTTGCTAAAGCAGTTGCTCGATATGGAATGCGTAGCCAATGTTCCGATTGCGATCGAGGGAATGACGCGTGAGAACCTAACTGTGCTCGATGAATCGAGCGGTCAACAGTATCGTTTTGGGATGCCCGGTGCAAGCCTCACGCGGCCGACGATTGAAGCCTTGCTTGAACTAGTTGCCTCACTCGATCCATTGCCAGACTACCTAGTGTTAAGTGGCAGTTTGCCGCCTAGTGTTCCCGATGACTTCTATGCGAGGGCTTCTGCTGTCGCGCCGAAAGGTTGTCGAGTGATTCTGGACACCAGCGGGGAAGCACTCAAAAAAGGGCTGGAAACACCAGTGTTTTTGATAAAACCAAGCCTTCGCGAGCTTGGTCAGTTAGCGGGGCGAGCCATCGAAAACGATCCGCAGACTCGAGACGTTGCGAAATCGCTCATCGATGCTGGCAAGGTCTCCGTCGTAGTTACCTCCTTGGGCGCTAGTGGCGCGTTGCTGACTACGGCAGACATTCACGAGCATTTCCGTGCCCCGATTACCAAGATTCGCAGCAGAGTGGGTGCGGGAGACAGCACCGTTGCTGGAATTGCTCTCGCGTTGTCGCAAGGTAAGTCGCTGGTCGAAGCCGTTCGCTTTGGCGTCGCCGCTGGCTCGGCCTCGGTGATGCGAGAAGGAACAGAGCTCTGCCAGCGTGACGATACCGAACGACTCTACCGAGAGATGCAGCTAGAGCGTTGCTGAAATGACAGTTGCCAAAATCGACACTTCTCGGCGAACACTACTCGTTGGAGTGAATCGAATCGAGCAAGAGCACCGCCGATGGCTAAGTACGAGCCCGAAAAGACGAGGATTGTGATCAAAAACGCGACTCGGAAGGTGGCGATTAGCGAGAAGTGTCCGAAAATCTCACTTCAGGCGATGGTGATTTCTGGGTGCAAATAAACGTCCTGAATTGCGTTTAGCAGTTGTATCCCTTCGTCCATGGGACGTTGAAACGCTTTGCGACCGCTGATTAGACCCATGCCTCCAGCCCGCTTGTTAATCACAGCAGTGCGGACGGCTTGTTGCAGATCGTTTTTACCCGAAGAGCCACCTGAGTTGATCAGGCCGCATCGACCCGAATAGCAATTGGCAACTTGGTAACGGGTCAAATCGATCGGATGAGGGCTGGTTAGCTCGCTATAGATTCTCTCGTCGAATTTCCCGAAGCGACGTTCTCCGGTGTTAAGCGCTCGGTAACCACCATTTTGTTGCGGTTGCTTTTGTTTGATGAAATCGGCCTCGATAGTGACCCCGAGGTGATTGGCTTGTCCTGTCAAGTCTGAGGATGTTTCGTGATTGACTCTGTCTACAGTGAACGCGGAGTTCCGAATGTAGCACCACAACACGGTTAGCATACCCAGCTCATGCGCTTGGGAAAACGCATTGGAAGCCTCATTCAACTGACGCATGGACTCCGTCGAACCAAAGTATACGGTTGCCCCGACGCCGATGCAGCCCATATTCCAGGCATCCTTAACACGCGCGAGCATCATTTGATCATGGCGATTTGGGTAACTCAGAAGTTCGTTATGATTCATCTTAAGAATCATTGGTATTCGATGTGCATACTTGCGAGCGACTGAACCCAATACTCCAAACGTGGAAACCACTGCATTGCAACCACCCTCCATGGCGAGTCGAACGATGTTTTCCGGATCGAAATAAATTGGGTTCGCAGCAAAGGAGGCACCGCCGGAATGCTCAACTCCTTGATCCACTGGCAAGATAGAAAGATATCCGGAGCCAGACAATCGGCCGTGGTTGAAGAGCGTTTGCATGGCTCGCAGTACGCGTGGACAACGATCCGAAACGGACCATACGCGGTCGACAAACTCAGGACCTGGCAAATGCAGCATTCCTTTCGGAATTGCTTGGCAATGATGGGTAAGCAGATCGGACGCCTCTTCTCCTAGTTGTGGGAGCAAATCGGCGACTTTACTTCGGTCGATGGCGACATTCATGAAACACTTCTACTGTGGTTCGAGGCCCGACTTATCTTGTAAACCTTCGGTTGGTCACGACAACGTAGTCTTTCATTACTCCAAGCACATAGCATGCCGTGAACTTGATTGCATTTCCTGCAGCGGGAATGCTTTCAACGTGTGTCGTTCATGGTCAACCATAATGTGCATCTGTGACGTAGCGTCACATCTGTCGCATCAACGAGAATTTATCTCGACACTCCGCGTCGAGAATCACGGCGCGGATAGGTTGTGAATTTATTCGCAAGGTGCAGAAGTTTGTCGCAAGGTGCAGAAGTTTGTCGCAAGGTGCAGAAGTTTGTCGCCTTTTGCTCCGCAAAAGTGTGTTAACGCGGCGAACTTTCGCGGAGCGAAAGGCGACAATAATTAATTCACAGCCTAGGAGCGAAAGGCGACAATAATAAAATCACAACCTAGGAGTGCCGTGCTACAACGGACCGCAACCTAGCGCCGCAGTTCGATTCCTGCAAAGAGCGCTCCTAGGTTTTGAATTTATTTAATTGCCCCAAAGTAGCAGGCACACTCCGTGTGCCGTAGCCCAAAAAACCAAAGGTTTTTGACCTGCGGACGGCACATAGAATGTGCCTGCTACTGCTTGGTGGTGCTACTGCTTGGTGCCTGCTACTGCTTGGTGGTGATCAGCGAGGCTGGCAGCCTGTTCTACGTTATGGCTTGGACAGCAATTCGACAAAGGTTCGAACCAGCGTTCCGGTTCCGCCGGCATCGCACCAAGGTTTGGCGCTATCCAAAAAGGCTGGTCCAGCGATGTCAATGTGTGTCCAAGGTACTTCATCGACAAACTCTTGCAAGAATTTCGCAGCAGTAATGGCGCCACCGTATCGACCTTCTCCTACGTTCTTGATATCAGCGATCTTGCCGGCAATTTGCTCCGAAAAAAACGAGTGCATTGGCAATGGCCAAGTGTATTCGCCGCAAGCATCTGCCGTCTGCTTGATTTCATTCTGCCAAGCTTCGTTGTTGGTCATCAAGCCAGAAATCTCGAGCCCCAACCCAACCACGCAAGCTCCGGTTAAAGTCGCAAAGTCAACGATCCGAGCCGGCTTTTGATCGAGAGCGACGTTGAGGCAATCGGCTAGAACCAAACGTCCTTCCGCGTCGGTGTTGTGGATTTCGATTGTTTTGCCATTCCTCGCGGTCAAAACATCTCCGAGTTTGAATGCATCGCCTGAGATCAGATTCTCGACCAAGCCCAAGATGGCGACGAGGTTGTGCTTGACGTTGAACTGCACAGCTGCCTTCATGATCCCGAGGACCGTGGCTGCGCCTGCCATGTCGCATTTCATGGTAAGCATTCCATCCGTTGGTTTGATGGAATAGCCACCGCTATCGAACGTCACCCCCTTGCCAACCAAAACCGTCGGGGCTTGTCCTGCAGTCCCGCCGTTGTATCGAAGAATAACCAAACGTGGATCGCGGACCGAGCCACGAGCGACCCCAAGAAGAGCCCCACAGCCTTCAATCTCTAGCTTTCTTCTGTCCCAAACCTCAACTTCCAGAGAGTGCGTCCGGCCCAGGTTAAGGGCTTCGTCTGCCAGCGTTTCGGGATAGAGGTAGTTTGGAGGCAAGTTGACCAATCGACGTGCGAAATTGATAGCTTCACCGAGAATCGTTCCGGCTTGTACGGTGGCTTCGTCGACGCCGACCCATTCGACGCGTTCCGGCTCAAACAGCGATTTTTCCTTTCGAAACAGGTCTTGGCCGACGCAACCGACCATGGCTCCGGCGACCGCGCCGCGAAGCAAGATTGGTGCCCCCGTGAATCCCACAACCCGCACCACGTTTCGTTTTTTGGAAGCGGTGGCTTTCAAAGCCGCCGCAGCCGCACGTGAGTAAACACTTGGATCGGCGGAATCACGCGAGCCCAATCCAACGGTTACTAGCACCTTCACCGACAGTCCAACGGGTTCGATGATCTGTGTGATTTTGAGAGGTTTGGTCGATATCTCTTCCGACTCGATGAGCCGACGCAACAAGCCATTTGTGGCTGCATTGATTTTAGCAATTTCAGTGGATTCGTTCCATGTACTATCGATCCCTACGACAAGGCAATCGCACGTCGAATGTACTAAATCCCCGGAAAAGCTCTCGCAACGCATGCAAATCATCCAAGTCAAGAAGAGGGGTCTCATAGAAAAACGACATCTTAGGCGAGCGACGATTCGAATGCTACTGGGTAGGTGCGGAGCATTATTCCCAACGCAGGGTTTTCGCTTTGAATCCCGAGCTCGAGGCGACGGCTGATTGGCCAAACCGTAGACTACGGCTCGGATTTATACGATGTCGGAAAATCTCCACCGCAAAATGCCAACCGTAGTTCATTTCGAGCTTCATCGTCATCGTTGGATGTTAGACTGAGCTCTGTTGACAACCATCATTGGTTCCGTCTTCATTCCGTTTTTCATTTTTGCGGAGCAACATCCTATGCGGAAATTATTAAACATTGCCATGATCCTTTTCATGGGGAACACACTAATCGCCAAAGAGGCCTTCGAAAAAGTCGCGTCGGTCGAAGGAGTAACGGAGTACCGTTACTCCAATGGTGCTCGTCTACTACTATTACCGGACGTTTCCAGGCCGACGATTACCGTCAACATGACAGTGCTTGTCGGTTCTCGGCACGAGGGATACGGCGAAGCGGGAATGGCCCACTTGCTTGAACACCTGGTCTTCAAAGGGACTCCATCGTTTCCGGAAGTACCGAAAGCTTTGCGAGATCATGGGGCCAGCTTTAACGGCACGACCAATGTCGACCGAACGAACTATTTCGAAACACTACCCGCCACGGATGAGAATCTTGAGTTCGCGATTTCCATGGAGTCCGACAGGCTGGTCAATAGCTACATCAAACGCGAAGACCTGATGTCTGAATTTACAGTGGTTCGGAATGAGTTTGAACGTGGGGAAAACAGCCCACAAGGTGTGCTTTCTCAACGAGTCCAAGCTGTCGCGTATGAATGGCATAACTATGGCAAGAGCACCATAGGTAATCGGTCCGATATCGAACGAGTTCCCATCGACAACCTGCAAGATTTCTATCGCAAATACTATCAGCCAGATAACGTCGTACTCGTCGTCACTGGCAAGTTCGAAGAAGCCAAGGCGTTGGAGTATGCAACGAAATATCTTGGTTCGATTACCAAGCCAACGAGACGACTCGATGCGACCTATACCGAAGAGCCGCCACAAGATGGCGAACGGTCTGTTGTACTTCGTCGGGTTGGAAGCG
>JANMHA010000019.1:0-17888 GCA_031374925.1 Pirellula sp. | reverse complement strand
TGTTTTTCCCAACAAGAGGATAGGTAAGATTATGTCCGAGTCAGCAACCGCTTTCGCGGAAGAAATCAAGACCTTGGGCGAGAAGATCGTCGGCCTGACGCTCAAGCAAGCCAAGGAATTGAGTGATTATTTGAAGGAAGTTCACGGCATCGAAGCCGCTTCCGGTGGCGGTATGATGATGGCAGCTCCAACGGATGCTGCACCAGTCGTCGCTGCTGTTCAAACTGAATTCGATGTTGTGATGACATCCTTCGGCGAGAAGAAGCTAGACGTAGTCAAGGTCGTAAAGAACTTGACCGGTCTATCTTTGATGGACTCCAAGAAACTGGTTGAAGCAGTCCCTGCCAAGATCAAAGAAGGCGTTTCGAAAGAAGACGCAGAAAAGGTCAAAGCAGAACTCACCGAAGCCGGTGCTACTGTTGAACTCAAGTAATCGATTGTCGCCGTGGGCGTCATCGATGAAGAAACCATAGAAAAGGCATGTTCTCAGAACATGCCTTTTTCTTTTTTTGGAGTGCCGGGATTCATCCCGGCTTTTTTGGAGTGCTGGGATTCATCACAGCTTTTAGATCGCACTGCTGAATTCTGCAAGCATGCAACCCTGCTGGGAGGGCAACGCTCCTGCCGAGCCTGACGCCGCCATGGTTCGGCAGGAGCCTCACCCGCCTCACCCTCCCAAGTAACGAATTGGCTGGGAAAATTCGATGAAGACATGTTTTCACAGATGGCCTCACGCTGCAACAAGGCGGGGACCGCTGCGCCACACTAGAACGCACTCTCAAGTATTTCAACCAAATCTCGTTCCGTTGGCCGCCGTGGATTCACATCCATCAGCCGCTTGATCTGAAATGCTTTCTGCGCCACCAACGGTATTTGTTCTCGACCAAGTCCCAAGTCGCACAGTCGCGTCCTTATTCCAACCGCGTGCTGCATCTCCACGACTGCCGCAATCGCCGATGCTGCCGCATCCGAAATAGATAATCCATTCGTAACACAGCCTAGCCAATTCGCTACATCCGCCATCGCGTTTGTACAGGCGGGCAAATTGAAACGCATCACATGCGGCAAAAGCAAACCGTTCCCCTCGCCATGACTGCAATGCGTAAGCCCACCGATTGGGTATTCCAAAGCGTGTACCAAGGCGACGCCGCTATTGGAAAATGCCATCCCAGCCAGCATCGCAGCCAACGCCATTCCATCGCGTGCTTCCAAGTCGTCTGGTTTCCGATAAGCTCGCACCAGAAAACTCCCTACTAGCCGAATTGCTTCGGCACCTAGTAACCGCGTCAACGGATAGCTCCCTTCATAAGCTCTGGCTTGTGGGTCAACTTCGGTCATCTGGCTGTAGTCACGATTGGTTACCGCTTCGATCGCGTGCACCAAAGCGTCGACACCGCTATGGGCCGTTACTCGGGGTGGACAGGAGTCGGTTAAGGCGGGGTCCACAATGGCAACATCGGGACGAAGCCACCGGCTGAGCGTGCTAACTTTGTTTTGGGCCGCAGTGTCGGTTAAAACCGCCGCGTGCGAAACTTCGCTACCTGTCCCTGACGTGGTTGGCATAGCGATCATAGGAAGAATCGGACCTGGCACCGCATCAAAGCCAAAATAGTCGCGAGGCGTTCCACCGTGACGTAGGACGGTGGCTGCAATCTTGCCGATGTCCAAATTGCTTCCACCGCCAATGGCGACTACGCCATCGACACCAGCGGCTCTCCCGGACGCGATCGCCGCTTGAGCAGTATCGATCGGTGGTTCGGGAACACAATCATCAAACACCAGAATTTGGCTACTGGACAATCGCAGACGTTGCAGTAATTGAGCGACCTGCGGCAAGCCGGCAATCGTCTTGTCCGTAACAATCAGCGGTCGAGTGACATTCAAACGTCGCAACTCGTCAGGAAGCAACGCTGAGCAACCGCGACCAAAACGAATATTGGCGGCTGTTGCAAACTGCCAGACGGTGTTGTGTGTGAGCATTGTTCGATTTGGAAGAAGGTCACCCTTCCTCGGGAAGGGTCTATCAAGTCATTCTCCCTCGGGGAGGGTCGGCCGTAGGCCGGCGTAGGCCGGGGAGGGTAAACTGAATTGTACCATCACTTCTCGCACTTAACCCTAGTATCTACCCGATTGACATTTTTGAGTTTTCCTGAGAAACAAACCGGACCGTTGTGCGTCGGTAGAAGCAGGTCTAGTTTAACGTAGCAGCACAGAGTTTCTTACAATCGCGTTGAGAAAGACCCTTCGAATTGCATCGTAACCGCGATCATTTGGATCGCGATCTTGGCTGAGACATCGACTAAGTTTAACTTGCTATGCCCTAGGGTTCAATCGTCGCTCCTTGGATTAATTCGCTTAACAAGCGACTTTAAATGTATTTGATCACATGAAGTGAGACTTCGGTAAACTTCCGATTGCTCGAAGCTGTAGTCAGAAATAAAGGCAGCAATGTGCGGGGGGTTGGACGCCGTACGCCTTGCTTTGCCTAAATCGCGAGCAGCAATCGGCTGGGAGCTTCTAGATAGGCGATAATGTCGTTTAGGAATCTGGCTGCGGTAGCTCCGTCAACGGAGCGATGGTCGTAGGCCAAGCTCAAGGGCATCATCAGCCGTGCTTTGATCGAGTCGTCCTCCATAACGATCGGCATCTTGCGAGATCGACCGACGAGCAAGATCGCGACTTCCGGCACATTGATGATCGGTGTCGAGTAGGTTCCACCAATCGCACCTAGATTGCTGATCGTAAAGGTTCCGCCCCTCAGGTCACTGACCGCATAGCTGTTGTTGCGCACTCGCGACGAAAGGTCCGATAAGGAGTAGGCGATATCTGGAATCGACATCCGGTCAGCATTCTTAAGCGTTGGCACGACCAAACCGCGTTCGCCATCGACCGCGATCCCAACGTTAACGTAGTCCTTGTAAATGATCTGTTCGTTTTCCATGTCGATGGTGGCGTTGAGGGCCGGATGATGCTTCAACGCAGTTGCCACAGCCTTGATCAGGAACGGCATCGTGGTCAGCTTGATGCCGCGCGAAGCATAGTCATCCTTGCTCGCCTGTCGAATGGCTTCCAGCTCCGTGATATCAGCATCATCAAAGTTGACGACCCGAGGAACAGACGACCAGGATTTGTGCATTTGGGCTGCGATGGTCTTGCGGATCTTGGTCATGCGATCGACCCGGATCGGTCCATAGTCATCGTGAGCGACGGTTCCAGGTAATACCGGCCCTTTCGTGTTAGTGGTCGACTTCGAAGTTGGGGCTTCGCTGGCGATGGTTGCGGTATTGCTTGCCTGTAGAGTTTGCGGTGCACTGCGGGCGCTCTGGCTTGCATGGCGAACCACGGCCAAAACGTCGTCGCGAGTGATTCGACCACCGTCGCCGGTGCCTGCGACGCTGGCCAGATCGACTCCTACTTCACGAGCGAAACGTCGAATGGCTGGACCTGCTGGAATGACGTCGTCGCTGAAGGGAGTTCCCGCATCGGCTGATGCTGGCTGAGCCATGGCAACTGGCGCTACCGGAGCTGGTGGAACCACGATGGGTGCTGCGGGCTTCAGCGGAGCAGGGGGGGCCACTGGAGCAACAGAAGTAGTTGGAGAAATTGGAGTAACAGGAGTGACGGCAACCGGGGTCGAAACTTGTGGTACCGTTGCGGCAGGTGCTTGCGGTTTAGCTGGGTTTGGGTTTGGCGTTGGCGCGGGCGCCGGAGCAGCGGCCCCTACGGCATCGATGGAGGCGAGAACCATTCCGATGGCGACCGTTTGACCTTCCTTGATCGCTATGCTCAAAATCTTGCCGGCCAATGGGCTTGGCACCGAGACCGTCGCCTTGTCGGTTTCCATCTCGACGATCGACTGGTCCTTCTTGATGACATCCCCTACCTTGACCAAAATTTCAAGGACATCACCCGATTCGATGCCTTCACCAAGGGATGGAAGTTTGATTTCAGTTGGCATTATTTATTGTTTGGAAGCGAGTGGATAGAAGGTGTTTTTGGTGATGAAACAATCGCGCCCTTGCGGGCTGGCCGGCCCATTATGCGAACAATGGGTTCTGCTTTTCAGGGTCGAAACCAAGGTCCTTGATGGCGCTTGCCACATCACTGCCAGGGAGTGCCCCTTGTTTGCTCAATCGATACAAAGCTGCAATGGTGATCGAGACAGCATCGACCTCGAAATGTCGACGTAATGCTTGACGGGTTTCGCTGCGGCCGAGCCCATCGCATCCCAAGACGTAGTAATCGGAGGACACGTAGGGAAGCAATTGCTCCGCGACCGCGCGAACATTGTCACTAGACGAAATGATCGGTCCCTTGACGTCCGCCAAGACCGTTTCGATGTAACTCTTGCGAGGTGTTTGATCGGGGTGAAGCATATTCCAACGCTCGCAGGTTTGGGCATCTCGCCGAAGTTGCGTGTAGCTGGTAACGCTCCAAACATCGCTGGCGACTTGGTACTTCTCGGCCAGAATTTTTTGGGCTTCCAAGGCGCATCGCAGTATCGATCCGCTACCGAAGAGTTGAACACGGGCTTTCGCTCCAGGCACCTCATTCGATGAAAACTTGTAGATGCCTTTGATGATGCCTTCTTCGACTCCTTCTGGCATCGCAGGCATTTCATAATCTTCGTTATGGACCGTGATGTAGTAGATCCCGGTCTCGTCTTCTTGGAAAAGTCGACGCATGCCGTCCAATATGAGAACGGCAGTTTCGTACGCCCAAGCTGGGTCGTAGGCACGAACGGTTGGAAAGGCCATGGCGTTGAGGTGACTGTGTCCGTCTTGATGCTGGAGTCCTTCGCCATTGAGGGTCGTTCGTCCAGCGGTGCCGCCGATGAGGAATCCCTTTGCCCGCATGTCGGCTGCAGCCCAAATCGAATCGCCAACGCGTTGAAATCCGAACATCGAATAGTAGATATAGAACGGGATCATGTTGATGCCGTGGGCCGAGTAAGCTGTACCGGCAGCGTTGAAACTGCTCATCGAACCCGCTTCGGTGATTCCCTCTTCTAGAATTTGGCCGTCGCTTGCCTCCTTGTAGTAACCAATCTTCTGTTCCGCATCCTTGCGATCGATGGGTTCGTATAACTGTCCTGCATGTGCATAGATCCCAATCTCGGTAAACAAGCCTTCCATACCAAAGGTGCGTGACTCGTCCGGAACAATCGGAACGATAAATTTGCCGACGGTGCTGTCTTTCACCAATCGCCCGAGCAATCGAACGAATCCATTGGTGGTGCTAATGGACTTGCCTTCGAGTTGGGTGGACATGAACTTGCGATAATTGGCGAGCGTTGGCGTTTCTAGCTTGGGATGGACTGTTGGCCTGCTAGGGACTGGTCCACCGAGAGCTTCGCGACGGTCGAGCAGGTACTTGATCTCATGACTAGAGACAGGTGGTTTATAAAACGGCGCGTTGGCTACCTCTTCGTCCGAGATTGGAATGCCGAATCGGCTTCGGAACTCAAGCAACTCCTTGTCGTTCATTTTCTTTTGGTTGTGAGCGATGTTGCGACCTTCGCCAGCCTCACCTAACCCATAACCCTTTATCGTCTTGGCAAGGATGACAGTTGGTTGACCTTTATGCTCGACAGCCGCTTTGTAGGCCGTGTAAACCTTTTCCGGATCGTGGCCGCCGCGTTTCATCTTTTCGAGTCGTTCGTCGGAATAGTTTTCGACCAACTTGAGAAGCTCGGGGTACTTGCCGAAGAAGTGTTCGCGAATGTACGCACCGTTCATGCCGACATACTTTTGATACTGGCCGTCGACCACTTCGGTCATGCGTTGTGCCAGCAGTCCTGACTCGTCCTTGGCCAAGAGTGCATCCCAATCGCCGCCCCAAACGACTTTGATCACGTTCCAACCGGCTCCGCGGAAGATGGCTTCGAGCTCTTGGATGATTTTGCCGTTGCCTCGAACGGGTCCGTCGAGTCGCTGCAGATTGCAGTTCACAACGAAGATGAGGTTGTCGAGTTTTTCGCGGGAGGCCAACGTGATGGCTCCAAGCGTTTCTGGTTCGTCGCATTCGCCGTCACCGAGAAAGGCCCAAACCTTTTGGCCGGTTGTGTCTTTTAACCCGCGATCTTTGAGGTACTCGTTGAAACGAGCTTGGTAGATGGCCATAATCGGGCCAAGGCCCATCGATACCGTCGGATACTCCCAGAAGTCAGGCATGAGCCACGGGTGCGGGTAGCTACAAAGGCCTCCATCGGGTTGCAGTTCTTGACGAAAATTCTCCAGTTTGACTTCTGGCAAACGTCCTTCCAAGAATGCTCGAGAGTACATACCGGGCGACGCGTGCCCTTGAAAATAAATCAAATCTCCCGAGTATCCCGATGCACCGCGTCCACGGAAAAAGTGGTTGAAGCCGACTTCGTAGAGTGTTGCACTGCTAGCAAACGTGCTGATGTGCCCACCGACTTGGCCGCCGATAAGACCGCCATGGTTATCGGTCTTCTTATTGGCTCGCACCACCATGGCCATCGCGTTCCAGCGAACGATGCTTTTGATACGGCGTTCGGTTTCGCGGTTACCTGGATAGGCCGGCTGCTTATCGGGTGGGATGGTATTGACGTAGGGCGTGTTGGTCTCGATCGGGATTTCGACACCATCGCGTCGAGCACGATTCTCAATGGCCTTAACCAAATAGCGGACGCGATCAGCCCCTTTGCTCTTGTAGACGTAGTCGAGCGAGCCGAGCCATTCGCTGGTTTCGGCTGGATCGACATCGACCTGTGCTTCGACTTGGCCGGATGCAGCCATCACCGCAGGGTCTACTTCGCCTAAGAGTTTCGCATCTGCCATAGGAATACGTTTCTTTCTCGATCAATATTTACAGGTCTGTCAACTAAACGCATAGGTTGTGGGCGTCGGCGGCCCTTACGATAGTCGCAAAACCCAGCATTGTCGCGAAATTGAGAGGCTGCGTAAAGATGCAACCATTGGGAGCACAGGCTCAACCCCTGGGCAATTCGTGTTTGCTTGCAATATTAAAGAAAAATAATCCACCATTAAGGAACCATAAGGTTGTTATTCGTAACACTAGATAGTCGTCAGGCAAAAACCATTCGTAGCTGAATTCGCAAGAATTCAGTGCTTCCCTAAATTCTAATGATTTCCGCTATTAAGCCAATGATTTCCACTACGAAGTTGGGTGTGGAATTCTATTCTGTTCCGTAGCCACAGGGCCTGTTATGCGAGCGGCAGATTGGAGTATCCCAGCCCGAAGCGTAAGCGAGGGACAGTTTCGCAGCTCCTTCACCTACGTATCGGGTTATGATTGGTAGTTTTCACATCGCCGCTCGCCTTATGCCAAGAATTCTCGCGCAGCCTCGAAAGCCCAATGTCGGCTATACTCTGAATTCGAATTTCTTCGGGAATTCATCTTTCCATCCTAGATTCGTAAGTCACCTCACCCCAACATCGATTTCATGAACGAGGCCACTCCATCCAAATCTACCGAGTTGCAGGTCTTTCGCGAAACCGTCGAAAGCTTAGCGGTAGCTTTCATCTTGGCCCTGTTATTCAAAGCCTTCATCGCGGAAGCTTTCGTCATCCCCACTGGCTCGATGGCTCCAACCTTGATGGGTGCCCATAAGGATATCAGGTGCGAGGAGTGCGGTTACCAATACCAATGTGGGGCAAGCGACGAATTCAACGATGTCGGCTCTAGAAGTGATGAAATGGTCATTGCGACAACATGCCCGCTTTGCCGCAAGTCCCAAGTCGCGAATCCCGAGGAATCCGCCAATCACTCGACTTTTTCGGGGGACCGAATTTTGGTCAGCAAGTTGGCATACGCTTGGAATAAACCACAACGTTGGGATGTCATCGTTTTCAAATTTATCCAAGATGCCCGTCTCAACTACATCAAACGATGCATCGGTCGTCCGAACGAAACCATCCGTATTCGCGGTGGAAACATCTACGTCAGGCAAGACACATTGAAAACGGATGCCACCAAAGCCGACAGTGCGGAAGCGTTTCAAATCGCTCGCAAACCACCACACGTTATGAACGCGATGCTTCAGATCCTATATGATTCCAAGTATGTTCCGAAAAGCCTAGTCAAGGCTGGGAGACCAAGCCAATGGCAACCTTTTCCAGCAGAGGAATCGAAATGGCAAGTCACGCAAACGGAAAGCAAATGGTCGGCATCCATCACGGACGTACCGGCTGGCTCAACGCATTGGCTTCGATATTATCATCATGTGGTAGATCCGTTGGTTTGGGATTCCCTGCGCCAGACTGGGATATTACCCAATGCGATACCACCTCGGTCGTCACGACTGATTACGGATTTCACAGCCTATAACGCTCGTTTTTCGACGTTTAACACAAAAATGAACAAGAATGATTTTCGTCCTCTGGCGGAGTCGTTTATTAGCTCGGCCATTCAAAGGGGAATCAGTGGAGATAGAAGAAACGTTCCTCTTGAATATGATGGAATGCACTGGATTGGAGATCTGGCCGCCGATTTCGAATTCAAAACGGAACGGGAAACCAAATCGTTGGCCCTGCTCCTGGTCGAAGCTGGGGTAGAACACGAATGCCGTATCGATCTGAAAACCGGACTGGCGACTGCCGTTGTAAAAGTTAACGGAAACATCGTTGAAGCGTTTCAAAGCGACGGCAATACGCTCTCTGACAAAGCCACTGCGTTCACCAAAGTGAGAGCCGGTGGCAAGCATCGCATTCGATTTGCAAATGTAGACGATACGTTGGTGTTGTGGGTGGATGGTACGCCCGTGAAATGGACGCCAAGCGGAAACCTCTTGAGCGACGCTTACTTGCCAATCAATAATCGAATTCCGAGGAGTACAGCCAGTAACCCTCTTGACTCCGCACCGATCGCGGTTGGAGTTGAAGGGGGTGCTGCTGAGATTGTTCGGTCACAGGTATATCGCGATATCTACTACATTGCGCATGGAGAGGGATACCAATTGTCCGACTATTCCGATTTCAATGCCACCCTTCGGCAATCAACCAACCCAGAAAACAACGAACGCTACGCACGCGAAGTCCACAACCTCAGTGCAAACGAATTGACAAAAAAAATGTCAATAGAGGGACTGAACCGAAACGCAATGCTGTCCAACCCCAATTTGTGGGCTTGCGGCCCCTTGGCGGAAAAAAGACAAGAATTTGATTTCACTTTGGAAAAGGACTGGTATTTTCCGATGGGAGACAATTCCGCGGCTAGCTCGGATGCCCGATCATGGAGCCAGCACCACGCACCCGAGCGACTGTTTATAGGACGGGCTGTCATGGTGTTTTGGCCTCACTACTGGAATGCTCCAGTGCCGTTTCTACCGAACTTCCAGCGCATGGGACTGATTCGTTAGTCAGCGCTCTACTGTGCGTGAAAGGAATAGAACATGGATGTTCTGAATGTTGTTGGACTCGAAAAGACCTATGGCCGACGCAAAGTAGTCAGCGGCGTAAGCATGCGAGTAGGCGAGGCGGAGATTGTCGGCTTGCTAGGTCCCAATGGGGCTGGCAAGTCCACGAGTTTTCGAATGACCTGCGGCTTGGTAATGCCCGATCGAGGCCAAGTGTTCCTAGGGGGCGAAGAAGTCACTTATTGGCCCATGTTTCGACGCGCTCGCGATGGCGGGATGGGCTACCTCGCACAGGAATCGAGCGTTTTTCGAAAACTGACGGTCGAGCAAAATATTTCAGCCATGCTCGAACTCTTAGGCGTTGGCTGGACAGAACGCCGAAAGAGAACGGACGAACTCTTAGGGCAGTTCAAGATCACGCACATCCGACGATCGCGAGCATCGAAGCTGTCCGGCGGGGAGAGGCGTCGATTGGAGATTGCACGATGCCTAGTCTCAAATCCTCGCATCATCATGCTCGACGAACCCTTTGCCGGCATCGATCCGGTGACAGTCCAGAGCATTCAACAAACAATCTTCGATCTTCGTGATACCGGAATATCGATTCTGATTACCGACCACGCGGCTTTGGAAATCTTAGCCGCAGTCGATCGCTGCTACGTGATCAACAAAGGATCGGTCCTGTGCGAGGGAACTCCGGAGCAAGTGAAACAACATCCCGAAGTCCGCAAGCAATACTTGGGGAACATCCAAGGGGATAACTGATCGCCATAGCACAGACGCAAATACCCCCCGAGTTTACTCGGGGGATACTTATTTTTGTTTTAGAATTATCTCGGCTTGCGCCACTCTCGGTTGTAACCGATCTTCTCCAGCGCAAGATAAACTTCCTCGAGCGTTTTTTCGCCAAAATTGGCAATGCTCAATAGCGTCTCAGGAGAGCTTTGCAGAAGATCGCGAACGGTGAAGATCCCTTTCTCCTCCAGACAGTTCGTCGTTCGAACCTGCAGACCAATCTCGGCCGTACTCAGCTCCAAACGTTCTTTCATCCGACGTGCGTGTTCGTCAGCTTGGCTAATGGGAATACGAGTCATTCGATTTTCACCCTTATGCAGCAAGTCATTTGCTATGAGAAGCCCGGAACAAGACTACATTCCTGCCCAAAACAAGCAAGCTTCCCAGCATGATGCCAACTATTTTTGGAAGTATAGCAAACTCCGAGAAAACAACAGCGATTCGTCGGCAGTTTCGCTAAAATATTTTGATGGGATGCTAGCATTTGTACGAAAGCCCATTGCGCCTTTGAACAAAAGAATGCACCTAAGCTACACCTCGAAACGCTTTTTATAGGTTCCCTCCGATGCAGTTTTCTTGGACCATCTTCGGCAAGTGTTCGCGTCCTCTTGTTGCTTTTTTCGTTGCTTGCACCGCGACTTTTTTCGCCAACGCAACAGAACCCTTAATACCAGCCGGCGGCAACCTTTTGGCTGGTGTTTTCGCAAAGAACATCAATCCAGTCAACTTGCCCGTATGGGTCAATGGCGGCATCTCGGGCAAGCAAGTGGATCGGATCAACGACCCTCTACATGCGCGCTGTCTGGTCCTAGGTGATGGCAAGATGCAGATCGCAATCTGCATCGTCGACAATTGCATTCTCCCGTTGCAGTTGGTCGATAAGGCCAAGGCGTTGACACAATCCAAAACTGGGATTGCGACTAACCACATATTGATTGCAGCGACCCATACTCATTCTGCTGTCGCGGTGGATGGAGTACATGGCACGCCTGTCCAACAGGACTACGCCGAGTCACTCACAGGTTGGATCGCAGAGGGAATCGCAGAAGCCCAAAAGCGAATGGTGCCTGCCCAATGGGGGACCGCAACGGTGATCTGCGAGCAGTATATCTACTGTCGTGACTGGCTCATGAAACCCGGTAAAGCCACCTCGTCACCGTTTTCAGGCAGGGCCAGCGATTCGGTCAATATGAACCCCGGGCATGACAACCCAAACAAAATGGCACCCATAGGTCCTGTCGACACCGTTGTACCGATCCTCTCTATCCAAGATATGGAGGGCAAGCCCATATCGGTCCTCGCATCGTTCTGCACTCATTACGCTGGCGCACCCAACCTTTCCGCCGACTACTTTGGCGTCGTTTGCGAACGACTCGGGAAATCGCTTCGCCCTGACTCGCCCGATTCGTTCGTGGGGCTCATGGCCAATGCAACCAGTGGCAATGCAAACTGCATCGACTTCAGCAAACCTGCCGCACCCTTTACCTATACCGAAGTGGGAACCTACGTTTCCGATAGGATCCTATCCGCACTGCCATCGATCCAATACTCCTCGCAACTTAGTCTCGATGTCGAACTCGATTCTATCGACCTTGCGGTTCGCATGCCGAGTGCAGCCGAAGTAGCAACCGCAAAGCGATACATCGAAACACACCTTCAAGACCGATTACCCAAGACACTGGATGAAAACTACGCACGCGAGACCGTTCTGCTCAGTGAAACGCCACCGACTCGCAAACTCAACTTGCAAGCCATCCGGTTCAATGATTTCGTCATCGTGGCTAACCCATGCGAATCTTACAATGAGACAGGATTAAAACTCCGTCAAGCCAGTCCCTTTCGATTGACCATGAATATTGGACTAGCAAATGGCCACGCAGGCTATATTCCACCACCTGAACTGTTTCAACTTGGAGGTTATACAACTTGGCGATGCCGAACCAGTTGCTTGGAGGAACAAGCCGAACCGAAAATGGTCGAGGGCTTGACCCATGTCATGCAAACTTTGCACGCGCGGCAAGCTGCACTCAAGCCGGTTTCGCTCCAATCAAAGCCACAGTCGCCTGTCAGCCCGCAGGAAAGCCTCAAGTGGTTTGAGACCGAACCTGGTTTCAAGGTGGAGTTGGTCGCATCGGAACCGCAGATTGTTGATCCCGTCTCCATGCAAATCGACGCCCAGGGACGCATGTGGGTCGTTGAGATGGGTGACTATCCAACTGCAGACGACGCACCCAAGAGCCGCATCGTGGTGCTTCAAGACAAAAACAACGATGGTTTTTTTGAATCTTCGACTGTGTTCGCAGACAAGCTCCTCTTTGCAACCGGAGTTCAACCTTGGCAAGACGGTGCGATCGTCACTTCGCAAGGGCAATTGCTGATGCTGCGCGATGCTGATGGGGACTTGCGATCCGATTCCACGGAAGTTTGGCTCGACGGGTTTGCCATCGGCAATCCCCAGTTGCGAGCCAACCATCCTGTCATACGTTCCGACGGCTGGCTATACATTGCGAGCGGTCTCCGCGGGGGCAAGATCAAAGCAATCCTTCCGTTTGGAACGCAACCATCGGAAATCCTCGATATAACCGGTGGTGATCTTCGAGTCCACATGCTCACTGGTCGCATTGAGTGCATCGCTGGCCCGACTCAATTCGGACTTTCGTTTGACCAATTCGGTCATCGCTACGGCTGTTCCAACCGTAATCCTTGTTTCGAGATCGTTAGTGAACGAGCCGATGTGAGTTTGAGTCCGCTTTCCGGAATCGCCACGCCTCTTCATGATGTGTCCCCCAGCAACGCGGCTTCATCAGTCCACCCGCTGGTCAATGCATGGACGACTTCGAATCTGCATGCCGGTCAGTTTACAGCTGCGTGTGGTTTGCTCGTGACGCATAGCCGGCATTTTCCCGATGCCCCCTTTGCCACCGCCCTCACTTGCGAACCAACCGGCTCGCTGGTGCAGCGTCGATCCATCACGCGAAAAAATGGTCTTTCGGTGGTGTCCGACGAAGCTCCCGAACGTGAGTGGTTGGCAAGTCACGATCCATGGTTTCGGCCGGTCGATCTTTACGAAGGACCTGGCGGCGATATCTACGTCGTCGACATGTATCGGGCCGTCATCGAACATCCAGAATGGGTCCCGACGGAATTGAAAAACCGACCGGATCAGAGATTGGGTGATTCCAATGGTCGTATCTATCGGGTTTCTCGCAAAACCGGAACAGAGCTGAAAACCAACCCAATCGAAAACCATGCTTCCAGTCCTGCTGATTGGCTGACCCATCCAAACGCTTGGAATCGAAGCATTACCTCGAAAACGATTCTTGAGGCAGCAGCCGTTGGACACAAGGAATCTTTTGTTGCTACCCTCAAGGCAATTTGCAACACGGGAACATCGCCTGTCGGGTTTATCGCCGATGCTTGTTCCCTTTTGGCCGCATGCGATTCGCTCGATGAATCAACGGTTGCGGCTTTGTTCCAATCGAAAAGCCCCGAACTGCGATCGATGGTTTGGAGGGCCATGCGCCA
The DNA here is from genome assembly GCA_031374925.1 of Pirellula sp. Taxonomy (GTDB): domain Bacteria; phylum Planctomycetota; class Planctomycetia; order Pirellulales; family Pirellulaceae; genus JBKCUI01. The sequence continues at coordinate 4,228 of JANMHA010000019.1, read as the reverse complement.
GACTTCTGCGAAATGGGATTCAAAATGGATTATTGCGGCCATAGACACCTTCGACAACCCAATCGCCTCCGTGGATGAAATGAGTTCAGCCGCTTGGTTTATTGCCGTTCAACCGATAGATGAAAAATCGCCTGTGTACGAAGTCATGTTTGGCCGCTATGCAGGGTTGGCAGCTAAGTCACTATTCCTCAACGGTGATCCCCCACATCTCTGGCTGGCCACCACCGCCGCGTGGCGTGACAATTTGCTTCCATTTCTGTCGAAATACCAAGCCGAGGCAAGTAGTGCCGAGAAAGAGATTTCGCCGATCGCACGAGATTGTATCGTTCGATTGGCTCTGCGCGCGGGCCAAAACCCATCCAAGAGCTTTTCGTTACAGGAGCATGTTGAGGCGAGTCATGGGCTGTTGAGCGATAGTAAAATTAAGACTTTACGAACGATTGATTTTGCAATACTCGAGGGGTTTGCGAGGTCTGGCAAGCTTCCAATCGATCCCGGCAGCACGATTGAAAAGCTTGTTCAAGATACGGTAGCCTCGCATAGTAACCCCATCAATCAAAGAGCTGCGATAGCGGTTTTAGCTTCAAGCAAATCCGACTCCTCAAAAACGATTGCTCTGAAGTTGCTAGACAGCTCCGATAGCGTTTTGCTCAAGACGGCGATTGCGACCTGTTCTGTTCACGACACGCCGGAGTTTGCAACTTGGTTGCTCGATCGGTTGCCATCCGCTTTGCCAGAAATCCGGCAAGATTTGTTCAATGCGATTCGCAACAACCCGAAGCGACTTGGAATGTTGGTTGATGCTCTTGAGTCGGGCAAACTGTCAAGCAAAGTCTTCGATGCATCACAAATCCAAAATCTAGCTGCGGTGCGCGATACTTTGGTCGCCCCTCGGCTTGCGAAGTTGCTTTCGTCGTCGATCAACACCGATCGTCAAAACGTCATCGATGCCTATTCCAAGCAATTGGCGACGATCGAAGTTGATCCAAACAACAATCGCGGCAAAGCAGTCTTCACCAAGAACTGTTCGGCTTGTCACCGAATCGACGATACAGGAACCGTGGTTGGACCAGACATTTCTGACTCACGCGTGCACACCTTCGAAAAATTGCTCATATCGATCCTAGATCCCAATCGTTCGATCGATGCGAATTACTTCCGTTATTTGGCTCGCACAGACGATGGAACGGTGGTCGAGGGATTACTCAAAGACGCGAACTCGCAAACGATCACATTGCTGAGCCAGAACGGCACGACAACAACTTTGAATCGCTCTGAGATCGAAGAGTTTAAGAGTTCAGGCACATCGCTGATGCCGGAGGGAGTCGAGTCACAGATTTCGGTAAGGGAAATGGCTGACTTGCTTTGGTACGTAAAGAATTGGCGCTACACGGCGGATAATGTGCCGGCCAATGCAACGATTAAGTAATAAGCATTTTCGTCCGATCGGAGCTTGCCTCCGACGGACGCTGTTTTGGCGTACTAGAAGTGCGGTTCAGACCTTCAAGGATCGCACTCCGGTGCTGGCTCGACCGCCTAATGCAGTCGAGCCAGCAGCGGAGTGCGGTGGTGACTGGGCCGTTATGTAGGACGCCAAAACAAGGTTGAGGGGAGGCAAGCTCCCGCTCAACCTAGGTGACTAAACCGGACGATACCCATAGGGAGGGTGGCTAAGCCAAAAGCTTCATCAAATAATCGAACGCACATTGATAAATCTCGGGTTCTTTGCTTGCGCGTGGACCGGCGATATTGAGGGTTCGAACTTGATTGCCTATTAGCCATTCTCGCACGCGTTCCAGTCGACCGGGATGCGTCAATCGAATTTTCAGACAGGGTTGACCCAAGTTTCCAGCATACATAAAGGTCTTGAGGGTCCCTCCCTCCAAACTGGAACTGTAGAGCACCAACGTTGCATCCGAATCAACAACGTTCTGCTTGGTTCGGTCCGAATACTTCGGCGACGGGTGTTCCTCAAGTTGATAGCAGTCCGGGATCGGTCCATCCTCTGCAATCCTACCGAGTGGGCACCAACCGCCATGTGGTATCTCAAGTGCAATCGCAACGTCGAGGGCTGCCCGATCAACGCCTGTTTGCCCACCCGATACGATGAGTTCAACGCGCCATGGCGGCTTAGGCACAAGCCGGTTTTCCTGTAGTTTGACTCGTGGTTTTGGGGTTAGGTCGCTGATGGTGGTTTGCTCGCCGGAAAGCCAAGTGGAACCCAGTTGAAACGAGAAGGCTGGTCGTAATGATTTTTCCAAACAATCTCACTTCGTAAGTGGCAGCGATTATCTAATTCTGGACGCTTGAATGCAAGTTGCGGTCTATGTTTCCTGAGATCGTGTCAAGGCCCAAGGTTCGGGACATCCGAAGAAGAGACAATCCAACCCACCGAAGCGAGAGTTCTTTAACGTGAGCCAAGCTGAATTGAATTTAACCTCCCGTGTACGAAATCCCATCGTTTGGTTCTCGGTGGTATTTCTTTCCATGGCAATGGGAATGGCCGCACCTCCGTCCGGCAAGTCGGATCCTCGCGACAAATTGTGGAAATTAGCAATCGATCCGCATAAAGTCATCGGCTACCAAAGCTGCGAAAAGTGCCATGCGGCCGAAATCCAGACTTGGCAGCGAACACCGCACAACGACACTTTCCTGACGCTACATCGCAGACCAGAAGCCCAGAAAATCGCAGACAAACTCGGGATCGCTAATTTCAAAAGCGACTCGAATTGCATTCAATGCCACTACACGATGGGACAAGTTGAGAACCGACTGGAAGCGATGGCTGGCGTGTCCTGCGAATCCTGCCACGGAGCAGCCAAGGATTGGGTTACTGTTCACAACGACTACGGCGGACCGAAGGCTACGCGAGCCCAAGAGTCACCTGATCACCGCATCCAACGGCTATCGAGCAGTATTGAGCTTGGCATGCGAAACCCAGTGAACGTGTATTTGGTTGCGCAAAGCTGCTACCGATGCCACACCGTCCCTGACGAAAAGCTGGTGAACATGGGCGGCCATAAGGCTGGTAGCCTGGATTTCGAACTGGTTAGCTGGTCGCAGGGAACCGTTCGCCACAACTTCGTTCGAACCGATGGCAAGACAAACGCCGAGGAGGCCGCGCCGCGATTGCGAGCCATGTTCGTCGCGGGCATGATCGCCGACCTGGAATTCAGCATGCGAGCAACCTCGCAAGCCACCGAAAAAGCTACGTTCGGAATCACGTCGGCCCAACGAGCCGCTCGATCCCTAGAACGTTTGAAATCCGCTCAGTCCAAACTCAACCACCCGATCCTGGCCGAAACGATCAGCATCGCTCAAACGGTGGCTCTCAAACTCAACAATAAAGACCAACTGGAACAAGCCGCTAACCAGATCCACGAACTTGGCATTCATTTCGGCGCAACGGTCACCGGCGAAGAATTGGCAGCTATCGATTCCTTCATCCCACCGAAGAACAAATGGAAGTAATCGCTAAAGAAAAAACAACCAGTTCGAGTGAGTCGACCGTTCGAAGCAACAGTTTTGAATGCGAATCCAGCGCAATGGACTCGCTGCTTGGCGTTGCGAACAACAGCCAAATGAAGCGCCGAATCGATACGGGAGATTCACGGTGTAGGCCAGTGTGCCATTCTCAGATATACGCGCCCTTGGAAGTTGTACAACGGGGCAAAGTCTCGCAGAACCAAGACTTGCGAACAAAGGTCATAAGTCTTTGTAAAGATGCGGAGTTCAAACGAGACCAATTGTTACGCCTGCTCGATCAACAGCAAGCGTGGTATGATGCCCAGCAACAAGCTGCACGTGCAGCCGAACAAATCTTGTCACTGTGCGAGCATCATCAGCAACAATGGCTCCAACGGAACCCACAAACTCATCCAGCGTCACCAGTGAGTCAATCTTAGACTCGGCCTCTCGTCCGATTCAACGCGTGTTGATCATTGGAGCCGGTTGGACTGGCCGTCAAATTGCCGGTCAAATGGTCGCCTTCGGATTAAACGTTACCCTCGTCGACAACAGTCCACAGGCCCTCGACGTATCCCGATCGTGGATCCTGGAACAACGGGAATCGTTTTTTGAACAGGGGTACTGGCCAGAAGTAAGCCATGACAGTCTTGCTAGCCGCATTCATATGGCTGCTGGTATCGATGCGGTCACAGGCGAATACGATCTCATTCTCGAATCGGTCAGCGAGCAGTTTTCTCTCAAGCGTCGCATTATCAAAGCC